>NZ_JBFMHW010000004.1:0-365606 GCF_040754745.1 Pseudomonas sp. SB113
AGCTGTCGAGCCTTGGCGAGGCTGCGTTTGCGGCGCGTCTGACACAACGCCAACGCAGCCTCGCCAAGGCTCGACAGCTGCGAATGCCAATCCACATCAAGGCCTCCCCCCGTAGCAGCTGCTGAGCGCAAGCGAGGCTGCGTCAGGCGCGCTGCCGATTCAAGCTCGAGTCGCGGCCGACGCAGCCTCGCCGGGGCTCGGCAGCTGCTACGAATGCCAACCCCATCAAGGCCTCCCCCCGTAGCAGCTGCCGAGCGCAAGCGAGGCTGCGTCAGGCGCGCTGCCGATTCAAGCTCGAGTCGCGGCCGACGCAGCCTCGCCGGGGCTCGGCAGCTGCTACGAATGCCAATCCACATCAAGGCCTCCCCCCGTAGCAGCTGCCGAGCGCAAGCGAGGCTGCGTCAGGCGCGCTGCCGATTCAAGCTCGAGTCGCGGCCAACGCAGCCTCGCCGGGGCTCGACAGCTGCGGGGTTTTACGCGGTGCTGGATAAGACGGTATCTACGGTGGGTGAAGCCATCCAGTCCAGAAAAGCTCGAAGCCGCGTGGTGTAGTTTTCCAGCGTGGCGCCAGGGTTCCTGGCCTCAAAGAGAAAGAACGCAATGTGCGTGATCCGCTGCGGATACTCCCGGACGAACATCGCCACATGCTCTTCGAGGGTGTGCGGCCATGTCGACGCCTCTTGCGAACGCAATACCTGCGTAGACCTGATCAGCTTGCGTGAAGCCTCGCGCTGCAAGCGAAGTCGATCTGTCTCGGTATTGGCGCAGGCGATGCGCGTGAGGTAGGCGCTCAATACGGTGTGGAAATCACCATTGACCGCCAGCGCGATGTCACGGGATGGCCGAAACCGTTCGAACTGCAGCGATAGATCATTGCCCCATAGGCAGCGGCACTGGTGCTTGAGCCAGAAGCCCCAACTGTTGCGGTTTTCAGCCGCCACTACTTGCGCACGGTGGCCGATATCGAAATCCACCTTGGTGACATGCGAATGCCGCTGCTCCAGCGCACAGCGGACTACCTCCAGCCGCGCCGATAGATCCGCCGTCGCCGGCTCGCGCAGCACCAGGGTGAGGTCGAGGTCGGAAACACCGGGAGTGGCGCAGCCCCTTGCGACGCTGCCATAGAGGTAGATGCCGTCCAGGCCCAGGTCTTCCGTCGAGAGCGAGGCGCAGACATCCGCCAACAATGGCTGGTACTCACGCTGCACGGGGGTGTCGGCGACGGTGAGGATAAAGCCGTCCGCGTCGAGGCCCGTAGAAGGGTTATTCATGAGCGATGCACCTCGATCACCAGCCCCTCCTCCTCACTCGGCACGCAGAAATGCCTTGTGATTAGATCAAACTCGGCGTCCGTCGCCGCAAAATCGTGGTCGCCCCGCGCATTGCGCGCATGCAGCCGGGCGCGGCAGGTGGCGTCGTCCCGTTCGAGGTAATGCAGCCGATGCGGCACCTCGGCGGCTTGCGCCAACCCCAGCAGCCATTCGCGATTGGCCAGGGTGTTGGCCGGAAAATCCAGCACCACGTTGACCCCGGATTCAAGCAGGTTGATCACCAGCGGCCCCAACACCCCGCGAATCCGCTGGGCACAGCGCAGGTAGTCGGCAATCGAAAGGATTTCACCGGGGTACAGTTGGGCGAGCCAGGTGTCTTCGCTGAGCAGGACAGCGGCGTGTCCGGCCACCAGGGTTTTGGCAAGCGTTGACTTGCCCGAGGCGATCTTGCCGCACAGCAGGTGCAGGGTTGGCATGAAGACGGCTCCTTATGTCAGGCCCTGAGCATGCCAGCTTTCAGGCTGATTCTTAATATTTCGACACGAATTATGCTGAACTATCTGACACCTAAGGCGTTCATTTCCTATGCGCAGCCCCGACCAGGGGCGTTGTACAACAAGGAGCCGCCTTACCATGACAACCCTCCCCGCCTATCGATACACACCGGGCCCGCTGCACGCGACCCTGCTGGCCGGCAGCGTGCCGCTGTTTCTCGGAGCCTTGCTCAGCGACATTGCCTACGCCCAGACCTACCAGATTCAATGGGCCAACTTCGCGTCCTGGCTGATCGCCGGGGCGTTGGTATTCAGTGGGTTTGCGCTGTTGTTCGCACTGGTCAACCTGGTGCGTGCCCAACATAAGGCTGGGCAGCCGCTCGCGTATTTCCTGCTGTTACTGGCGACCTGGGTCGTCGGGCTGATCAACGCCTTCCAGCATGCCAAGGACGCCTACGCCATGATGCCCGCCGGCCTGGTGCTGTCGGTGATCGTGACGGTGCTGACGCTTGCAGCGACCTGGACCGGCCTGCGTTCGGGAGGCGCCCAATGAAAACGTCCAGCGCACTGACCCTGTTGAGCGCCGCGCTGTTGCTGAGCGCCTGCGGTGGCGAAGGTGACAAGACCCAGGCCCGTGGCCCCGACCCCAAGTTGCCGGAGCAACAAAGCAGCCTGTTGCCGAGCATGAAGATCGCCGAGCCCACTGCCTGGGGCGATCAGAAACCCAAGGTCCCCGACGGCTACAGCGTCACGGCCATCGCCACCGACCTGGCCATCCCGCGTCAGACCCTGGTGCTGCCCAACGGCGACATCCTGATCGCCGAAGGCCGTGGCGGCAGCGCGGCCAAGCTCAAGCCCAAGGATGTGATCGCCAGCCTGATCAAGGCCCAGGGTAATACCAAGGTCAAGGGCGGCAACCGCCTGACGCTGCTGCGCGACGCCGACGGTGACGGCACCTACGAGCTGAAAACCGTGTTCGCCGACAGCCTCAACGCGCCCTACGGCCTGGCGTTTGCCGATGGCAAGCTCTACGTGGCCAACCAGGATGCGCTGGTGCGCTTCGATTACACCGACGGCCAGACCAAGGCCAGCGGCGCGCCAGTCAAAGTCACCGACCTGCCGGCGCAGATCAACCATCACTGGACCAAATCCCTGGCGGTGAGTGCCGATGGACGCCAGCTCTACGTGGGTATCGGCTCCAACAGCAACGTGACCGAACGCGGCATGGAAGTGGAAATCGACCGCGCCATGGTCTGGCAGATCGACGCTGCGACCGGCGCGCACAAACCTTACGCCACAGGCCTGCGCAACCCCACGGCACTGACCATTCAACCCGACTCCGGCCAACTGTGGACAGTGGTCAACGAACGCGACGAGCTCGGCCCCGACCTGGTACCCGACTACCTGACTTCAGTGAAAGAAGGTGCGTTCTACGGCTGGCCCTACAGCTATTGGGGCCAGAACGTCGACCCGCGCGCGCAACCGCAGAACCCGGCCAAAGTCGCCGCCGCGATCAAGCCCGATTACAGCCTTGGTTCCCACGTGGCCGCGCTCGGCGTGGACTTCTCCATCCCGGCCATGGGCGAGCAATTTGCCGACGGCGTATTCGTCGGCGAGCACGGCAGCTGGAACCGTGACAACCCGGTGGGCTACAAGGTGATCTTCGTGCCGTTCAGCAACGGCAAGCCATCGGGTGAGCCGATTGATTTCGCCACCGGTTTTCGCGGTGACGACGGCAAGACCCGCGGGCGCCCAGTGGGTGTGACGGTGGACCCGAAAGGCGCGCTGATCATCGCCGATGACCTGGCCAACACCGTGTGGCGGGTGACGCGAAACCGATAGCGCTGCATGACAGGGGCGATGACGCCCCTGTCAGGCTTCACCCTGCAATTGCACCTTCAGCCAGTCGAGCAATGCCGTGATCTCGGCCCGACTGCCGCCGCCCTGCTGCCGGTAGACCGAAATCGCCTCGGGCAAATGCACACTCTCGGTACAGGGCCTGACCAGCGCCCCCGTTTCAATCAACCTGCTCGCGGTGCGCCGCCAGCCCATGGCGACACCATGTCCCTCCACCGCCGCCTGCAACATCAGCGGGTAACTGTCGAAGGTGGCTCCGCGCGTATCCGCGGCCACGGCCTGGTCGAACACCTGCAACCAACGGTCCCACTCCATCAAGTGCGGAGGATGGGAGCTGTGGTGCAACAAGGTGCATGCCTGCAGCCCGGCGAGCGACAGTGGTTTTGTCGTGCGCAGGTAGGCAGGGCTGCACACCGGGAACACTTCGTCAGCAGCGGTGAACATCAGCGGATGGGCGCCGCTGGCGCGGCCGGTACTTTGCAAGGCCACATCGAAGTGGTTGGTGAACTCCGTCAGGGGCCGGGTGGAGGTCACCACTTGGATTTCGATATGTGGGTATTGCTGGTGGAACGTCGACAGGCGCGGCATCAGCCAATAAAACGCTTCGCACAACTGACAGAGCAGCACCACCCGATGACTGTGCGGTGACACCCGCAGGCTGACGGCACTTTCGCTGATGCTGCGCAACGCTTCGCCGACCACCCTGCCCAGCTCCCGCCCCTCCTGGGTCAGGAACACCGCTCGGTTGCGCCGACTAAACAGCTTCACCCCCAGGTTGTCTTCCAGCCCGCGAATCTGGCGGCTGATGGCGGCCTGGGTGATGTGCAGTTCATCGGCAGCCTTGGAGAAACTGCCCAGGCGTGCCGCCGCTTCAAACGGCAACAGGCTGGCCAGGGGCGGTAGGGTCTTGCCGAGTGTATTCATAATCTGAGGTTATACATCCAGGGCCGAGAACTCGTTTGTAGCATACCCGCGTGACTGGGCACCATGGATCCATTACCTGATGGATGCCTCCAGATGAACGCTGCACAGACCTCCACTGCCGTCGGCGTGCTCCTCGCGATTGTCGCGACACTCGGCTGGGCGCTGAACTTTATCGCGCCCTACGTCACCGCTGGCTACAGCCTCTATGACCTGATGGCGGTGCGGTTTTTGATCGCAGGTGTGCTGGGCGTCATGGGGGTGCTGCTATGCCGGGCTCAGCTGCGCTTGCTTCGGCCCGGCCAGCGATACCTCGCCGCCGCCCTTGGGGCATTGGGTTGCCTGGGCTACGGCGTGTGCATCGCCGCCGGGGTGATATTCGGCGGGCCGGTAATGACCCCGGCGTTTATCGGCACAGTGCCGGTGTTGTTGGCGCTGATGGGCAACGCCAGTACCAGGACAGTCCCGTGGCGTCGACTGGCAGCGCCCTTGTCATGCCTGACGGTGGGCCTCTTGCTGTCGAACATCAGCAGCTTCCATCAGCCTTCATTGGATACACGCTCTTGGTTGGCGGGGCTGTTTTTTTCCCTGGGTGCGGTTGCTCTCTGGTTGTGGTTCAGCGTGATCAACCAAAGGCAGTTGACGCACCTTGCGGCGCAAGCCACCGGCCTGTGGACTGCTCTGATGATGGTTGGCACCGGCGTCGCTACGCTGTGCCTGCTGCCGTTCATACAGGTACTCGGCGTGTTCAAGCTGCCGACGCTCGGCTTCGGCCTTTCCCAGGCAGGCCCGCTCTATGCCTGGAGCCTGATCATCGCGGTGATGTCGACCCTCGTCGGCGCCTGGGCCTGGAACGCCGCGACCCGACGCCTGCCGATGGTACTCAGCGGCCAATTGATCGCCCTCGAATCCCTCTTCGCCACGCTGCTCGGCCTGGGTTTCCACGGGCGCTGGCCCACGCTCATGGAGGCTGCGGGCCTGGGCGCGGTGCTGATCGGCGTGGTCATGGCGATTCGGATCATGTTGACGAGCCCACGGGTGGCGGGCAGTGCTGGGATGAAGATGATGGGTGATCAAAGCCGTTGACATGCTTGCCTGAGGCAACAATATAATTGACTCAGGCAACCATCAGAGCATCCACCATGTCCACTCCCCTGCTTGTGGAACGCGCCGGCATCGTGCGCGGCTTCAATCGCTTCTATACCCATCAGATCGGCGTGCTGCAGGAACACCTGCTGCACAGCGATTATTCCCTGACTGAAATTCGCGTGATGTATGAGCTGTCGTCCCGTGGTGACCTCACCAGCGCCGACCTGTGCCAGATGCTCAGCCTCGACGCCGGTTACCTGAGCCGCCTGACCAGTGGCTTCGAGAAAAACGGCCTGATCCAGAAAGTCCGCTCCGCCACCGACGCGCGCGCGGTGCAATTGCACCTCACCGATCTCGGCCGCGCGGTCCTGGCGCCGCTGGAACAGCAGACCCAGGATGAAGTCATTGCCCTGCTCGACGGCCTGCCCGAACCTCAGCAACGGCAACTGACCGACGCCATGCAACGCATCCAGGCGCTGCTGCAAGGCAGTACGTCGAGCTACCTGCTGCGCGATCCACGGCCTGGGGATATGGGCCTGGTGGTGCAGCAGCAATCCGCGCTGTATGCCCGCGAATACCACTGGAACTGGGAGTTTGAAGCGCTGGTGGCGGAGATCGTCGCCAAGTACCTGCGCGAGTTCGACCCGACGCGGGAGCGCTGCTGGATCGCGGAGAAGGATGGCGAGGTGGTGGGTTCGGTGTTCGTCGTGCGCCATGACGAGACCACCGCCAAGCTGCGCATGCTCTACGTGGATGCCAGTGCGCGGGGCCTGGGCATCGGCCAGCGCCTGGTGGACGAATGCCTGCGCTTTGCCCGCGATGCAGGCTACACCCGCATGATGCTGTGGACCATGAGCGCCTTGACCGATGCGCGCAAGCTCTACCAGAAGGCCGGTTTCGAGTTGGTGGAAGAGGAGCCCACCTTGAGTTTCGGCAAGCAGCTGGTCAGCCAGACCTGGGCGCGCATGTTGTAGAAAAGGCGCTTGAAGGAATGGGTCTCTACACAACGTTATGGGTGATTCGACGGACCTGTGGCGAGCGGGCTTGTCCCGCGTTGGGCTGCGCAGCAGCCCCAAAACCAGGCGCAGATGAGTGCCTGAGACACCGCATCCAGCTTCATCAGGGGTGCTTCGCCCCCCAACGCGGGACAAGCCCGCTCGCCACAGAGGTCCCGGTTTGCTGCGCGACAGCGCTGCGGCGACGAGGTAGTGGGGGCTCCCCTCGCCACGGGTTTACAGGTCAGTGATTTCCTTGTGGCGCGGCACCAGCGTCTTCATCACGCTCCAGGCCACCAGGTACGCCAGCGCACAGATCGCGAACATGATCATGTAGCCGGTGTGGATGTCATTGATGGACTTGTAGTAGTCGAACACCCAGCCGCCGATCTTGGTCATCACCACGCCGCCCAGGCCGCCAGCCATACCGCCGATGCCGACCACCGAGGCCACGGTTTTCTGCGGGAACATGTCCGACACGGTGGTGAAGATGTTGCACGACCACGCCTGGTGCGCCGAGGCGCCCACACCGATCAGCAATACCGGCACCCAGAAGCTGATGTAGCCCAACGGCTGCGCCAGCAATACCACCAACGGGAACAGCGCGATCACCAGCATGGCTTTCATGCGGCCGTCATAAGGCGCATCGCCACGGGCCATGAAGTAGCTGGGGAACCAGCCGCCGCCGATGCTGCCGACCATGGTCATGCTGTACAGCACGGCCAGCGGCATCACGATATCGGCGCCTTTCATGCCGTATTGCGCCGACAGGTAGGTGGGCAGCCAGAACAGGAAGAACCACCACACGCCGTCGGTCATGAACTTGCCGAAGGCAAACGCCCAGGTCTGGCGGTAAGTGAGCAATTTGAACCACGAGACTTTTTTCTGCGCCGCGCCTGCAACCGGCGGGGTGAATGGCTGCTGCGTCTGGTCGCTGCGGATATAGGCCAGCTCTTCGGCCGACAAGCGTTTTTGCTGCTCCGGCTTTTCATACACTGCCGCCCACACCGCTACCCACACAAAGCCCAGCATGCCGATGACCATGAAGGCCGCTTCCCAGCCCCACACCCCGGCAATCAGCGGTACACAGATCGGCGCCAGGATCGCGCCGACGTTGGCGCCGGAGTTGAAGATCCCGGTGGCCAGCGAGCGTTCTTTCTTGGGGAAATATTCGGCGGTGGCCTTGATCGCAATCGGGAAGTTACCCGCCTCGCCAATCGCCAGCACCGCACGGGACAGCATGAAGCCGGCGATGGACACCGGGATCACCGCCAGGCCAATCGCCCCGCTGACCGCGGCGATGCCCTCGCCCATCGGCACCGAGAACGCATGCATGATGGCGCCGGTGGACCAGATCGCAATGGCGATCACATAGGCTGCCTTGGTGCCGATCTTGTCGACAAAGCGCCCGGCAAACAGCATGGAGATCGCATACACAAACTGGAACACCGCCGCGATGTTGGCGTAATCGGTGTTGCTCCAGCCAAATTGCGTCGACAACTGCGGCGCGAGCAGGCTGAGCACCTGACGGTCGAGGTAGTTGACGGTGGTCGCGAAAAACAACATCGCGCAGATGGTCCAGCGATAGTTGCCTACCGCTTGGCCAACGCGTTGGGCGTTGATGGGCTCGATCAAGTTCATGGCATCACTTTTTATTTTTGTTAGGTAGGACATATGTAACGTCATATGTCGTCGTACAACTGAGGCTTTTATATCGGGCCTCCTACCCGCTGTCAATCTGAAAGATTGCGGCTTTTGTGGGCTATCCGACGGATGTGAAAAGTGTCAGGTGCGGCTAGGTTGTAGGACGACAAACGCGCATGACCGTGGCGAACAGGCTTCTTGTGGCAAGCCCGCTCGCCACAGAATTCCGGATCGCCCCAGGGTAGGTGCTCACCCCGAAAACCCAGGCGATTGCAGGCAAATTGCACCCCAGGCAAAAAAACGCAAATAACGGTGAATTATTTCATGTCCGCTTGTATCTGAACTGACAGAGCGGTGCCATCGCGGCGATGGCACCTCCCCAGTTCAGCTTTAGAGTGGTCCGCATGAAATTACGTAAGAAAAGCGTCAAACCCATCGGGTTGAAAGACATCACCATCGTCGACGATGCCAAGATGCGCAAGGCGATCACCGCCGCCGCACTGGGTAACGCCATGGAATGGTTCGACTTTGGTGTCTACGGGTTTGTCGCCTATGTGTTGGGCAAGGTGTTCTTCCCCGACGCTTCCCCCAGCGTACAAATGATCGCCGCACTGGCGACCTTCTCCGTACCGTTCCTGATTCGCCCCCTGGGCGGCCTGTTCTTCGGTGCCCTGGGCGATAAATACGGACGACAGAAGGTCCTCGCCGCGACCATTGTGATCATGTCGCTGAGCACCTTCGCCATCGGCCTGATTCCCGGATATGCCTCCATTGGCATCTGGGCACCGATCCTGTTGCTGCTGTGCAAAATGGCCCAAGGCTTCTCGGTGGGCGGTGAATACACCGGCGCTTCGATTTTCGTCGCCGAATACGCACCGGACCGCAAGCGCGGCTTCCTCGGCAGTTGGCTGGACTTCGGTTCCATCGCCGGTTTCGTCCTCGGTGCCGGCGTCGTAGTGCTGATCTCCAGCGTGCTGGGCGAAGCCGACTTTGAGGCCTGGGGCTGGCGCCTGCCGTTCTTCCTCGCCCTGCCCCTGGGCATGATCGGCCTGTACCTGCGCCACGCGCTGGAAGAAACCCCGGCGTTCCAACAGCATGTCGACAAGCTCGAACAGGGCGACCGCGAAGGCCTGACCCACGGCCCCAAAGTGTCATTCAAGGAAATCGCCACCAAGCACTGGCGCAGCCTGCTGACCTGCATCGGGATCGTCGCGGCCACCAACGTGACCTACTACATGCTGCTCACCTACATGCCCAGCTACCTGTCGCATAACCTGCACTACAAAGAAAACAGCGGCGTACTGATCATCATCGCGATCATGGTCGGCATGCTGTTCGTGCAACCGTTCATTGGCTTTGTCAGCGACAAGATCGGCCGCAAGCCCTTCATCATCGCCGGCAGCATCGGCCTGCTGTTCCTGTCCATCCCGGCGTTCATGCTGATCACCAGCGGCAAGATCGGCCTGATCTTCGCCGGCTTACTGATCCTGGCCATCGTGCTTAACTTCTTCATCGGCGTCATGGCCTCGACACTGCCGGCGATGTTCCCCACGCACCTGCGCTACAGCGCGCTGGCCAGCGCGTTCAACGTCTCGGTATTGATCGCCGGTGTCACCCCTACCGCCGTGGCCTGGCTGGTGGAAAGCACCAACGACCTGTACATGCCCGCCTACTACCTGATGGTGTTTGCGGTGGTCGGCCTGATCACCGGCCTGACCATGAAGGAAACCGCCAACAAACCCCTGCGCGGCGCAGCACCGGCGGCGTCGGATATGGCCGAAGCGAAGGAATTGCTGCAGGAGCATCACGACAATATCGAGCAGAAAATCGAAGACATCGACGCCGAGATTGCCGCACTGGAAGCCAAGCGCCAGAACCTGGTGCAGCAGCATCCGCGTATCAATTAAAACCTGACCAAGCGTGGCGGCAAGGGCCGCCACGCCACTGGAGTGTTCACCATGCTTGCAAGCTTCACCGCCGCACACTCGTTACTCAGCGCCGACGAACGCGCTGCCATCGCCGAAATCGAAGCCACCACCAGCATCCTGCAATTGGTCACCCGCCTGACGGGCATGCGCTTCGCCGGCATCGCCAAGTTCACTGACCTGGAATGGATCGTATGCTCGGTGCACGACCCCCTCGACATGGGTATTCACGTCGATGACGTGCTCGACCTGGAAACCACCCTGTGCAGCGAGTTCTGCATCAACCCGCAGACCCTGTTCATCCCGCAGGTCAGCGCCAATGGGCGCTTTGCCGCACGCCCGGTGGTCAAGCAATACGCCATCGAGAGCTACGCCGGCGCGCCGATCTTCCTGCCTGATGGCCGTCTGTTCGGCGCGCTGTGTGCGCTGGATTCCCGGGCGATGCTGTTTGACGACCCCAACCTGCCGGAAACCCTCAGCCTGTTTGCGCGGCTGATCGGCTGCATCTTCTACGCTAACTTGACGCCAGGGGATCGCTGACCGGCGCTTTGCCGCGCAACACAGCCATATCGCGCTTGGGCGGCACACCAAACAGCCGACTGTACTCGCGGCTGAACTGCGACGGGCTTTCATAGCCGACCTTGAACGCCGCGCTGGACACGTCCTGATGTTCGTTCAACATCAAGCGCCGCGCCTCATTGAGGCGCAGCCACTTCTGATACTGCAACGGGCTCATCGCCGTCAGCTGGCGAAAGTGATGGTGAAAGGTCGCCGCGCTCATCTGCACGCGCGCAGCCAGCTCATCCACACGCAGAGACACGTCGTAATTGAGCTTGAGCCAATCGATTGCCCGCGCAATCCGATAACCCTGCCCATCCACGGAACAGATCTGGCGCAGTCGGCCGGCCTGGTCGCTCTGCAATAGCCGGTAGTGAATCTCGCGCTGGATCAAGGGCGCGAGCACCGGTATCGATTCAGGCTCATCAAGCAATTCAACCAGGCGCGCAAATGAGGCGAGCATGGCACCGGTCACCACACCAATCCCCACGCCTTTCATCACCGCCCGCTCCCGCGTTGGCGGCAACTCCCCCTGGGCGATCAGCTCGGCCAGGATGCGCAGGTCGAGCTTGAAGGTCAGGCCCAGGCACGGTCGGGTCGGGCTGGCCACCAGCACTTCGGAGTTGGCCGGTATATCCAGCGACGTGACCAGGAACCGTGCCGTGTCATACGGGTACCCCTCGCCGCCGACCCACAACTGCTTCTCGCCCTGGGCAACCAGCACGATGCTCGGCTCGACCATGCACACCACGGGCGTCGCGGGCTGCTCGCGCCGATAAAAGCCCAGGCCGGGGATGGGCATGGGGTAGTCGCCGGGTACGCAGACCCTTGAGCCGATGGCGTGGACCAGCACGTCCAGAGGCGTTTGATTGAGCTTCATACATAAAGGGCCCTTTGCTCTGATCGTTGGACTTTACCCCGACCGGCCCGCTTGCGTCGCCGGCAACGCGCCAGACTCAGAGGATCAGGCAAGTAATCCAGTGGAACGCACTACAGAACCCTCAGTCACACCAGGAAAATGTGCCGACCCCCTTCTCAAGGATCCATCCATGAAAAGCCTCTTGCTCACCCTGAGTCTGCTGGTGATTTCGTTCTCTACTCTGGGAGCCGACATGTCCAACGGTGCAAACAACTTCTACACAAGCGACAAGGTGACCGTCGAAAAAGTCACCTTCAACAATCAATACGGCATGCCGGTGGCGGGCAACCTGTTCGTGCCCAAACAACTCGCCCCGGCCTCGAAGAATGCCGCCCTGATCGTCGGCCACCCGATGGGCGCCGTCAAAGAACAGAGCGCCAACCTCTATGCCACCAAAATGGCCGAACAGGGCTTTGTCACCTTGTCGCTGGACCTGTCGTTCTGGGGCGAAAGCGCAGGCACACCACGCAATGCGGTGCTGCCCGACCTCTACACCGAAGACTTCAGCGCCGCCGTGGACTTCCTCGGCACCCGGCCAATGGTCGACCGTGAGCGCATCGGCGTGATCGGCATTTGCGGCAGCGGCAGCTTTGCCATCGCGGCGGCAAAGATCGACCCACGCCTCAAGGCCATCGCCACCGTCAGCATGTACGACATGGGCGCCGCCAACCGCAACGGCCTCAAGCACGGCATGACCGCGGAGCAACGCCAGCACGTGCTGGTGCAGGCGGCCAACCAGCGTTACGTGGAATTCCAGGGCGGCGAGACCCTCTACACCAGCGGCACGCCGCTCAAGCTGACCGGCAACCCGATTGGCGATGAGTTTTTCGATTTCTACCGCACACCACGCGGCGAAGTCACACCAGCCGGCGCGTCGCCGCAGACCACCACCATGCCGACGCTGACCAGCAACGTGAAGTTCATGAACTTCTATCCGTTCAACGACATCGAGACGCTCTCGCCCCGCCCACTGTTACTGATTACCGGTGCGGATGCGCACTCCCGCGAGTTCAGCGAAGACGCCTACAACCGTGCGGCCGAGCCCAAGGAGCTGGTGATCATCCCGAACGCCGGCCACGTGGACCTCTACGATCGGGTCAACCTGATCCCCTTCGCCAAGCTCACCAGCTTCTTCAAAAGTAACTTGAAGTGATCTCGATAACCCCTCACGCGCCCCGCTGGGGCGCAGTCTTCGCCCTGTCCCTGGCGGCCTTTGCCCTGGTCGCCTCGGAGTTCATGCCGGTCAGCCTGCTGACCCCGCTGGCCGCCGACCTGGGTATCAGCCAAGGCCAGGCCGGCCAGGGCATTTCGGTGTCGGGCCTGTTTGCCTTGCTCACCAGCCTGGTGATCGCCCGAGTGGCGGCGCGCGTGGATCGCAAGCGCCTGCTGGTCGCGCTGACCTTGCTGATGATCGTTTCCGGCAGCGTGGTGGCATTCGCGCCGAACTACCTGATCTTCATGCTGGGCCGCGCCCTGATCGGTGTTGCCATCGGCGGCTTCTGGTCGCTGTCGGCAGCCACTGCCATGCGCCTGGTGCCCGAGGGCCAGGTGCCGCGCGCCTTGGCAATCGTCAATGGCGGGAACGCACTGGCAACCGTGATCGCGGCACCGCTGGGCAGCTTCCTCGGTGGTTTGATCGGCTGGCGTGGTGCGTTTTTCTGCGTGGTGCCGGTGGCCGTGGTCGCGGTGCTGTGGCTGCTGTTGAGCCTGCCGTCGATCACGCCCCGCAGCCAGGCCGACAACGGCAACCTGTTGCGCTTGATCAAGCGTGCCCCGGTGGCCCTGGGCATGCTGGCCGTCAGCGTGTTTTTCATGGGCCAGTTCATGCTGTTCACCTACCTGCGTCCGTTTCTGGAAGGTGTTACCCAGGTGAGTGTGTCGCTGCTGTCGTTGATGTTGCTGGTACTCGGGCTGGCCGGCCTGGCGGGCACGCTGCTGATCGAGCGCTTGCTGAAGCACAGCCTGTACCCCACGCTGATTGCCATTCCCGTATTGATGGCGTTGATTGCCCTGGCGTTGGTGGCGTTCGGCAGCTCGACCGTTATCACCGCCGCGCTCCTCGGTGTGTGGGGCCTGGTGGCCACCGCCGCGCCGGTGGGCTGGTGGACCTGGCTGGCAAGAACCCTGCCTGACGATGCCGAGGCAGGGGGCGGCTTGATGGTCGCAATCATCCAATTGGCAATCGCTGGCGGTGCGACGCTGGGCGGCGTGGTGTTTGACCTGTCCGGCTACCAGGCAACGTTTGCCTTGAGCGCCGCGCTACTGTGCATCGCAGCGATGCTCGCCTGGGCCGCTGCACGCGTCAGTCAACGCGCGCTGTCGATGATCTGTCCGCCATCCGGTGTCAGGCTGTAGCCGGTGATGAACTGCGCGTCCTGGCTGGCCAGGAACAGCGCCACGGGGGCGATGTCGTCTTCCGGCGAACCATAACGCCCGAGCACATTGGTCGGCGCCGGGGCGTCATAGCTATCGCCCCAGGTATCGGCCACCGGCAGCAGGTTATTGACGGTGATGTTATCCACGCCCCACTCCCGCGCGGCCGAACGCGTCAGTGCACGTACCGCCTCCTTGGCCATGTTGTAGGGCGCGTAGCCTTGCATGCCGATGATGCCGGCCAGCGAGCCGAAGTTGATCACCCGCCCAGCGCCGCTGGCCTTGAGGTACGGGTAGCAGGCTTGCATGGTGCGCAGGTAGGCGATCGGGCCCATGTCCAGGTTGCGTTGCAGTTGTTCGACCGGCAGCTCGAGCACCGAGGAAAACACCACCGACGGGTCGAATGCATTGTTGACCAGGATGTCGATGCCGCCATAGGTGGCCACGACGTTCGCTACCGCCGCGCTGACCTGCGCCGCATCGGCCAGGTCGCACACCACGCCAAGCGCGGTGCCGCCGGCGGCCTGGATGTCGGCCACCACCCGCGCGACATTTTCCGGAGTGCGCGACACCACGGCGACCTTGGCGCCCTCGGCCGCGAACAGTTTGGCCGTGGCGCGGCCGATACCGCGCCCGGCACCGGTGACGATCGCGACTTTTGCGTTGAGTCGGGACATGTGTGTTCTCCAATCTATGGGGGCTGAATTTCAGCTAAGATCGGCGCCAAGATGAATTCGCACAAGTAGGATGAAAAAGTGGCAGTTAGTATGGAAAACCAGACTAAAAGCGTTGAAAAACTCAATATGCATGAAGAAATGCGGCGTGCCTTCGCGCTGCTTTCGGGCAAGTGGAAACTGGAGATCATGTGGCTGTTGAATCAGCGCGTTTACCGCTTTGGCGAGCTGCGCAAGGCGATCAGTGGCATCACCCAGCACATGCTCACCGCGCAACTGCGCGAACTGGAAAACGACGGTCTGGTAACCCGCACCGTATTTGCCGAAGTACCGCCTCGAGTCGAATATGAAATGACCGAAAAGGCCCGTGCACTGGGGCCGACGATGCAGGCGTTGATGCAGTGGTGGAGCGAGTACGGCGACAGCGTTCCAGTGAAGCCCAACCCTCGGGGGCGCACGGCGCTGAAGCGCTAATTATTTTGCCCAGGCCGCCGATACCCAGGCATATCCCTTACTTGCAGCGACGTCCTGCGGGAAACTATGCCGAACTCTCTCGCCCCTATTGTGCGCAAGCTCTCCAATCGCACCAGCCTGTCGCTGACACGGACGTCGCTGTTCAATTTCATGGTCTTGCTGGCCCTGGTATTTACAGCGGCCGCGTACTCGCTGGTTTACCTCGCCCATGAGCTGGACCACGCCGAGCAGGAAGAAAGCGCGTTCTACACCCGTAAAGCGGTGCAATCCCTGGAGAAGTCCCTGCGGGTAACCGTCAAGGATTACGCCTTCTGGAGCGATGCCTACAAGCACCTGCACATGCAGGTCGATACCGATTGGGCCTACACACGCGGCAACGTCGGGCCCACGATGTATGAGGACTTCGGTTTTCAGGGCCTGTTTGTGGTCAACGACGACAACCGCACGGTTTACTCGGTGATCAAGGGCGAACTGCAAACCATCGATCTCTCGCAGTGGCTCGACCAACCCCTGACCGAGATTATCGAGCAGGCGCGCGCCGGGGCTGAAAACGAAACACCGGTCACGGCCTTCATCAACGTTCGCGGCAGCCCCGCGCTGGTGGCCGCTGCCGCGATCACGCCCGGCACCGACCCCACGGTCGAGCCCGATGGCCGGCCGGCCTCGGTGTTGATCTTCGTCGACGTCCTCAACAGCGCCAAACTGACGGCGATCGGCGATGATTTCGGCGTGGGCAAGCTGCATGTCGCCACGCCCGATGACATCGGCAAGACCCTGGTTTTCCCCCTCGGCGATAACGGCGCCGCCGGTAGCCTGCACTGGGAGCCTGCGCGACCCGGCCTGCGGCTGATGGGCGTAGGCCTGCCGCTGCTGGGGCTGGCGGCGCTGCTGGTGTGCCTGATGACCTGGGTGATTCTGCGCCGCACCACCGCCGCCGCCCTCGCCCTGGACGCCAGCCACACCTCACTGCTGGACAGCCAGAATGCCCTGGCCACCAGCGAAGCACGCTTTCGCGATGTGGTGGAGGCGAGTTCCGACTGGGTCTGGGAGATCGACGCCGATTGGCGTTTTACCTACCTGTCGGAGCGCTTCGAAAGCGTCACCGGCCTGGCCCGCCAAGCCTGGCTCGGGGCTGCGATGAGCGACCTGCTGGACACCGAAGCCGGCCTGCTGTCGCAATGGTTGAGCACCCCGGGCCGGCGCGTGGACATCAGCGTGCAGTGTCGCTATATGGACGCCCAGGGACAGGAACGCACCACCCGACTGTCGGCGCGGGAAATGCCCTGCGGCGGTTTTCGTGGTACGGCCACCGATGTGACTGAAGAAGTCGAATCCCGCCGGCGCATCGAATACCTGTCCCAGCACGACACCCTCACCGGGCTGCCCAACCGCACGCGCCTGCAAGCGTTCCTGGACGGCAAACTCAAGGCCCTGCCCACTGCGGAGCAGCCGCTGGTGATGCTCAGTCTCGACCTGGACCGGTTCAAGCCGGTCAATGACCTGCTCGGCCACGCTGCGGGTGATCGGGTGCTCAATGAAGTGTCCGGCCGCCTGGCCGACTGCGTGCGCCATGGTGATCTGGTCGCCCGCGTCGGCGGCGATGAGTTTGTGCTGATCCTCAGCGAAGCCGGCACCCCGGACGAAGTCGAAAGCCTGTGCAGTCGCTTGATCGAGTCCATCGAGCAGACGATCAAAATCGACGAACAAGAGGTGTTCATCAGTGCCAGTATCGGCATTGCCATGGCCCCCAACGACGCCAGCGACGCCACCGAACTGCTGCGTTATGCCGATATTGCGCTGTATGAGGCCAAGGCTGCCGGGCGCAATACCTGGCGCTTTTACTCCGGGGAAATGAATACGCGGATCATCGAGCGGCGGCGCCTGGAGAGCGATCTGCGCTTCGCGATCAAGCACGCCGAACTGCGCCTGCATTTCCAGCCGCGCTACCGGATTGCCGATGGGCAGATGGTCGGCGCCGAAGCCCTGGTGCGCTGGCAGCATCCGGTGCGCGGCCTGATCGCGCCGGACACCTTTATTCCGATTGCCGAAGAGTCGGGGCTGATCCTGTCGCTGAGCGACTGGGTGCTCGAAACCGCGTGTGCATGCGCGGCACAGTGGCCGGACACGCTGTTCGTCTCGGTGAACCTGTCACCCACCGAGTTCAAGCGCGGCAACCTGGTGGAGCGCGTGCGCTACGCCCTGGACGCCTCCGGCATCGACCCTGCTCGCCTGGAGCTGGAAATGACCGAAAGCGTCATGCTCGAGGATGCCGTCGGCGCACTTGAGGTGATGCGCACGCTCAAGCAGCTGGGCATCCGTATTGCCATGGATGACTTCGGCACCGGCTATTCGTCCCTGAGCTACCTGCGTGCGTTCCCGTTCGATGGTTTGAAAATCGACCGCAGTTTCCTGACCCGACTGGAGGACAGTGCCGACGACAAGGCGATCATCCAGGCCATCGTGGGCCTGGGTCGCGCCCTCGCGCTGACGGTCACCGCCGAGGGCATTGAAACCGCCGAACACCTGGCCCTGCTCAAGGCGGTGGACTGTGAAGAGGGCCAAGGCTACTTCCTCAGCCGGCCGCTGGACCTCAATGCCTTCAATAGCCTGCTGGACGTGTATACCGACGGCGTCAGCGGAAAAAATGACTCGGCGTCTTGCCAAACTGTTTCTTGAACATGCTGGTAAAGGCGCTTGGGCTTTCGTAGCCCAGCTCCAGGGCCACGTCGATAATCTTCTGACCCACCGCAATGCGCTCCAATGCCAGCAGCAGCCGCGCCTGCTGGCGCCATTGGCCGAACGTCATGCCGGTTTCCTTGCGGAACAGGCGCTGGATGGTTTTCTGGTCGAGCGCCAGGCGCTCGCTCCAATCCGCCACGGTGGAGGCGTCGCCCGGATCATCCTGCCACGCCAGGCAGATCTGGTTGATTCGCGGGTCGGCCGGTTGCGGCAGCGACAGCGGCAAGGCCGGCAACAGCGCGAGTTCGTCGAGGATCAGGTGCATGATCCGTGCATCCCGTGAGTCTTCGGCATACGGCGGTTTCAAACTCACCGAGGCCTTGATCAGCTCGCTCAGCAGCGGCGAGATACTCACCGCCTTGGTCTCGGTCGGCAGGTTGGGGAAACTGTCGGGGCGTACAAACACGCTGCGCATCTTCAGCGCGCCCACACAGCGCAGGGAATGCACATGCCCGCAGGGCATCCAGAAGCCGCGATTGGGCGGCACCGTCCATTGGTTGTGCGCCGAATGCACCACCATCACGCCTTCGGTGGCGTAGAGTAATTGGTGCTTCTCGTGGCTGTGTTCGGGGATCACCCAGTTTTCCGGATAATCGGTGGCCGAACTGATGACGGCCCAGGCGCCCTCATCGATCTCCTGCAAAAATTTATCCAGTGATTTGATCATTTCGCCCTTTTTACGATGGTTGCCGCCCGAATTACGCGAGACAGGCATTTTTGCCGAATCTAGCATAAGCTCCGAAACATTAGCTCCGAAACAAATTGAAATAGGCCGCGAGCTTAAGTACTCGCTGCCCCAGTTCGCTGCCTTGTATGGAATGCCTGCATGTCGACCTTGACCGCATCACCTGCCGCTACATCGAGTCCGCCTCAAGTAAGCCCGTTAGTCATGCGTATCCTCGGCGCCTGCGCCCTGGCGCATCTGATCAACGACCTGATCCAGGCCGTTCTGCCGTCGATCTATCCGATGCTCAAGGCCAATTACGGGCTGAGCTTTACCCAGGTCGGCCTGATCACCCTGACCTTCCAACTGACCGCCTCGCTGCTGCAACCCTGGATCGGTTACCACACCGACCGGTATCCCAAGCCGTGGCTGCTGCCGGCGGGCATGGTCTGCACGCTGGTCGGCATCCTGATGCTGGCGTTTGTCGGCAGCTTCCCGGCGATCCTGCTGGCGGCAGCCCTGGTGGGCGTCGGCTCATCGACCTTCCACCCGGAAACCTCGCGCGTCGCGCGCCTGGCCTCCGGCGGGCGCTATGGCCTGGCGCAATCGACCTTCCAGGTCGGCGGCAACACCGGCAGCGCGTTGGGGCCGCTGCTCGCGGCGGCGATCATCATTCCCTATGGCCAAGGCAACATCGCCTGGTTCGGACTGTTTGCCGTGTTCGCGATCCTGGTGCTGTACGGCTTGAGCCGCTGGTACCGCAACCACCTCAACCTGTTCAAGCTCAAGCAAGGCGGCAAAGCCACCCACGGCTTGTCCAAAGGCCGCGTGACGTTTGCCCTGGTGGTGCTGGCGGTGCTGGTGTTCTCCAAGTACTTCTACATGACCAGCCTGACCAGCTACTTTACGTTCTACCTGATTGAAAAATTCCACCTGTCGGTATCGAGTTCCCAGATGTACCTGTTCCTGTTCCTCGGTGCGGTGGCCGTAGGCACCTTCGCGGGTGGACCGATCGGCGACAAGATCGGGCGCAAGAAAGTCATCTGGTTCTCGATCCTCGGCGCCGCGCCGTTCACCCTGGCCCTGCCCTACGTCGACCTGTTCTGGACCGCCGTGCTCAGCGTGGTGATCGGCTTTATCCTCGCCTCGGCGTTCTCGGCCATCGTGGTGTTCGCCCAGGAACTGGTGCCCGGAAACGTCGGCATGATCGCCGGGATCTTTTTCGGCCTGATGTTCGGCTTCAGCGGGATTGGTGCGGCCTTGCTCGGCCTGCTCGCCGACAGCCACGGCATCGAGTACGTCTACACGCTGTGTTCGTTCCTGCCGCTGGTGGGGATCCTGACGATACTGCTGCCGTCGACCAAAGGCGTCTAGACCGCCGATTATCGGATGGCTGTATGCCATTATCCTTTGTGCTCTGAAAAACCTGCGTGTGCGCTTACAATCCCGGTCTAAACGCACACCCAGGCAGACCCGGCACGAAATGACGCTCGACCCTCCCACGATTTTGGCACTCACGGTTGCCCTGGCCGCCGCTGCCGCCCTGTACCTGGCTATCGAATGGCGCAGCGTGCGCGAACCTTCGCTGTTGTTCTGGAGCGCCGGTTTCGCCACCATCACCGTCGGCTCCACCCTGGCCCTGCTGCGCATCAATGGCTACTTGCTCATCGGCATCTGGTTTGCCAACGGCTTGCTGGTGGCCGCGCACTGCCTGTTTTTGCTCGGTGTCGCACGTTTTACCCATGTGCGCCTGTCACCGCTGTGGCTGCTGATGCTGGTCGTCTGGCTGGGCATGCTGATGCTCCCGACCGACCTGCCGTGGTCCAAAGCCATGCTGGGCGTGCAGTCGCTGCTGGTCGCGCTGCCGACCCTGCGCGCCAGTTTCCTGCTGCGCCCCCATGGCCGATCATTGAGCATCGGCGCGGTGCAACTGCGCTATGTGCTGCTGATCCACGGAGTGTTCTACGTGGCCAAGGCGCTGTCGGTGGTGATCCCCGGCACCTTGATCGACCTCGCCGCGTTCAAGGGCGAGATCATCCAGGTGTCCCTGGTGGAAGGCGCCATGGCGATCATGCTGATTGCGCTGTCGATGACCGGCTCCGAACGCTACCGCCGCGAGCAGCAGATCGCCCGCCTCGCCGCCCGCGACCCGCTCACCGCCCTCTACAACCGCCGCGCCCTGGACCTGCGCGCGCCGCGCCTGCTGGCCCAGGTGTCGGCGCAACACCCGGGTGCCCTGCTGCTGATCGACATCGACAACTTCAAGTCGGTCAACGACCTCCACGGCCATACCGCCGGCGACCGCCTGCTGATCGCATTGAGCGAAATGATCCGCGGCGTGGTCCCCCAAGGCGCATTGGCCGCACGCCTGGGTGGGGACGAATTCGTGATCCTGCTGCACTCGGCCTCGACCGAGCAGATCGTTGAACTGGGCAGCAGCCTGCGCGAACAGTTTCAGCAACTGGCCGCGCATACCTTCACCACGCCTGCGCCGGTGACCCTGAGCATTGGCGCCAACCTGTTCGACCAACCGCAGGCCAGCCTGGCAGCACTGATCGAACAGGGGGACACCACGCTGTATGAGTCCAAGCGTGGCGGACGGGATTGCATCCGGTTGGTGGATCGGACGGGGTCTGGTTCCTACAGCGAAAGGTCGTAATTGACCGCCACACTGCACCCCGTCCTCACCGACTCCAACGCACAATCCGCCAGATGCAGCGCATACAACCCATCGCGCACGCTGGTGGGCAGTGCCTGACCGTTGTTCAGCGCATCGATAAACTGGGTCAGCTCATTGCGATAGGCATCCGCGTAACGCTCCAGAAAGAAGTGCTGCAACGGTTCCAGCGCTTCGGTGTGGTCGGCGCTCCAGTGGCGCAGGGTGCTGGGGCGATGGTTGTCGGTGAGCAGCACACCCAGCGCGCCGGACACCTCCACCCGCTGGTCGTAGCCGTACACCGCCTGGCGGCAGCAGTTGATATGGCATTGCTTGCCGGAGGCGGTGCGCAGCAGGACCATCACGCTGTCGTAGTCGTCAATCTGTTCCAGGCTCGGGTCCACCAGGCGGCTGGCGATGGCGCTGACCTCCACCGGTTCCTCGCCGAGCAGGTGGCGGGCGGTGTCGAAGTCATGGATGGTCATGTCGCGCAGGATGCCGCCGGAGTGTTCCAGGTAGTCACGCGGGGCCAGGCCTGGGTCGCGGCTGGTGATGATCACTTGGCGCACTGCGCCGATCTGGCCGGCATCCAGGGCCTGGCGCAGGCGTAGCATGTCGGGGTCGAAGCGGCGATTGAAGCCGAGCATCACCTTGCCGCCCTGGCGCTCCACGGCCTGGGCGGCGCTGCGGGCCTTGGCAATATCGAGGTCGATGGGCTTCTCGCACAGTACCGCCTTGCCCTCGGCGACCGCCGCCAACAGCAGGTCGATATGGGTGTCGGTGGGGGTGCCGATGACCACGGCGTCGATATCTTTGCGCGTGAGGACGGCGGCGCAATCGTAGGCCGCCTCGCAGCCCAGTTGGCTGCTGAGCGCATCGACGCCTTCGCGCCAGGGATCGGCCACCAGCACCAGCGTGGCATTCGGGTGGGCGGCGACATTGGCGGCGTGGATCTTGGCGATGCGCCCGGCACCTAGGACGGCGATACGTAGCATGGTTGAACTCCTGATTTTGTTGTTTGGGGGGAGTGCTCAGTCCGGCAGGTTGAACGGGGTGACGATCTGCACCTGTGACGGTGCAATCGGCCCGGCCTTCCACAACCGGTGGTATTGCAGGATGTGCAGGAACACGTGGCGGGCATCGATCTGCAGGTTGTGATCGATGATCGCGGCGATTTTTTCGTCCAGCAGCAGTTGGCGGTTTTCTTCGTCGAGGTCGTGGCCGATAAACACCTCCAGCGGGCGATCAAGGGCGGCGAAGGCATCGACAATCGCACGGTTGCCGCCGCCGACGCTGTACACCGCCTTGAGGTCGGGATGCTGTTGCAGCGCCTGGGTGACCCGTTCGAAGGTGCGCGGGTACACGCCATAGCCGCCGCTGACGTCCAGCACCCGCAGGTGCGGGGCACGCCCGCGCAGCCAGGCACGGAAACCCATCTCGCGCTCTTCTTCACCACGGAACAACTCGCTGCCGATCACCACCGCCACGTCCTGGGGCAACGCTGGCAGCCAGCGTGACATCAGATAGGCGGCGGTCTGGCCGGCGGTGCGGTTGTCCATGCCGACGTAGCCGATGCGCTCGCTATGCGGCAGGTCCGTCACCAGGGTCACCACCGGGATGCCCGCCGCGATCAGGTGCTTAACGGCCTGGTTCACCGCCGGCTCGTCGGCGGCCTTGAGCACCACGCCCTGGCTGCCGGTGTCGAGGCAGCGCAGCAACTGATCGTGCATGGCCTGGGGCTCGATTTCTTCGAACAAGTGAAAACGCGGGGCGATGCGAAACGGCGCCAGGCTGGCCAGTTGCGCGGTGATCGCCGCCTGCACCGCGGCGCTGAAACGCTGAGGGGTGTGCATGATCACGTCGACATGGAAGGTGCGCCCTACCGCCAGGCCGTTTTTCTCCTGGGATTCCAGTTCATCCAGCGCCTGCTCGATACGTCGGCGAGTCTGGCCGTGCACGCTGCCGCGCTGATGCAGCACGCGGTCGACCGTGGCCTTGCTCACGCCCGCCTGGGTCGCGAGTTGCTTGATGGAGAAGTGTTTGGCGCGTTCGAGCATGGGTTTCGCCTGAGGTTTTTATGAGGTCTTTTTTAGGTATTACTGAGGTTTTGCAATGCTAGTCTCAGTTTTGTCCGGCGTCGAGCCGGGCAATCAAAACAACAACAATCCAGGAGAACCCCATGCCTCAAGCCGACCTCGCCAGTACGTTCAACGGCCAATATTTTGTCGTCACCGGCAGCACCCAGGGCCTGGGCGCCGCCGTGGCCCACACCCTGGCGCGACGCGGCGCCGCCGGGCTGATCATTTGCGGGCGGCGCCGCGCCCAGGGCGAAGAACAGGTGCGGCAGTTGGCGCAGCTGGATTGCCAGGCGTTTTTTGTCGAGGCCGACCTTGAACAGGTCGAGGATTGCCGCGCGATCATCGAGGCCGCGCGCACCCACTTCGGCACCCTCCATGGCCTGGTGAACTGCGCTGGGATGTCGGACCGCGGCACCATTGTCGACACCTCGCCGGAGCTGTTCGATCGGCTGATGGCGGTGAATGTGCGGGCGCCGTTTTTCCTGATGCAGGACGCGTTGAAATTGATGATCAGCCAGGGCGTGGAAGGCGCCGTGGTAAACATCCAGAGCATCACCGGGCATGGTGGTCAATCGTTCCTTTGCGCGTATGCGGCGTCCAAAGGTGCGCTGGCGATCCTGACCAGGAACGTGGCGTTCAGTGCGCTGCGCAACCGGATCCGCGTCAACGGCCTGAACATCGGCTGGATGGACACGCCCCATGAGGATCAGATCCAGCGCCAGTACCACGGCGCCCAGGACGGTTGGTTGGCTGAGGCGGAACGCGCGCAGCCGTTCGGCCGCCTGCTCAAGCCCGAAGAGGTGGCGCAAAGCGTGGCGTTCCTGCTGTCGCGCGAGTCGGGGATGATGACCGGCGCGGTGATCGACCTGGAGCAAGGCGTGGTCGGCTGCACCGACAGCGGCAGCCCGCAGCCCTTCAATGCCCTGAGCCTGGGAGGTGAGTAATGTCGGCATTCGTGACACTGCAGGATGTACGCATTGAGGATTTCAAGCGGATTTGCGCGCAACAGGCGCGTGCCGAGGACTATCCCCTGGCTGCGGAAGTGCTCGGCAACGTGCCGGTCTATCAGGCCTGCACCTTGCGCAACAGCGACCGCCACACGGTGATGAATGAGCTGCACCGTTTGTTTCGCGATGGACCGGGCGTGATGGTGGTGCGCCGCGCCTATGAGGACCTGGAAGTGGTGGATCGCCACAGCCAGGTGTTCGAGGCGATCTTTGCCCAGGAGGCCGCCCAAGGCGTGGCCGCCGACCATTTTGCCAAGGCCGGCAGTAACGGGCGTATCTGGAATTCATTGCAGAAGGCCGCGCTACAGTCGCCGCAATCCTTTGTGGAGTATTACGCCAACCCGCTGCTGGGATTGATCGCCGAGGCGTGGCTGGGCCCGAGCTATCAGGTGACGGCGCAAGTGAACGTTGTGCACCCCGGCGGCCAGGCGCAACAGCCGCACCGCGACTATCACCTGGGCTTCCAGACCACCGAGGTGGTGGAGCGCTTTCCCCTGCCCTTGCATGTGCTGTCCCAGTACCTGACGTTGCAGGGCGCGGTGGCCCACTCGGCGATGCCGCTGGAAAGCGGCCCCACCCAGTTGCTGCCGTTTTCCCAGCAATACGCCCTGGGTTACCTGGCCTGGCGGCGCCCCGAATTTATCGAGCACTTCCAGCAGCACGCCGTGCAACTGGCGCTGGACAAGGGCGACCTGCTGTTTTTCAACCCGGCGCTGTTCCACGCCGCCGGCACCAACCGCACGGCCGGCCACCAGCGCATGGCCAACCTGCTGCAAATCTCCTCGGCCTTCGGCAAGCCCATGGAAGCCCTCGACCGCGACCGCATGATGCTGGCGGTGTACCCGGCCCTGCTGGCCAGCACGGCCCTGGATGCCCAGGCAATTGCAGCGGTGGTGGCCTGCACCGCCGACGGCTATGCCTTCCCCACCAACCTCGACACCGACCCACCCTTGCAGGGCCTGGCCCCGCAAACCGGGCAACAACTCATGCTGCAAGCCCTCGACGAACGCTGGGCGTATGAGGACTTCGCCGCGGCCGTGGCGCAACTGCGGGCCAAGCGCCAGGCGTGATGCTTTAACAACAACAAAAACAACGGAGCACAACCATGAAGAAGCAACTCCTTGCGGCACTCTTGACCCTCGCCATCACCCCCTGGGCGCTGGCCGATATACGGATCGGCGTGAGCATCGCCCAGGTCGACGACGTATTTCTCGCGCAAATGCGTGACTACATGGCCGCCCACGCCCGGGAACTGCCCGGCGTGACCCTGCAATTTGAAGACGCCCAGGGCGACGTGGTACGCCAACTTAACCAGGTGCAGAACTTCACCGCCCAGGGCATGGACGCGATCATCGTCAACGCCGTAGATACCGCCGCCACACAGAAAATGACCGTCAATGCCCAGCAGGCCAAGATCCCATTGGTGTACGTCAACCGCCGTCCCGAATTCAAGGAAGTGCCGCCGGGGGTGGCGTATGTCGGCTCGGATGAGATCAAGGCCGGCGAGATCCAGATGCGCTACCTGGCCGAGAAAATGGGTGGCAAGGGCAACCTGGCGATCATGCTCGGGCTGCTGTCCAACAACGCCACCCACAACCGTACGCTGGGGGTCAAGAACGTCCTCAAGGACTATCCCGACATCAAGATCGTCGAGGAACAGAGCGCCGAATGGCAACGCAGCAAGGCGATTGACCTGATGAACAATTGGATCGTGTCCGGGCGCAAAATCGACGCCGTGGCAGCGAATGCCGATGAAATGGCAATTGGCGCGGCCATGGCGATCAGCCAGGCCGGCATGCAACCGGGCAAGGATATTCTGGTGGCCGGCAGCGATGGCGGCGCGGCCGGTTTGGACGCAGTGAAGAAAGGCCAATTGCTGGTAACGGCGTACCAGGACAACAAAGGGCAGGCAGTGGGCTCGATTGACCTGGCGGTGAAGATGGTCAAGAAACAGCCGTATGACGCCGAGCTGACCATTCCTTATCAGCAGATCACCAAGGACAACTACCAGGCATTCCTCAACCCATAAACGGTTGTCCTAATGCCAGTCAGTGAATAACCTTCGTTTAACTGAACGACGTTAGGGCTTGCCACAAAAACCGGGGGTGTCGCTGCGGTTCATCGCAATGCGTAAAGCACCATTACGCCCAGCCCGAACAGGCACGCCACCCCCAGCCCATACGCCAGCGTGCGCCACGGCTGCCATCCCGCCAGATACATGAGCGTATGGGCCATCCGCGCCAGGGTGAAACCGCCGCACAACCAGGCAGTGGTCGCACCGGCAGTGCCCAACGCCACACACAACCCGCCGAGCACAAAGAACAGCGGGATATTCTCCAGGTCATTGGCCCAGGCCCTGGCCGCGCGACTCACCTGGGGTAACTCCACGGGATGTGCAGCACGCTTGAAGACCGCCGCATCCTCACGGTTGGTGAACGCCAGCCCGCGAAGCCGGAAAAATCCCTGATAACAGGAAATGCCAAACATCTTCAGGCACAGCACCAGCACGCACAGGGCGTAGATGTGCAACAGCTCATTCATCCCGAAGTCCCTTCAGCACGATGTAGAGCAACGGCCCGACCGAGACGAACACCGCCGTCAGCAAGAAGTAAGGCAGCACCGACGCCAGCGACCGCCCCCGCGACCGTGCATCCCGGTACATCCACACACACGCCAGCGCAGCCATCAGGTACAGGTCGATCACCACCTGCGCGGTGTCCGGGCGCGACATCAACTCCCGTCCGAAGGCCAGCAGTGATTGTTCGGCCGTGAGCAGCGTGAACAGGGTGTACAGCGAAAAGCCCAGCAGGGCGGCGAGTGGCAGATAAGGTGTGCGCATGGTCTGTTCCTTGACGTGATCGAGGCCCACCCTAGTGATAAGGTTGCTCCCCTCGCAATGACCTCGGAGGTCATAGTCACGCCATGGATAACCCTGCTACTGCCGGCGAACATCTGCGCCAGCTACGCCGACAGGCTGGTCTGAGCCAGCTCGACCTGGCCCTGATCACCGGCGTTTCCCAGCGCCACCTCAGTTGCCTCGAAACCGGCCGCGCCAAGCCGAGCCCAGGCACCTTGCATCACCTGCTCAGCGCGCTGGAAACACCGCTGGAGCAATGCAACCGCGTATTCCTCGCCGCCGGTTTCGCGCCCCGCTACACCGCCACCCCGCTGGCCTCCCCGGCCATGACCGCGATTCGCGAGGCGGTCAGCCATGTCCTGCACGCCAACAATCCGGCCCCGGCGATCCTGCTGGGCAGCCACTGGGAAGTGCTGGCGGCGAATGCCAGTACCGGCGTGCTGTTGGAACTGGTGGGGGTCACGCCGCCGATGGAAGGCCTGAACCTGCTGACCACCCTGCTGCAACCCGGTGGCCTGGGCGACCACCTGATCAACGCCGAAGAAATCCGCACCCTGGCCTGGCAACGGGCAAGCCGCGAAGCGTTGGGCAACTCCGTATTGGCCGCGTTACTGGCGAGCTTGCCCGCCCCCGCCTACACAACGCCGCCGGCTGAAATGCCGCCGCTGGTGTTGACCCGCCTGGACTCCAGTCGGGGCGAGCTGAACTTCCTGTCCACCTTCACCACCTTCGGCATGCCCCAGGACATCACCCTCAACGCCCTGCGCATCGAACATCTGATTCCCGCTGACGACGCCACCTGGCAGGTGATGCGCGCCGCCTATGGGGAAAATGCCGCACTGGTTTTGTGAAATATCTGTACGTAGACTGCCGCCATACCTCAACTTAAGGCGGCGAAGAAAACGTCATGCAAGTTACCGAAGTCTCCATTGCCCAATTGCGCGCGGCCCTCGAATCCGGCCAGACCACGGCCGTTGAACTGGTCCAGGCTTACCTCGCGCGGATCGATGCCTACGACGGTCCACAGACCGCTACCGCACTCAACGCCGTCGTCGTGCGTAACCCCGAAGCCCTGAAGGAAGCCGAGGCCTCCGATGCACGCCGGGCCAAGGGCGAAACCTTGGGGCCACTGGATGGCATTCCCTACACCGCCAAGGACAGCTACCTGGTCAAAGGGCTGACGGCCGCCTCGGGCAGCCCGGCCTTTGCCAGCCTTGTCGCCCAGCGCGATGCGTTCACCATCGAGCGCCTGCGGGCTGGTGGGGCCATCTGCCTGGGCAAGACCAACATGCCGCCGATGGCCAATGGTGGCATGCAGCGTGGTGTGTATGGCCGCGCGCAAAGCCCGTATAACGCCGACTACCTCACCGCGCCATTCGCCTCCGGCTCCTCCAACGGTGCCGGCACGGCCACCGCCGCCAGCTTTGCCGCCTTCGGCCTGGCGGAAGAAACCTGGTCCAGCGGCCGTGGCCCGGCGTCCAACAATGGCCTGTGCGCCTACACCCCGTCCCGTGGGGTGATTTCGGTGCGCGGCAACTGGCCGTTGACCCCGACCATGGACGTGGTGGTGCCCTACGCCCGCACCATGGCCGACCTGCTGGAAGTGCTCGACGTGGTGGTGGCCGACGACCCGGACACCCGTGGCGACCTCTGGCGCCTGCAGCCGTGGGTACCGATCCCCAGCGTCGCCTCGGTGCGCCCGGCGTCTTACGCTGAACTGGCGGTCAACACTGAAGCCCTGGCCGGCAAGCGCTTCGGCGTGCCGCGCATGTACATCAATGCCGACCCCGAGGCCGGCACCAGCGAAAAGCCCGGCATCGGCGGCCCGACCGGGCAGAAGATCAACACCCGCGCCAGCGTGATCGACTTGTGGCATGCCGCGCGCCAGGCCCTTGAAGCCGCTGGCGCCGAAGTCATCGAGGTGGATTTCCCGCTGGTGTCCAACTGCGAAGGCGACCGCCCTGGCGCGCCAACCGTGTTTACCCGTGGCCTGGTGTCCAAGGAATTCCTGCACGATGAACTGTGGGAACTGTCGGCCTGGGCCTTCGATGATTTCCTGCGCGCCAACAACGATCCGGCCCTGAACCGCCTGGCCGATGTGGACGGGCCGAAGATCTTCCCCCACGACCCCGGCACCTTGCCCAACCGTGAAGACGACCTGGCTGCCGGCATGGACGAATACGTGCGCATGGCCGAGCGCGGCATCACCCCGTGGAACGAGATCAGCACCGTCCCCGATGGTCTGCGCGGCCTCGAGCAAACCCGGAGGATCGACCTGGAAGACTGGATGGATAAGCTCGGTCTCGACGCGGTGCTGTTCCCGACCGTGGCCGATGTGGGCCCTGCGGATGCCGATGTGAACGAAGCCAGTGCGGATATTGCCTGGAGCAACGGCGTGTGGGTGGCCAACGGCAACCTCGCCATCCGCCACCTGGGCGTACCCACTGTTACCGTGCCCATGGGCGTGATGGCGGACATCGGCATGCCGGTCGGGCTGACCTTTGCCGGGCGGGCCTACGAGGATTCGGCATTGCTGCGGTTTGCTGCGGCGTATGAAGACACCGGCAGCAAACGCCTGATCCCGCCGCGCACGCCGCCACTGGCCACACACTAACTGGCGCAATGCAATCCAACTGTGGGAGGGGGCTTGCTCCCGATGAGCATGGGTATCTACACAACTTGCAGATACTGACAAATCTCCCTGTGGCGAGCGGGCTTGTCCCGATGAGGGAGTGTCAGTTGATGCATCCGTGGCTGACCCACTGCAATCGGGAGCAAGCCCCCTCCCACAGTTCTAACCGCATTTCAAGTCAGGCCATATAGGGCACGGCAATCAGCAGGATTGCCGTGCCATGGCAGCCCGTCGCCGCCAACACGCCATGACGCATATTGAGCAACACCACCACGCCTTGACTGATCATCGGTGGTTCAACCGTGGGCCACCGCGATCATGTCGATCTCCACCGCCGCCGACTTCGGCAACTGCATCACCCCCACTGTGATGCCGGCGGCGATTTGTGCCTGGGCCAGGGTCAAGGTGTCACCGACGTTACCCGGCAGCATGATCGTGTCGCCGACGCGCGGGATCTGCCCGCTGATGTACAGGTGGTTGCCGTCGCGCACCAGCGGCGTGTAGTTGCCGCCGACTTTGAATTCATCCAATTGATAGCCGAGGCGTTGTTGCACGGCCTGGTATTTTTCATCCGGTGTCATGGGCGTGAGTCCTCGTTGCGACGCTGCCACTCATCCACCACGTCACCCATCGTCTTGGGCGTGGCGCTGCGAATCCAAGCCATGAAGGGCCGGTCGAACTTGAACTCCGTGCCGCAGTGCTCACGCATGAAACGGCGTACGTTCTGGGTGTTTTTGTAGTGTGAAGTGACAGGCGTGCTGCGGGTGATGGGGGCGCTGTGCCAATCGAAGTCCATTTGCGTAACGCTCTGATGTTTCAGGAGCACGCAGCATAGCGCTAAATAGCCACTGTGAACGCCGGCCAAGCGGCGCTGACAGTGGCTTTTTTCAGCGCCTATCAGGCGAAATCCGCACCTCGCGTATTGACGAACAACGCGTAGATCGAATGGCTGCCGGCCATGAACAGGCGGTTGCCTTCGCGCCCCCCAAAGCACAGGTTGGGGCAGCGTTCCGGCAGCGAGATATGCCCGATGGCCTTGCCCTGAGGGTTGAACACGCGCACGCCGTCGAGCTTTTCCAGGTCGGCCTTGGGGTCGCCATTGCCGCCCCAGCCACACCAGAGATTGCCACTCTCGTCGCACTTGATGCCGTCCAGCGCGGCGTATTCCAGGCCTTCGATATGCTTGCGCCGCTCGCCGAGGGTGCCGTCGTCCTTGACGTCAATGGCCCAGATCAGCCGGTTGGGCTTGGCGCGTCCTTCCACCACGTAGAGGGTCTTTTCATCCGGCGAAAAGCACAGGCCGTTGGGACCGTTGAGGTCGTCGATCACCCGCGTGACCTTGCCGCTGTCAGCGTCGATGCGATACACGCCATGGGGCTGGGTGGGGGTGATCTTGTGGCCTTCGTAGTTGTTGCCGGTCTGGAATGGCGGGTCGCTGAACCACACCGATCCATCGCGCTTGCACACGATGTCGTTGGGCGAGTTGAAGGGCTTGCCGTCAAAGCTGTCCGCCAGCACGGTAAGGCTGCCGTTGTGTTCGGTGCGCGTGATACGCCGCCCCTGGCCAGAGGTGGTCGACCCTTCGCACACCAACAGACGGCCCTGGCGATCGCGGCACATGCCGTTGGAGAAATTGGCGTTTTCGCGGTACACCGACAGGCTGTCGGTCACTTCGTCCCAGCGCACGATGCGGTTGTTGGGAATATCACTGAGCAGCAGGTAGCGGCCATCGCCGATCCACACCGGTCCTTCGGCCCAGCGCAAGCCGGTCGCCAGGCGCTCAACGCTGGCATTGAACAGACGCAGTTCGAGGAAACTGTCGTCGAGCACCTTGATCAGCGGGTCTGGATAACGCTGGCTCAACGGCTCGGCCGCGTCTGCCAGGCGAGGCAGGTTGCCCAGCACCGCCACCGACGCGGAAACCGCCAGGGAGCGCTTGAGAAAGACTCGGCGGCTGTGTTCGGAGCGGGCAGGCGAAGGGGGAAAATCCATGGGTATCTCCGTTATTTTATTGTTAGACGGGAGACTAGTTTTAACCTGTGATGAGACATCGTACAAGATTGAAAGCGTCGCGAACCCCATACAAAGCAAGGCAATGCGCAAATAGTCTAAATTTTACTTTCCAAAAGCCTTCTGACTATTGCAATGTTGTACGACGACATGCCCAGTAACATGTTGCCCGCACACCTCCCCAACAACAATAAGGAAACACCCATGCAAAACGTCAAAGTGCTGATCGGTTTTCTCTGCCTGTTCAGCGGGTATGTGGCCGCTGCCCCTGCCGCCGACAAAGATGTCGCCCAAGCGGTCGACCACCTCACCCAGGCCATGCTGCATAAAGACCTCAAGCAGCTCCAGAGCCTGACCGCCGAGAACCTCACCTACGGCCACTCCAGCGGCAAGATCCAGAACAAGCAGGAATTCATCGCCGATATCGAGACCGGGCGCAGTGGTTTCAAGACCCTCGAAATGCAGAAGCAGACCATCACCTTGAGCGGCGACACCGCCCTGGTGCGCAACCACTTCTCCGCCCTGGCGGTGAACAGTGGCAAAGAAGTGCCGACCGAAATCGAGAACTTCCAGATCTGGCAGAAGCAAAAAGGCCACTGGCTGCTGATCGGCCGCCAGGCGTTTAAATTCTGATGGCTAGCGGTGAGCCATCGGGCTCACCACTGCACCACCTTGCGCACCTTCACTAACGCCTCGCGCAGCGCCGGCATGTCCACCGACCCCAAGGCCAGTCGCAACGCGTGGGGTACGTGGGCCGAAACGGCGAAGGGCTCGGCGGTGGAGACGGAAATGCCGTCGCGCTGCAGGGTCATGGCGACTTGATCGGCGCGGGCCTCTTCCGCCAGGGGCAACCACAAGAAATACGATGACGGGTGGCTGGTGTAGGCCACCCCCTTCAACACCTGCGCCGCCAAGGCTTGCCGCGCCCGCGCATCCTGGCGCTTTTGGGCTTCAAGTTGCGCCACCGTGCCATCCTCGATCCAGGCAACCGCAATCGCGCTCATCACCCCCGGTACGTTCCAGGTAGTGGCCATGATGGTGCGCTCCAGTGCTTTGACCCAAGCCAAAGGGGCGGCGATAAACCCCACACGCAGGCCGGTCGCGACACTTTTAGACAGCCCGCCCACGTAGACCGTGCGCTCCGGTGCCAATCTTGCCACGGGCAGCGGCACGTCCTCGGCCAGGAACGCGTAGGCCGCGTCCTCGATGATCATCAGGTTGTGCTGACGGGCAATCGCCACCAACTGCTCACGCTGCGCCAGGCTCATCACCCAGCCCAACGGGTTATGCAAGGTCGGCATGCTGTACACAGCACGCACCGGGCGCTTGCGACACAGGTTTTGCAGGTAGTCCAGGTCCGGGCCGTCGGCGGTGACCGGGACGGCGACGATCTCCAGGTGCAGCGTCTCGGCCAGCACCTTGAACCCCGAATACGTCAAGGCGTCGACGGCGATCACATCACCGGGCTTGAGCAAGGCCATCATCGTCACGGCCAACCCGTGCTGGGCGCCGCTGACCACCAACACCTGTTCGGCCTCGACCGTCAGCCCTCGACTCAACAGATGCCGCGCGACGGCGGCGCGCTCATGCAGGCGACCGGCGTGGGGCTGGTAACGCAGCAGTGCTTCGAGGTCGCCGGACAGCGCCAACTGGCGCAATGCGGTGCGCAGCAAGTCGGCCTGGCCCGGCAAGGACGGGTAGTTGAAATTCAGATCGAGCATCCCCGCCGCCACACTCATCTGCCCGCTGCCCTGCCCCGGCGGCAGCGAGATTTCGCGCACAAAGGTGCCTCGACCGGTCTCGCCACTGACCAGGCCCATGGCCTCCAGCTCGGCGTATACCCGGCTGGCGGTGACCAGCGCCAGGCCATGCTCGGCGGCCAATTGGCGATGGGTCGGCAGCCGCGTGCCGGGTGGCAGGCTGCCTGAGCGAATGGCCTCGGCGAAGCGATCGACCAACGACTTGTAACGCGCGCGCGGCATAAGCGATGTATCCATGACAATTTTTTGATTGTCTTTATCTTCGACCCTAGGATGCCTGCCACGCAACTCATCCTTATTGGGCACCGCTCATGGACCGTACCTCCCCCCTCAGTACCCTGGACACCCGTACCCAAGGCTGGATCAACGGCTTTATCGGCGTGGTGATTTTCAGCGGCTCGTTGCCGGCCACGCGCCTGGCGGTGATGGAATTCGACCCGGTGTTCCTCACCCTGATCCGCGCCGCCATTGCCGGCCTACTGGGGCTGGCCTTGCTGTGGCTGTTCAAGGAAAAACGCCCCGCGCGCCCTCAATGGATGCCCCTGGCCATCGTCGCCCTTGGCGTGGTGATCGGTTTCCCCCTGCTCACTGCGCTAGCGCTGCAATACGTAACCTCCGCGCACTCCATCGTGTTCATCGGCCTGCTGCCGCTGGCGACCGCTGTGTTTGGCGTACTGCGCGGCGGCGAGCGCCCGCGCCCGGTGTTCTGGCTGTTTTCGATCCTCGGCAGTCTGCTGGTGATGGGTTACGCCTTTGCCCAAGGCTTGAGCGCTGCGCCTGCGGGTGACGTGCTGATGCTGTTGGCGGTGCTGGTGTGCGGACTGGGGTATGCCGAAGGCGCCAAACTGTCGCGCAGCCTGGGCGGCTGGCAGGTGATCTGCTGGGCGCTGGTGGTGTCGTTGCCGGTGGTGGTGCCGCTGAGCCTGCTCCTGGCGCCGCCTGGCTTCAGCGGCATCAGCCTGCCGGCCTGGTTGAGCCTGGGCTATGTATCGCTGTTCAGCATGCTGATCGGTTTTGTGTTCTGGTATCGCGGCCTGGCCCAGGGTGGCATTGCCGCCGTCGGCCAGTTGCAACTGCTGCAACCGTTCTTCGGCCTGGCGCTGGCAGCGGGCTTGCTGCATGAACAGGTGAGCCTGGGCATGCTGCTGGTGACGGTCGCGGTGATCGGCTGCGTGGCCGGGGCCAAGCGGTTCGCACGCTAACGCTGCGGCGCGACCATCTTGAACTTGATGTTGATGTCGTCGGAGACCACGCTGTTGCCGGCCCACTCGCCTTCGCCGATCTTGAAGTCGCCGCGCTTGAGGATGAACTCACCGTCGAACACGCCGATGCCATCCAGCTCCTTGAGCACCACGCTGAGCGCCACCGGGCGCGTGGTGCCCTTGATCGTCAGGTTGCCGCTGATGTTGAAGCGGTTATCCCCCAAGGCCGTGACACCGGTGGACTCATACACGCCCACCGGATAGGTCGCGGTATCGAACCACGAGGCCCGTTGCAGCTCGTTGTTCGCATCGGGGCTGCCGGCATCGATACTCGCCAGCTGGATCTTGAGCAAGGCGTGTCCGGTCTCGGGCTTTTGCGTGTCAAAGCTCAGCGTGCCTTCGAAGTCGCCGAAGGTGCCATACACCCGCTGCCCCAACTGCTTATAGGTAAAACTGATCTGGCTGGCGGTGCGGTTGACGTCCATGTATTCGGCCGCCTGGGCGCAGCCGATCAATCCAAGGACAAGGGCCAACGGCAGAATTCGACGCTTCATGCCACGCTCCGCAAAAGAATGGATGTATTCCCATCAGGTGCCTGTCCTGCTAAACAGAATAGTCGCTCACAACAATAAGGATGCTGCATGCCCACCCCTTCTCTACAGGACCTCACCGCGCCGGAAGGCATCTGCTACGGTTGCGGCGGCAGTAACCCCCATGGCTTGCACATCAAGAGCCGCTGGGATGCCGATGGTGTCCATGTCGTCGCCGAACATCACCCCGAGGCAAAATACAGCGGCTGGCCCGATCTGGTCTACGGCGGCTTGATCGCGATGCTGGTGGACTGCCACTCCAACTGGACCGCCATGGCCTACCATTACCGTGCCGAACAGCGCGAACCCGGCAGCCTGCCGCGCATCGACTGCGTCACCGGCAACCTGGGCATCAAATTTATCAAGCCCACGCCGATGGGCGTGCCCCTCACTTTGCGCGCTCGGGTCGAAGGCGAAGTGGGCCGCAAAAGCCGCGTGGTCTGCGAGGTGTACGCCGGCGAGGTGCTCACGGCCATCGGCGATTCGCTGTTCGTGCGCGTCGACACCCGCGAACTGGCTGCGGCCGCCCATGGCCGTGAAGGCTGATCCTGGTCTACATTGACTGGCACCGCTAATCGAGGACCGAACCGATGACTCGTCTCACCGCGAAAGACTTTGCCCCCGAACTGCTGGAACTCTATGACGGCTATGCGCACGGCAAGCTCAACCGCCGCGAATTTCTCGACCGCGCGGCGCTGTTCACCTTTGGCGGCCTCACCGCCTCCGCCCTGCTGGCGGCCCTGAGCCCCAACTATGCCCTGGCCGAACAGGTGAAATTCACCGACCCGGACATCGTCGCTGACTACATCACCTACCCGTCGCCCAAGGGCAACGGCACGGTGCGTGGCTACCTGGTGCGCCCGGCCAAGGCCGCCGGCAAGCTGCCTGCGGTGGTGGTGGTCCACGAAAACCGTGGCCTCAACCCCTATATCGAGGACGTCGCGCGGCGCCTGGCCAAAGCCGGGTTTATCGCCCTCGCGCCGGACGGCCTGACCTCGGTGGGCGGCTATCCCGGCAACGATGAAAAAGGCGTGGCGCTGCAACAGACAGTCGACCCGACCAAGCTGATGAACGACTTCTTCGCCGCCATCGAATGGCTGATGCACCACGACAGCAGCACCGGCAAGGTCGGCATCACCGGCTTCTGCTATGGCGGCGGCGTGACCAATGCGGCGGCGGTGGCTTACCCGGAACTGGGCGCGGCGGTATCGTTCTACGGGCGCCAGCCGGAAGCCAAGGACGTACCGCGCATCAAGGCGCCGATCATGCTGCATTTCGGCGAGCTGGATACACGGATCAACGAGGGTTGGCCGGCGTATGAAAAGGCCCTGAAGGCCGCCGGCACGACCTATGAAGCGTATATCTACAAGGGCGCCAACCATGGTTTTCACAATGATTCGACACCGCGTTATGACGAGGCGGCGGCGAATCTGGCGTGGGAAAGGACACTCGGTTGGTTCCGTAAATACCTGGCCTGAGTGCAGTCCAAATGTGGGAGGGGGCTTGCCCCCGATTGCGGTGTATCAGCAACAATTGAGGTAACTGACCCGCCGCTATCGGGGGCAAGTCGAATCGTCGCACCGCCCCTCCCACATTGACCATCACCACCTTAATGTTTCTTTATGCTCCAAGAAAACTCAGACACTCCCACCCTCCCCCAGCAACCAGTCCTTGAACACCAGCATCGCCGAGGTCTCGGCCCGCGACTGCAAGCGCGTCAGCCAGTAGCTGCCAGTGGTGATGCCGACGTCGAATGGCTGGCGAATCACATCACTTTCCAGTTGCCGCGAAAACATCAGCGCTGGCGCCAGCGCGACACCGCTGCCTTGCAGCGCCGCTTCCATCATCGCCAACGACGAGTCGAACACGATGCTGCGCGGCACCAGGGTGTCGGCGGGCAGCCCGGCAGCCTGGAACCACAGGTTCCACTCATCGGCGCGGTAGGAGCGCAGCAGCGTGTGTTTCAACAGGTCGGCCGGCGCGTGCAACTGTTCGGCGAGTGATGGCACGCACAGTACCGTGAGCGGCGCCTCCAGTAATTCAACGGCCTCCGTGCCGTGCCAGGCGCCGGCACCAAAACGGATCGCGTAATCCAGGCCTTCGGCAGCCACGTCGACGCGGTTGTTGTGGGTGGACAGGCGCAGGTCGATGAACGGATAGCGGCTTTGGAAGTCCGGCAGACGTGGCAGCAGCCAGCCGACGGCAAAGGTGCCGACCGCCCCCACAGTCAGCACCTCGCGGTAATGCCCGCCCTCAAACTGGCCTAAGGTATGCGCAATGCGGTCGAACGATTCGCGGACTACCGGCAGCAGGGTTTCGCCTTCGCGGGTGAGCATCAGCCCGCGCGGCAGGCGCTTGAACAAGGTGACAGTAAGTTGCGCCTCCAGGCTTTTGACCTGATGGCTGACCGCCGCCTGGGTCACGCACAACTCGATGGCGGCGCGGGTAAAGCTCAAATGCCGGGCAGATGCCTCGAAGGCGCGCAAGGCATTGAGAGGTAAATGGGAGCGGAGCATGCTGACCCCAGATTTTCTAATGGCTGGTGCGAGATATCATCGTTTGCCCAGGGCCGGCGAACTGCCTACATTTGCCTCGCCCGCGCAGGCTCTTCATTCAATCGATCATTCTCATGGAAGCGTTATCATGCCCCAACATTTAGTGTCTGGCGTGCGTAATTTCACCGCCCTCGCGGTGTTTATCGCCGCAGGCAACTGCCTGGCCGCCACCGACCTGCAGGCGGTGGTGGATGCCAACGTCAAACCGCTGATGCAGCAGCAGTCGATTAACGGCCTGGTGGTCGGCGTGGTACGGGACGGCAAGGCGCAATACTTTAACTACGGCGTCGCGGCCACCGACACCCGCCAGCCGGTCAGCGAAAATACCCTGTTCGAAGTCGGTTCGGTGAGCAAAACCTTCACCGCGACCCTCGCCGGTTACGCGGTAGCCAGCGGCAAACTGACGCTCTCGGACCCGGCCAGCCGCTATCTGCCGGCACTGGGCGGCGGCAAGTTCGACCACATCAGCGTGCTCAACCTCGGCACCTACACCGCCGGCGGCTTGCCCCTGCAGTTCCCCGCCCAGGCGGATAACAGCCAGCGCATGATCAGCTACTTCCAGCACTGGAAACCCGACTTCGCCCCTGGCACCCGGCGCCTGTATTCCAACCCGAGCCTGGGGTTGTTCGGCTACCTGGCGGCGCAGAGCCTGAAGCAGCCGTTCGATCAGGTGATGGAGAAAACCCTGTTGCCCGCACTCGGGCTCAAGCACACCTTCGTCAAGGTGCCGCAGAGCCAGATGAGCCTGTACGCCCAAGGCTATGGCAAAGATGGCAAACCGGTGCGCGTCGGCCCCGGCGCCATGGACAGCGAAGCCTACGGCATCAAGACCAGCGCTGCGGACTTGCTGAAGTACGTTGACGTGAACATGCACCCGGCGAATCTGGATAAAACCTTGCAGCAGGCGATTACCGTCACTCACACGGGTTACTACAGCGTGGACGGCATGACCCAAGGCCTGGGTTGGGAAATGTACCCCTACCCCATCCAGCTCGATGCGTTGATTGCCGGCAACTCCACACCCATGGCAATGGAGCCGCACAAGGTCGACTGGCTGACGCCACCGCAAGCACCTCACGCCGACACCCTGGTGAACAAGACCGGTTCCACCAACGGGTTTGGCGCCTACGTGGCGTATGTGCCGAGCAAGGGTTTGGGCGTGGTGATATTGGCGAACAAGAACTACCCGAATGCCGAACGGGTAAAAGTCGCCCATGGGATCTTGAGTGCGATGGACCACTAACTGTGGGAGGGGCGGTGCGACGATTCGACTTGCCCCTCCCACCTGTTGACCCGCGCTACATCCCCAACCAGTGCGGCAAGGCCAGCGAGATAAACGGCAAGTACGTGACCATGATCAGGAACACCAACAGGATCATCAGCCACGGCAACGCCGCTCGGATGGTCTGCCCCAGCGTCAACCCGGTCACCGCCGAGGTCACGAACAGGTTCAGCCCCACCGGTGGGTGCACCAGGCCGATTTCCATGTTGACCACCATCACGATGCCCAGGTGAATCGGGTCGATGCCGAGTTTCATGGCGATCGGGAAGAAGATCGGCGCCAGGATCAGCACGATGGCCGAAGGCTCCATGAAGCTGCCGGCGATCAGCAGCACCACGTTGACCATGATCAAAAAGCCAATCGGCGTGAGCCCCTCGGACAGCACCCACGCAGTGATTTCCTGGGGGATCTGCTCGGTGGTCAGCACATGGGCGAAGAGCATGGCATTGGCGATGATAAACATCAGCATGATCGCCAGGCGCCCGGACTCCAGCAGCACCTTGGGGCAGTCGCGCAGCTTCATGTCCTTGTAGACGAATAACGCCACGAACGCCGAGTACACCGCCGCCACCGCCGCCGCTTCGGTGGGGGTGAACATGCCGCTGTAGATGCCGCCGAGGATGATCACCAGCAGCAACAGGCCCCAGAACGCGCGGCGCGCGCAGGTCAGCCATTCACCAAACGTCGCCCGTGGCTGGGCCGGCAGCTTCTTGATGCGCGCGACAATGTAGATCGCGACCATCAGCATCAGGCCTAGCAGCAAGCCCGGAATCACCCCGGCCATGAACAGCTTGCCCACCGAGGTTTCCGTCGCCGCCGAGTACACCACCATCACGATCGACGGTGGAATCAGGATGCCCAGGGTGCCGGCGTTGCAGATGATCCCCGCGCCGAATTCCTTCGGGTAACCGGAACGCACCATGCCCGCCACGGCAATCGAACCCACCGCCGCCACCGTTGCCGGGGATGAGCCGGACAGCGCCGCAAACAACATGCACGCCAGCACCGCCGCAATCGCCAGGCCGCCACGGATATGCCCGACACAGGCGTTGGCAAAGTCGATCAGCCGCTGCGCCACGCCGCCGGTGGTCATGAACGCACCGGAGAGCAGGAAGAACGGGATCGCCAGGAAGGTGTAGGCGTCGGAGGTTTCGAACAGCTTGATCGCCAGGGAGCTGACCGAGTCCGGGCTGAACATCAGGATCGACACCGCCCCCGACAAACCCAGCGCAATGGCGATCGGCACGCCCAGGAACATGAACACGAACAACAGCAGGAACAGACAGAGCACGGCCATCAGTGACGCTCCTCATGACTGCCGGCCAACTTGCTGGCCTCACCGGCCTCGTCGGCCAGCCCCAACCCAACCTGACGGCGGGTAAAGAGGCGGTAGAAAATTTCCAGGTAGCGGATAAACACCAGGGCAAAACCGATGGGCACGATGACCACGATGTCACCCACGTCGATACCGAACTGGTCGAGGTCTTCGGCGCCGATATGGGCGGTCATCACCGCACTGACCCACTTGTAGCTGGCGACCATGAACAACCCGGCATAGGCCAGGCAGCACAGGCAGGCGAGCATACCCAGCACGCGCTGCACCGGGCGCGGGGTCAGCTTGACCAGCGCGTCCACCCCCAGGTGGCCGGCGGTGCGCACGCCATAGGAAATGCCGAAGAAAATCAGCCAGCCGAACATGGCCTTGGTCAGCGCCACGCTCCAGGTCATGTCCTGGGCCCAGGTCATGGTGTGGTCGCCCAGGGCGCCGAAGAACGTGCTGCTCCACGCCCACTTGTCAGACAGGGCAAAGAACAGCGTGTAGATGTTGTTGAGCATGACGTAGACGAATGTCACCAGGGTCATGGCGGCTAGCAGGAAGGCAATAAAGCCTTCCTCCAGGTGCTCCCAGACGCGCCTTAGCGTTTGCATGGCAAAACCTCGCGAAAGCAAATGAGATGTCAGGGTGGAAACCGGCTCGAAATGTGGGAGGGGCGGTGCGACGATTCGACTTGCCCCCGATAGCGGAGTATCAGTCACCAGCTATATCAACTGATCCACCGCCATCGGGAGCAAGCCCCCTCCCACATTGGATCTCGGTATGCCCCGGCATTACTGGTTGGAGGCATCCGCCGCCTTGATCAGGTCGGCCCCGATCTCGCCTTCGAACTTCTGCCACACGGGGCGCATCGCTTCACGCCACAACTGGCGTTGCTCGGGGGTCAGCTCGATGATTTCGCTGGTCTTGGCGTCGATGATCTTCTGCCTGGCCGACTGGTTCAGCGCTTCGGCCTGTTTGTTTACCTCGACGGTGACCTCGGCCATGACCTGCTCCAGGGTGCTGCGGATGTCCGGCGGCAGGCCGTTCCAGAACGTAGCATTGGTGATCACCATGTAGTCGATCAAGCCATGGTTGGACTCGGTGAAGTACTTCTGAACCTCGTTGACCTTCTGGCTTTCGTAGTTCGACCAGGTGTTCTCGGTGCCATTCACGGTGCCGGTCTGCAAGCCCTGGTACACCTCGGCAAAGCTCATCTTGCGCGGGTTGGCGCGGATCGCCTTGAACTGCTCTTCCAGCACGCTGGAGGCCTGCACGCGGAACTTAAGGCCTCGGGCGTCCTTGGGTTCATGCAGCGCCTTATTGGCGGAGAGTTGCTTGAGGCCGTTGTGCCAATAGGCCAGGCCGAGGATGTTCTTGTTCTGCATCGAGGTCAGCAGTTGCTTGCCCTCGGCGGCCTGGAAGCGGTCGACGGCGGCCAGGTCGTTGAACAGGAACGGCAGGTCATAGATCTGCACTTGCTTGGTGTATTGCTCGAACTTGGCCAGGGACGGTGCGAGCATCTGCACGTCGCCCAGCAGCAGGGCTTCCATTTCCTTACCGTCGCCGAACAGTGACGAGTTGGGGTACACCTCGACCTTGACCTTGCCTGGCAAGCGCTCTTCGGCAAGCTTCTTGAACAGCAACGCGCCCTGGCCCTTGGGGGTGTTTTCAGCGACCACGTGGGCGAACTTGATCACGATCGGGTCCGCCGCCTGGGCCAGGCCTGCGGCAAACAAGGTGGCGGCGCAGAACAGCGCCCGAGAAAGCTTGAGCATGGAAAATCACCTTCTTATTGTTGTGTTGTAGGGCAAGGTGCCTGATATGACGCGTGTAGTGAATTTCGAATTTTTGATACCTGCGTTCGGCCAGGCCGAACACCAACCTCAAGAAAAATGGAGATCCCCCTCCCACATTTGATTCGGTTTCGTCAGCTATAACTGTGCGAGCAGCCGCTGCGCCCGCAACAGCACCGGCGCATCCACCATATGCCCATCAATCTGGTAAGCCCCTGCCCCATGCGCCCCGGCGTCCACCACCCGCCGGGCCCAGGCCAGGTCCGCGGCGCTGGGTGCCAACGCTTCATGGATCACCGCCACCTGCTTGGGATGGATACACAACGCGCCGGCAAAGCCCATTTCATAGGCATGCCGGATCGAGCGGCGCAGGCCTTCGGGGTCGTCGATGGCCGGATGCACGCCGTCCAGGGGCGCCACCAGGCCGGCGGCGCGGGAGTGCACGATCAGCGCCAGGCGTGCCTGGTCGAGGGCGAACTGCGCGGCCGGGGAGTTGCTGCTCAGGTTAAGGTCCAGCGCCAGGTCCAGGCCGCCGAATGACAAACGTTCGACCTGCGGCGAATGGGCGATTTCAGCCACCGCCAGCAAGCCGCGTGCGCTTTCGATAATCGGCCAGATCACTTTACCGGCGGCGGCGACCACGGCGACCTGGGCCGCGCTTTCCACCTTCGGCAGCAGCACACCCGCCACGTTGGCGTGGGCTTTGCAAAACGCCACATCTTCGAAATGCTCGGCATGTTCCGGCGCGTTGATGCGCACCCACACCTCGGCCTGCGGGTGACTTTGCAGGAATGCCCCAAGGTTAGCCCGTGCCTGGCGCTTGAGCGGCTCTTCCACCGCGTCTTCAAAATCCACGATCACGGCGTCGGCGCCACTGGCGAGCGCCTTGGAAAATCGCTCCGGTCGGCTGCCGGGAACAAACAGCGCAGAGCGCACAAGAGAGTTTGGCATAACGGATTTCCTTATTAGATAACGCCGCGCGCGCGCAGGCTGTCGATGGCGTCGACGGAGTAACCGAGCTGATCGAGGATGCCCTGGCTGTGCTGCCCCAGCGCCGGCACGGCATCCATGCGCGGGGTAAACGCCGCATTGCGCGCCGGTGGCAACAGCGACGGCAACGGCCCGGCAGGGCTCGCCACTTCACGCCAACTGTCGCGGGCCTTGAGTTGCGGGTGGTCCCACACGCCTTGCATATCGTTGACGCGCGCGCTGGCGATCTGCGCGTCTTCCAGGCGCTGGATCACAGCCTCGGCGTCGAGCTGCGCAAAACTGTCGACGATGATCTGGCGCAGCGCCTCGCGGTTGGCCGAGCGTTTGAAGTTGGCGCTGAAGCGCTCATCCGTCGCCAGCCCAGGCGTGAGCAGCACCTTGTCGCAGAACGCCGCCCATTCGCGCTCGTTCTGCAAACCGAGCATCACCGTGCCGCCGTCGCCGGTGGGAAACGGCCCGTAAGGGTAGATCGTCGAATGCGCCGCGCCGGCACGTGGGGGCGGAGGCGCACCGTCGAACGCGTAGTACATCGGGTAGCCCATCCACTCCACCAGGCTTTCGAGCATGCTCACGTCGATGCGGCTGCCCTGCCCCGTCTTGCCACGCAGCAGCAGCGCCGAAAGGATGCCGCTGTAGGCGTACATGCCGGCGGAGATGTCAGCGATGGAGCAGCCGGCCTTGGCCATCTGGTCGTCACCCGGGCCACCGGTCACCGACAGAAAGCCGCCTTCGCTCTGGATCAGCAGGTCGTAGGCTTTCTTTTTCTCGTAGGGCCCGCCTTCGCCGTAGCCGGAAATATCGCAGACGATCAGCCGTGGAAACCGTGCATGCAGCGCCTCGAACGACAGGCCCATGCGGGCCGCCGCGCCCGGTGCAAGGTTCTGCACCAGCACATCGGCATCCGCCAGCAGGCTGTCGAGGATAGCGCCGGCTTCGTCCTGCTTGAGGTCCAGGGTGAGGCTTTCCTTGGAGCGGTTGGTCCACACGAAATGCGAGGCCAGGCCACGCACGCGCTCGTCGTAGCCACGGGCGAAGTCACCGGCACCGGGGCGCTCGATCTTGATCACACGGGCGCCGAGGTCGGCCAGTTGACGGGTGCAAAATGGCGCGGCAATCGCGTGTTCCAGGCTGACAACAGTGATGCCGTCCAGCGGTCGTTGGTGAGTCATGATGGTTCCTCAGAGCCAGTGGGCCATGGACGCGGCGTTGCGCAAATCCCAGACTTTGGCGATCAATGCGGCGGCCTGGGCCGGTGTGCGAGCACGACTGAACTGGGTGAGGCGCTGGAATTTATCCGCCAGTTCTTCACGGCTCAGGGTGTTGCCTGGGTCGCCCTTGGGTTCATCGATGGCGCCGTGCAGCGTGCGGCCGTCAACCGTGGTGACAGTGACGCGGCCGAGCCAGCGCTGCGGGTAGGCGCCATCGACCTCGGGGTCGAGGGTCATGCTGACCTTGTCGCGAAAGGCGGCGACGGCGGGATCGGTCAACGCCTGTGCGTGGAACTCGGTGAGCCCGGCCTTGCCATGGACGGCGATCAACCCCAGTACGGTGCCCATGGAGAACTTGGCCTGATGCACGCTGGCAGGCACGCCCACGCGGCCCAGCACGTCGATGGCGCCTTGGTGCACGCGGGTTTCCACGCGCGCGACATCGTCGGCATGCAGGCCTTCGCGTTGCATCAACTGCAACAACGCATCGGCTGCCGGGTGGGTATGGCGGCAGGAGGCGTGGAACTTGAACGAGGTTTCCAGCAGCGCCCACCGGCTGCCCAGGTCGGCCGACAACTTGCTCGGCTCGGCATCCGTGGACATACCCGCCGCCAACCCTTGGTCGCCTTCGAGGATATTGCGCGCACCGGTCAGGCCATCCGCCGTCAGGTAGGCAGCGAGCAAACCGTCTGCGGCCGCCTTGGCCGTGTGCAGTTGCTTGGAGTCGGCGGCATCGCGCAGGAACTCCCACAACCCGGCGGCCTGGGTGCCGGCGCTGCCGAGCAGATTGATGAACTGTTCCTCATTGAAATCCAGCAATTTACCCACCGCCACTGCTGCCGCCAGGGTGCCCACCGTGGCCGTGGTGTGGAAGATGCGGTAGTGGGAACGGCCCATGAATTCGCCGATGCGGATCCCGGCTTCATAACCGGCCACCGAGGCCAGCAACACGTCGCGGCCGGATTTACCGAGGTCTTGCGCGGCGGCCAAGGCGGCGGGAAACACCACGGTGGCCGGGTGCAGCACGGAGCTGTTGTGCAGGTCATCCTGCTCCACCAGATGGGACGCGGCGCCGTTGACCAGCGCGGCGAAATACGCGCTGCTGCCGCTGCCATTGACGATCACCTGCGCCGGGCCGCTGCTCGGCCCCATCTTTTGCGCATAGCGTTCAAACAACGGGATCGGGTGCGCGCCCTGGCTGGCCAACGCGGACGCCAGCCAATCCAGGAACAGGTCTTCGGTGCGCGCCAGCACGGGCTCGGGCAATTGCTCGTAGGTCAGCTCGGCCAGGAACCGACACAGGGCTTGGGTATGGCTCATGCGCAGGTCCTCAGAAGCTGCGTGGCAGTTCGAGCAGGTGCTCGGCCACGTAGGACAGGATCAGGTTGGTCGAGATCGGCGCCACCTGGTACAGGCGCGTCTCGCGGAATTTGCGCTCCACGTCGTACTCGCAGGCAAAGCCAAAGCCGCCGTGGGTTTGCAGGCAGGCATTGGCCGCTTCCCAGGACGCCTTGGCCGCCAGGTACTTGGCCATGTTCGCGCTGGCGCCGGCATTCACACCGCTGTCGTATTCCTCGCAGGCGCGCCAGCGCATCAGGTCGGCCGCTTCAATCTCTATATGGGCTTCGGCAATCGGAAACTGCACGCCCTGGTTCTGCCCGATGGGCCGGCCGAACACCACGCGGTCGCGGGCGTAGGCGCTGGCCTTTTCGATAAACCAGCGGCCGTCGCCGATGCATTCGGCGGCGATCAGGGTGCGTTCGGCGTTAAGGCCGTCGAGGATGTATCTGAAGCCCTTGCCCTCCTCGCCGATCAGGCTGTGTGCGGGTAGCTCAAGGTTGTCGAAGAACAACTCGTTAGTCTCGTGGTTGACCATGTTCGCGATGGGTTGCACAGTCAGGCCGTTGCCGATGGCCTCGCGCAGGTCGACCAAAAAGATCGACATGCCTTCGGACTTTTTCTTCACCTCGGCCAATGGCGTGGTGCGCGCCAACAGGATCATCAGGTCGGAATGCTGCACCCGCGAGATCCAGACTTTCTGGCCGTTGATCACGTAGTTGTCGCCACGCTTGATCGCGGTGGTCTTGATCTTGGTGGTGTCGGTACCGGTGGTGGGCTCGGTGACGGCCATGGATTGCAGGCGCAATTCGCCGCTGGCGAGCTTGGGCAGGTAGAAGCGTTTTTGCGCCTCGCTGCCGTGTCGCAACAGGGTAAACATGTTGTACATCTGGCCGTGCACGGTGCCGGAGTTGCCCCCGCAACGGTTGACCTCCTCAAGGATCACCGAGGCTTCGGCCAGGCCCAGGCCGGAGCCGCCGTACTCTTCGGGGATCATCGCCGACAGCCAGCCGGCCTCGGTCAACGCCTTGACGAAGGCTTCGGGGAAGCCTTTTTCCTCGTCGACCCTGCGCCAGTAGGCCGCATCAAATTCGGCGCACAAGGCGCGCACGCCGTCGCGGATGGCATTGAGTTCTTCGTTGTCATTCGGGTTCATCTAACGGCTCTCCGCCTGTTGTTCTTGGATTATTCGAAATGCACTTCAGCGGTTTGCGCCAGGCCATCGGCATTCCCGGCCCACAACGCCGCCACCCCGGTTTCGCGGATGCGCCCGCCCACTGCAAACGGCTGCGGCGCAATCAACGGGCGCACGCCGCGATAAGCAAAACGACGCACGCTGGCTTCGGGATGGGCGCGGCAAAACGCGCGCAGGCTCAAGGTCGCGATCAGCGGGCCATGCACCACCAGCCCGGCGTAGCCTTCGGTGCCGGTGACATAGGGGTAGTCGTAGTGAATGCGGTGACCGTTGAAGGTCACGGCGCTGTAGCGAAACAGCAGGGTCGGCGTGGGGTCGATCGCCTCGGACCACTCGCCCTGGGCGAGGGCCTCGCCGCTGCCCTGCTTGGGCGGCGTGGGCTCGCGGTAGACGATGTCCTGTTCTTCACGGATCGCCAGGCGACCGTCCTGGGCATAGTCGTGGCGCACGGTGACAAACAGCAGTGAGCCGCTGCGGCCGGTCTTTTCTTCGACCTGGGTAATGGTCGACACGCGGGTCGCCGCTTCGCCGGCACGCAGCGGGTGCAGAAACTCGATACGCCCACCGGCCCACATGCGGTTGCGGTTATCCGCCGGCGGCAGGAACCCACCACGGGCCGGGTGGCCGTCGCCGCCCAGGGCGCTTTCCGGCAGCGGGTCCTGGAAGAAGCACCACTGCCACAGCGGCGGCAGGTTCGCACCCTGCTCGGGAACGGCTTCGCCAAAGGTGGCGGCAATGCGTTTGAGCAGGTTATGGCTCAGGTGGTCGTGGGCGGTCTCGCTTCGGCCGATCCAGTCAGTCGCGCTCATCAGGTACAGGTCCTCGGGCAGTGAGTGTCTGCCCCGGATCATGCAAGCGCCGGCCCGTTCTGAGAATTTGCATTTCAATAAACCAGCGTTCGGTTATGCTGAACGCTCTTTTCCCGACATAACACGCGCGCGGCCCAGATCCGTAGCTGTCGAGCCCTGGCGAGGCTGCGTGAGGTCCTCACAAATACCCAGTATCACGGTGAACCGCCGCGAGAACGTGGATGGTCAGTGATGTCGGCGATGTGCCCAACGCAGCCTCGCTTGCGCTCGGCAGCTGCTACGGGAGCGTGAGATGGCGCGTAGCAGCTGTCGAGCCCTGGCGAGGCTACGTGAGGCTCTCACAAACACCCAGCATCACGGTGAATCGCCGCGAGAACATGGATGGTCAGTGATGTCGGCGATGTGCCCAACGCAGCCTCGCTTGCGCTCGGCAGCTGCTACGGGAGCGTGAGATGGCGCGTAGCAGCTGTCGAGCCTTGGCGAGGCTGCGTGAGGCTCTCACAAACACCCAGCATCACGATGAATCGCCGCGAGAATGTGGATGGTCAGTGACATCGGCGGTGTGCCCAACGCAGCCTCGCTTGCGCTCGGCAGCTGCTACGGGAGCGTGAGATGGCGCGTAGCAGCTGTCGAGCCCCGGCGAGGCTGCGTCGGGCGCGCTGTCGATTCAGGACCGAGTCGCAGCCTACGCAGCCTCGCTTGCGCTCGGCAGCTGCTACGGGGATTGCGCGGTGTTGGATAAGACAGTATCTACGGGGATTTGGGCGGTGTTGGATAGGACGGTATCTACCGGGTTCATTCATACGGGAGTTTTGCATGCACTTCGACTTGGCCGACCTGCGCCTGTTTATCCATATCGCCGAATCCCCCAGCCTGACCCAGGGCGCCAAACGCGCGTTCCTCTCGCCGGCCGCTGCGAGTGCGCGGATCAAGGCGCTGGAAGGCCAGCTCGACACACGCCTGCTGTACCGCGACAGCCGTGGCGTAGAGGTCACCCCGGCGGGCGAACGGTTGCTGCACCATGCACGGTTGATCATGCGCCAGGTGGATTACCTCAAGAGTGAGTTCACCCAATACGGCGCAGATTCCGCCGGGCATATCCGCATCTTCGCCAACACCACGGCGGTCACCGAGTTCCTCCCGGAGGTGCTGGCGGGCTTCCTGTCCCAGCGCCCTGGCGTGACCGTCGACCTGCAGGAGCGCTTATCCCGCGATATCGTGCGCGGCGTGCTGGATGGCACCAGCGACATGGGCATCATCGCCGGCCCCGTGGAGGCGGCCGGTTTGCAGGTATTGCACTTCAGCACCGACAAACTGGTGCTGATGGTGCCCGTCGGCCACGCCTTGGCCGATCAAGCCTCGGTCACGCTGGAACAGACCCTGGCCTATCAGCATATCGGCCTGCATGAAGGCAGCACCTTGCTCAGTTTCCTGCGTGAACACGTCGAGCGGCTGGGCAAGCATTTGTCGCTGCGTATCCAGGTATCGAGCTTCGAGGCGATTTGCCGGATGGTCGAAGCGGGCGTGGGCATCGGCATCATCCCCGAGTCCGCTGCCGTACGGCACAGCCGCACCATGCAACTGGTGGCGGTGACGCTGGACGAGCCGTGGGCTATTCGCGAGCGCAGTATTCTGGTTCGCGAGTTGGAAGCGTTGCCCGGCACGATCCGGGCATTGATTGCCACGCTGATGCCGGAAAGCACCTAAGCTCAGAAGTCACCTAGCCAGAGCAAACCTCCCATGCAGCTTGAAGGATCCTGCCACTGCGGCGCCGTGACGTTCAGCCTCACCAGTGCCCACCCCTACCCTTACCAGCGTTGCTATTGCTCGATCTGCCGCAAGACCCAGGGCGGCGGCGGTTATGCGATCAACCTGGCCGGGGATGCCAATAGCTTGCGGGTGCGCGGGCGCAAACAGATTTCGATCTACCACGCCCGGCTCAAGCCGGAGGGCGCCAGCCGTGCGCATGTGAGTAGCGCGCAGCGGCATTTCTGTTCGCAGTGCGGCAGTGCGCTATGGCTGTTCAGCCCGGAGTGGCCGGAGCTGATCCACCCGTTTGCCTCGGCCATCGACACGCCGTTGCCGGTGCCGCCCGAGCATACGCACCTGATGCTGGGCTCGAAGGCGCCGTGGGTCGAAGTCAGCGTGCGCAAAGGCGACCTGCAGTTTGATGAATACCCCGAAGAATCCATCGCACAGTGGCATGAACGCCTGGGGTTGAGCCGTTAACAGTCTTTGGCCGTTTCGCCACAAAGCTGTCGAATACCTCGGCCCCTCCCAGCGTTAACCGCCACCTTATGCAAACCAATTACTCGGCATACGCCCACGTCATGCGAAACGACGCCCCGCCCCACTCCGAATCCATCACTTGCACCTGCCCGCCATGCCACTGCGACACCCGCTGCACCAGCGCCAGGCCGAGGCCGAAACCGCCGGTGCGGCGATCGCGGCTGGCATCCAGGCGCGTGAAGGGCTGGAAAATCCTGGCCCGGCCTTCCTCGGGCACGCCGGGGCCGTCGTCACACACACGCACTTCGTAGCCCTCGCCGAACTTGACCAGCGACACCTCGACCCGACGCTCGGCATAACGAATGGCATTGCGCAGCAGGTTGATCAAGGCGCGGGCCATGAAGCGCGGCTCGATCTGGATAAAGTCGACCTCGCAGGTGCGCAACGACAGCTGGATACCGGCGGCCTCCGCCTCCAGCGCAACGCTGCCGATCACGCTGTCGAGCCAGCTGTGGGCCTCGATGCGTTCGCGGGTGACCTGGGTGGCGCCGCGCTCGAGGCTGGCGTAGGTGAGCAGTTCGGAAACCATCTCTTCCAGCTCGCCCAGGTCGGCGTACATGTCGGCGATCAATTCGCCCCGCTGGCGCGGGTCGGCCTGTTGCTTGAGTTGGTCGAGTTCGAACGATAACCGCGCAATCGGCGTGCGCAGTTCGTGGGACACAGCGTTGGTGAGTTCGCGCTGGTTGGCGATCAGGATTTCGATGCGCTCGGCCATGTGATTGAAGTGCCCGGCCAGTGCACGCACGGTGGAGCTGCGCGGCAGCAGGATGCGCGAGCCGAGGTCGTTGTCGCCGAAGCGTTGCGCGGCCAGGCGGATGTGCTCCAGGTCGCGCCAGTGCGGGCGCACCCAGAAATACAGCACGATGGCCAGGCACACCCCGAGAAAACCATAGGCCCACAGGTATAACCACTTGGGCTCTTCCGGCAGCTTGATTTCCAGCAGTTGCGGGCCACCGTCGATGGCCGCCAGAAACTCCATGAAGTCGCCGCGCACCACCAGCAGCCCCTGGTCCAACAGCGTTTGTTCGCGCTCGGTCAGGGCCTGGGAGTCCTTCTGCACCAGCTTCAGGCGCAGCCCGTAATGGGGCTGCAGCTCGGCCAACCGGGCCTGGCGCTCATCCCCGCGCAGCGCACGCAATTGCTCCACCAACCCATACGCCGGGCCACGCAGGGCTTCGCGGTTATAGGTTTCGTTGGCTTCGGGGAGCAGCTCGTCGAAGGTGTAGTTGACCAGCCAGATCGCCCCTGCCAGGCCGATCGCCAGAATCACATACAGGCGCAGAAACAGGCGCAGCATCTAGACCTCCCACGCAAACGGATTGAACAGATAGCCCTTGCCCCAGATGGTCTTGATGCACACCGGCTCACGGGGGTTGTCGTTGAGCTTGCCGCGCAACTTGCTGATGTACACGTCGACGCTGCGGTTAAGGCCGTCGAAGGCGATGCCGCGCATGCGATTGAGGATGTCGTCGCGGGAAAGGATCTTGCCCGCGCTGCTGGCCAGCAACCACAGCAGTTCGAACTCCATGGTGGTGAGGTCGATCTGCTCGTCGCCCAGGCTGACCACCCGGCAACTGCGGTCAATCGCCAACCGGCCGAACGCGAGGGCGCCGCGTACCGTCGGCTCCGGCGCCTGGCGACGTTGCAGGGCGCGCAGGCGTGCCAGCAGTACCGGCGGTTTGATCGGTTTGATCACATAGTCGTCGGCACCCGACTCCAGGCCGAGGATGTGGTCGAGGTCGTCTTCCTTGGCGGTGAGGATCACAATGGGTGTGTCGGACACCGTGCGGATCTCGCGGCACACATGCAGGCCGCTCTGGCCCGGCAGCATCAGGTCGAGCACGACGATCTTGGGTTTGAAGTCGAGGAATGCCGCCAGGGCTTCGTCGCCGCGGTGCACCACGCGCACCTCAAAACCATGCTGTGACAGAAAATGCGCGATCAGCCCTGCCAGTTTCTCGTCGTCCTCAACGAGCAGGACCTTGCCCAGACCCAGGTTTTCCATAAGTTCTCAGTGTGCAGACGCGGATTGAAGAGCGGGCATTATAGGTGGCAAGCTGGGCAACTAAAGCAACTGGCCAGCTGGCGCCACCGAAGCTTCATGCTTTTAAGAGTTTTTAACAAATAGCCCGCAATCTTTAACGCCATTCACAGGGAGTTGTATGCGCAAGGATTACCTGGCGTTCTTCGTTTCACTGTTCCTGTCTCGCCTGGCGGACCAGATTCTGCTGTTTATCGTGCCGCTGATCGTGTTTCAGACCACCCACAGTGTGTCCTGGGCGGGGCTGGCGTTTTTCGTCGAGTCACTGCCGCGCTATCTCGCGTTTCCGGTGTGCGGGGCGTTGTGCGACAAGTTCTCTCCCGTGCGTATCCTGCATATCAGCCAGGTTTACCGGGCATTGGCCTGTGTAGTGGCGGTGGCATTGTATGGGATGTTCGACGGTATCTACTGGCTGGTGCTGCTGTCGGCGTTGTGCGGGGTGCTGACGACCCAGGGCATCATGGCTCGCGAAGTGTTGATGCCGCATGTCTTCCAGCAGTACAGCTATGCCAAGACCCTCTCCTACTCGCAGATCGCCGACCAGAGCGGCCTGGTGCTGGGGCCGCTGGTGGCCGCGCTGATGCTGGAGGTGTGGGCCTGGCATTGGGTGGTGCTGGGGATTGCCGGGCTGTTTGTGCTCGCGGACCTGGCCATGCTGGCCTGGCAGCGTAAAACCACGGCAAGCCTGGAAACCCATCAGCAGCATCGGGATATCTGGCTGCAACCGCTGCGTATCGCATTCGGGCATATCCATAACCTGGCGGACTTGAAGCGGATCATTACCCTGGCGGTCGGTGTGAACCTGATCATCGGTGTGACGCTGGCCACCTCCGCCGCCATGGTCACCGGCCTTTACGCCGCCAACAAGGACACCTATGCCTTGCTGCAGGCGGCCGGCGCGGCGGTGACCATCGCGATTCTGTTTTACCTGGCGCGCGCCACCTTGCCTTTGAAAGTGCTGGGCGGGCTGTCTTATTCGATGATCGGCGCCGGCGCGTTGATCATGGCGGTCAGTCCCAACCTGTGGGCGTACACCCTGGGCTTCCTGCTGGTCACCGGCTTCGACAAGATGTTCAACGTTTACCTGCGCAGCACCCGTCAGCGGGTCATTCCCGTGCAGGACTTCGGCAAGACCGTGGGCGTGATCACCTTGCTCAACAACCTGGCCCAGCCCTTGGCGGGCTTGTTGATTGCGCTGCTGGCAGCGCTGGGGATGCAAACGGTGATCCTGCTACTGACCGGGATCACCGCATTGATCGGCGTGGCCGTGGCCTCAGGCTGGCACGCCACTGTGAAAGCGGAACTCGATGTCGGGTGATTCGATCAGTTCCTGCTCGGCCGCCCTCACCCGCTCGATCACCTGGGCGATGTCCTTGGCGTCGCCGTACTGGTAGGCCAGCTTCAGGTAACCCTGGAAGTGCCGCGCCTCGCTTTTCAGCAGGCCGAAGTAGAACTTGCCGAGTTCTTCGTCCAAATGCGGCACCAGTGCTTCGAAACGCTCGCAACTGCGTGCTTCGATAAAGGCGCCGACCACCAGGGTATCGACCAGCTTGACCGGCTCATGGCTGCGCACCACCTTGCGCAAACCGGAGGCATAGCGCCCGGCATGGAGCTGGCGCAATTCGACCTTGCGCTTTTTCATCAGGCGCATGACCTGCTCGTGGTGCACCAGTTCTTCCCGGGCCAGGCGCGACATCATATTGATCAGGTCAACGTGGCCGTGGTACTTGGCGATCAGGCTCAGGGCGGTGCTGGCCGCTTTGAATTCGCAGTTCTTGTGGTCGATCAACAGGGTGTCCTGATCGGCCAATGCGGCCTGCACCCAGGCATCGGGGGTGGGGCAACCGAGGAATTCGTGGATTTCGGGCAGGTTCATCGGGCTCACGGGCAAAGGGTCACAAAAGGCCGCCGATTATACCGACCGCGCCGCAGACCACCAGCCACCGGCCTTGATGTGCATCAACATGACGTCTGGCGAGCAGCAACTATAGTTATTCCACGTCCACCTTTTTGGAGATCCGATCATGCAAGCCATTCGCAGCATCCTGGTGGTCATTGAGCCCGAACATTCGGAAAGCCTGGCCCTCAAGCGCGCCAAACTGATCGCCGGGGTTACCGGCGCGCATCTGCACTTGCTGGTCTGCGACAAGAAACATGAGCATTCGGCGCTGTTGAGCCTGCTCAAGTCAGGCTTGCAGGAGGACGGTTACAGCGTGACCACCGAGCAAGCGTGGAACGACAGCCTGCATGACACCATTATCGACGTGCAGCAGGCCGAAGGCTGCGGGCTGGTGATCAAGCAGCATTTTCCCGACAGCCCGCTGAAAAAAGCGCTGCTGACGCCGGCGGACTGGAAGCTGTTGCGCTTCTGCCCGACGCCGGTGTTGCTGGTCAAGACGTCCACGCCTTGGGCGGAGAGAGTGATTCTGGCGGCGATTGATGTGGGCAATACCGATGGCGAGCACCGCTCGCTGCACAACTCAATCATTGACCACGGCTTTGATATTGCCAGCCTGGCCAAGGCGCAGTTGCACGTGATCAGCGCCCACCCATCGCCGATGTTGTCGGCGGCGGACCCGACGTTCCAGCTCAAGGAAACCATCGCAGAGCGTTATCGGGAGCAGTGCAAGGCGTTCCAGGCTGAATTCGACGTGGATGACGCGCACCTGCATATTGAGGAAGGCCCGGCGGATGTGCTGATTCCCTTCGCGGCGCATAAATGGCAGGCGGCCGTTACCATCATCGGCACCGTTGCGCGCACCGGGATTTCCGGGGCGCTGATCGGCAATACGGCGGAGGTGATACTGGATGCGGTGGAAAGCGATGTACTGGTGCTCAAGCCGCAGACATTGATGGACCACCTGCAAGAACTGGCGACCAAGGCCTGACGCCGATCCCCCAGACAACCGAGATCCAATGTGGGAGGGGGCTTACCCCCGATAGCGGTGTATCAGTCAGCTAATCTGTAGCTGACGCACCGCCATCGGGGGCTTGCCCCCTCCCACATTTGGATTCATGTTGTCAGTCAGCCAGTGCATCTTTCAGGAACCCCGGCGCGATATAGCGCTGGTAGTGGGCCTCGGACAGGATAAAGAACTCGCGGTCGATGGCATCGCGCAGTTCCGGCAAGGCCCAGTCACGGAACTCCGGCAACAGCACCATGCCGTACGCCTCGAGGCTATTGATCACCCGCGCCCCCCGGGCAATCAACTGGTACGCCCAGCAGTACTCGGACTGGTGCGGCACGAAACGGATCTTGCGCTGCTCCAGCTGACCGCGCAGGGTCTTGGGGTCGAAAATCTCGAGCTTGCCGGCCATCACCTGCACCAGCAGTTGCTCCAGCCGCAGCCATACCGCGCGCTTTTCCTCTTCGTTATAGCCATTCCACTGGATCACTTCGTGGTGGAAGCGCTTGCAGCCGCGGCACACGAGATCGCCGTAAACCGTGGAGCAGAGGCCGACGCAGGGGGTCTTGATGGCTTGGTTGGACATGGGCAGCAACACACAAATCAGCGAAACAGTGCGCCATGTTAGCCCTTTGTCTAAGGTTGATCACCCAGCAAACTTGGCGAGGTAACTTACCTTTAGATTTTTTTTGCCGTAGAATCATCCGGCCTTGTAAGGCGCCAATAATCCGCTGGAAGCTGTTTTCAAAGCGTCACGAGCACAGTCGTTCCTTCAGAACGGTGTTGGCGCAGGTTCGACCCGCCAGGTCAGAACCCGCGCCAACCCTCATCAGCTCCGTTCTGCAGGCGTAAAACTTTGAAAGCAGCTTCTGTAAGGAATGCCGGCAGCGCTGGCTTTGCGGCCCAAAAAGCCCCCGAGCGCATGCGTGCCGTTCATTTCTGGATGAGCGTCCCGTGGGACCACTGATGAGGGTAATAACTGTGCTTGAAGCCTACCGCAAACATATCGAAGAGCGCGCAGCACTGGGTATCGTTCCCCAGCCGCTTAACGCCGAACAAACCGCAGGCCTGGTCGAGCTGCTGAAAAATCCTCCGGCTGGCGAAGAAGAATTCCTCGTTGACCTGATCACCAACCGCATTCCACCAGGCGTTGACGAAGCTGCCTACGTCAAGGCCGGTTTCCTGTCTGCCCTGGCCAAGGGCGAAGCCACTTCCCCCCTGATCGACAAGAAACGCGCTGTTGAACTGCTCGGCACCATGCAGGGCGGCTATAACATCGTGACTTTGGTCGAGCTGCTGGACGACGCCGAACTGGCGCCTGTCGCGGCCGCCCAACTCAAGCACACCCTGCTGATGTTCGATGCGTTCCACGACGTCGCCGAAAAAGCCCGCAACGGCAACGAACACGCCAAAGGCGTGATCCAGTCCTGGGCTGACGGCGAGTGGTTCCGCAACCGCCCGACCCTGGCCGACAAGATCAGCCTGCGCGTGTTCAAGGTTACCGGCGAAACCAACACCGATGACCTGTCCCCTGCCCCGGACGCCTGGTCCCGCCCTGACATCCCGCTGCACGCCCTGGCCATGCTGAAAATGGCCCGCGAAGGCATCGTGCCGGACGAGCAAGGCAAGACCGGCCCGATGAAGCAGATCGAAGAAATGCGCGGCCAGGGCTTCCCGATCGCCTACGTCGGTGACGTGGTCGGTACCGGCTCTTCGCGTAAATCCGCGACCAACTCGGTACTGTGGTTCTTCGGCGACGACGTTCCTTACGTGCCGAACAAGCGCGCCGGCGGCTTCTGCTTCGGCAGCAAGATCGCGCCAATCTTCTACAACACCATGGAAGATGCCGGCGCACTGCCAATCGAATTCGACGTGACCAACATGAACATGGGCGACGTGATCGACCTGTACCCTCATGCTGGCAAAGTCTGCAAACACGGCACCGACGAAGTCCTGACCACCTTCGAAATGAAGACCCCGGTCCTGTTGGACGAAGTTCGCGCCGGCGGCCGTATCCCGCTGATCATCGGCCGTGGCCTGACCGACAAGGCTCGCGCCGAGCTGGGCCTGGGCCCTACCGACCTGTTCAAGCTGCCTGAAGCACCAGTCGACACTGGCAAGGGTTTCACCCTGGCCCAGAAAATGGTCGGCAAGGCCTGCGGCCTGCCGGAAGGCAAAGGCGTTCGCCCAGGTACTTACTGCGAACCGAAGATGACCACCGTGGGTTCCCAGGACACCACCGGTCCGATGACCCGTGACGAACTGAAAGACCTGGCGTGCCTGGGCTTCTCGACCGACCTGGTGATGCAGTCCTTCTGCCACACCGCGGCGTATCCAAAGCCGATCGACGTGACCACCCACCACACCCTGCCTGACTTCATCATGACCCGTGGCGGTGTATCGCTGCGTCCAGGCGACGGCATCATCCACAGCTGGCTGAACCGCATGCTGCTGCCGGATACCGTCGGCACCGGTGGTGACTCCCACACCCGTTTCCCGATGGGCATCTCGTTCCCGGCCGGCTCCGGCCTGGTCGCGTTCGCCGCAGCCACTGGCGTTATGCCTCTGGACATGCCGGAATCGATCCTGGTGCGCTTCAAAGGCAAAATGAAACCTGGCATCACCCTGCGTGACCTGGTTCATGCCATTCCTTACTACGCGATCCAGTCCGGCCTGCTGACCGTAGAGAAGAAAGGCAAGAAAAACGCCTTCTCCGGCCGCATCCTGGAAATCGAAGGCCTGAACGACCTGACGCTGGAGCAGGCTTTCGAGCTGTCCGACGCCTCGGCCGAACGTTCGGCTGCCGGTTGCACCATCAAGCTGTCGAAAGAATCCGTCACCGAGTACCTGAACTCCAACATCACCCTGCTGCGCTGGATGATCGGCGAAGGCTACGGCGATGCACGCACCCTGGAACGTCGTGCCCAAGCGATGGAAGCCTGGGTTGCCAACCCGGAACTGATGGAAGCCGATGCCGACGCGGAATACGCCGAAGTCATCGAGATCGACCTGGCCGAAATCAACGAGCCGATCCTCTGCGCACCGAACGACCCGGACGATGCCCGTCTGTTGTCCAGCGTTGCCGGCGAGAAGATCGACGAAGTGTTCATCGGTTCGTGCATGACCAACATCGGTCACTTCCGCGCTGCCGGTAAGCTGCTGGAGCAGGTCAAGGGTCAGCTGCCAACCCGTCTGTGGCTGTCGCCGCCGACCAAGATGGACGCTCACCAGTTGACCGAAGAAGGCTACTACGGCATCTACGGCAAGGCTGGCGCGCGCATGGAAATGCCGGGCTGCTCGCTGTGCATGGGTAACCAGGCACGTGTAGAGCCGAACTCGACCGTTGTATCGACCTCGACTCGTAACTTCCCGAACCGTCTGGGTGATGGCGCGAACGTCTACCTGGCTTCGGCTGAGCTGGCGGCAGTCGCCTCCACCCTGGGTCGCCTGCCGACCGTTGAAGAGTACATGGGCTACGCAGCGAAACTGGACACCATGGCCAGTGACGTCTACCGCTACCTGAACTTCGACCAGATCGCCGAGTTCCGCAAAATCGCAGCAAGCGCCAACATCCCGGTGATTCAAGCTTAACCGTGTGTTGATGTGAAAGACGCCGCGTATCGCAAGGTACGCGGCGTTTTTTATGCCTGGAATACAAACACATTCAGTTGATGCATCTGTCACTGACCCACCGCTATCGGGGGCAAGCCCCACGCGTTACGCTTTGCCCACTTCAAGCGCCAACTGCACCGCGCCATCGACGCTCAAGCCACTGAGCAGCACATGGGGCGCCAATGCTTCAGGCAACCCCTGCAACACCTCGCGGGCGTCATGCCGCACGCGAGCGAGCACCAGGCGCTTGCCCTCCCCGTGTACCTGGGCAAAAAACGCCGCCAGCGCTTCGATGCTGGTGCCGTCGAGGTCCGGCGATTCTTCCAGGCTCAACACCACCGCCTCGACCGGCGACTGACGCATCAAGCGCAAGGCCGCGCCAAGGATGCGCTCGGCATTTGCAAAAAACAGCGCCTCGCTGGGCCGTACGATCAATACCCCCGGCACGGCCAGCGCATCGACATGGTGCTGACGGTCGACAAAGTCATGGCTGTCACCCAGGCGGCCCAACACTTGAATGTCAGCTGACGACATCTGGCGCAGCATCAGCATCACACTGATAGCGACCGCGAGCAGCAAGCCATCCAGCACGCCGAGCACCAGCACTGCCGCCACCGCACAGATCACCAGCACGCGATCGCGCCGCCACAGGAAATAACGCCCCAGCGGCTGCACGCTCAAGCCTCGACCCAGGGCATAGATGACCACAGCCGCCAGCACCGGCTCCGGCGTGAGTGCCACATAGGGCAGCACCGTCAGCACAATCAGCAATATCACCAGCGCCGCGACAATCCCCGCCAGGCGCGAATAGGCGCCGGCCGCCTCATTGGCCGAGGTCGCCGAATACCCGGCACCCGCCGGCATGCCGTGGAACAGCCCGGAGACCAGGTTGGCCACACCCAGCGCCAGCAAGTCACGGTTGGAGGACACGCGGTCGCCATGCTTGAGCGCAAACGAACTGATAGAGCCGTAGGACTCTGCATAAAGGATCATCACTAGCGCAAACGCCAATTCCCCGAGGCGCAGCCAGTCGGCAAACGGCAATACCGGCAAATGCCCCAGCTCCAGGCGCAGGTCGATCATGCCGATCTGCGCCACACCATAGGCCTGCAGGTCCAGGTACTGCCCGGCAGCGATGCCGAGCACCACGACCACCAAGCCACCGGGCAGACGCGGGACGCGTGCGCACAGCCACAACACCAGCAACGCCAGCGCCGCCACCATTGCCGCAGGCCAGTTCCAGCGCGGTAGCTGCTCCAGCAACTGCGGCAGAAAACGGATCAGGTTGTTATCGGTCAGGTGCACGCCCACCACACTGGCCAATTGCTTGAGGATGATGGTCAGCGCCAGGCCGAAGGCAAAGCCACGCAACACCGGCTTGGCGATAAACGAGGTGACGCCGCCAAGCCTGAACAGGCCGGCCAGCAGGAAAAACACCCCGGTAAGCAACACCAGCCCGAAGGCCAGGGAAAGCCTCAGTGCCGGGTCATCCCCCGCCATGCTCGCCGTGGCTGCCGCTAACACCGCTGCCGACGACGAGGTGGCCGAGACAATCGCAAAGCGGCTGGTGCCGAACAGGCCGTAGCACACCAGCCCGGCAAACAATGCGATCACCCCGGCCTGGGGCGGCAGCGCGGCAATACTGGAATAGGCCACTGCCTCCGGCAGCAGCAAACCGGCAATGGATAAGCCGGCCAGCAGGTCTTGGCTGCGGTTCGACGGTACGGCAACGGGTGCATCGGTTTCAGTCTTCAATCGGCCCAACCCATCCTGGCAAAAAGCGTGCGTAAGCTTAGCCCTCATTGCCTGCAGGCGGTTGAGCCGCGTCAGCTTTTGCGCAGGCAAAAAAAAGCCGATTCGCGGTGTGCGCGAATCGGCCTGTCTGCGTGAGCCCTGAGGTCAGGACAACAACGAGTAAATCAATGCGGTAATCGCCACCAGGCCCACCGCCGTGACAAACACGTTGGACGCCTGCCCACGGTACTTGGCCATGGCCGGCACCTTGCGGATCGCGTACATCGGCATCAGGAACAGGATCGAGGCAATGATCGGCCCGCCCAGGGTCTCGATCATGCCGAGGATGCTGGGGTTCAGCGTGGCAACGATCCAGCACACCACCAGCATGAAGGCGGCGGTCATGCGGTCCAGGGTCTTGGCGGCCGGGCGGCGACCGCTTTTGAGCACCAGGCCCTTGAGGCCTTCGCTGGCGCCGATGTAGTGGCCCAGGAACGACTTGGCAATCGCCACGAACGCGATCAACGGCGCGGCAAACGCGATGGTCGGGTTATTGAAGTGGTTGGCCAGGTACGACAGGATCGACAGGTTCTGCGCTTTCGCCTCACCCAACTGCGCCGGCGACAGGGTCAGCACGCAGCTGAACACGAAGAACAGCACCATCACCACCATCAACAGGTGCGCGCGGGACAGGATCTGCGAACTGCGCTCATCGGCGTGTTCGCCGTACTGGCGCTTCTGGTCGACCGCAAACGCCGAGATGATCGGCGAGTGGTTGAACGAGAACACCATCACCGGAATCGCCAGCCACAGGGTATTGAGCAGGGCCGAAGGCGCCGGGATCTCACTCGCAGTGCGGAGGATGCCACCGTTCCAATGCGGGATCAGGTACACCGCGAGGAACAGCAAGGCGACGATAAACGGGTACACCATCATGCTCATGGCCTTGACGATCACCTGTTCACCGCAACGCACCACCGCCAGCAGGCCGAGGATCAGCACAAACGCCAGCAGTACCCGTGGTGGCGGCATGATGTGCAACTGGTGCTCCATGAAGCTGCTGACCGTGTTGGTCAGGGCCACGCTGTAGATCAACAGGATCGGGAAAATCGCGAAAAAGTACAGCAGCGTGATCAACGCACCGGCCCTGATGCCGAAATGCTCTTCGACCACATCGGTAATGTCGGAGCCCGCACGACCGGAGAGTACGAAACGCGTCAGGCCACGGTGGGCAAAGAACGTCATCGGAAACGCCAGCACCGCCAGGATCACCAGCGGCCAGAAGCCGCCCAGGCCCGCATTGATCGGCAGGAACAAGGTACCGGCGCCAATGGCGGTGCCGAACAGGCCAAGCATCCAGGTGGTGTCCTGTCGGCTCCAGCTTGTGAGGGTTGCAGGTGTCGTTGCATAGCGTTCGTCGACGCTATTGGCCTGATCATTCATCCGGTCGGATCTCCGCATTTACACGGCCGGGACGAGTCAGAAAAACCTGACAGGCAGCGCCCCAACCATAGAAGGGGCGCGATTGTCCGGGATTCTCTTGAATAAGCAAAGACTTAGCTGAGGAACGGTTATGCGGTGCAGACGCTCAATCGCGGCCCTGGGCAGTGGTTTCGGGGGAGTTGTCACTGGTTTCTCGAACGACGGCCAAGTTGCATTAATGAGTTCGGCCAAGTTTCTGATCATTACTTTTTAGAGAAGTTACCTACAGCAAAATCGGACTTCGTTTGCATTCAAATAAAATTCTAACCACAACACCCGTGCAATTGTTACACAACCTTACATTGCCATTGAGCAACCGCCAAACTGCAAACTAACATCACCCCGCAACATCCGAAAAACAGCACACTTATATAAAACCACAAGGATTCGAAAATGCGCAGACTCACTATTGTTTTTGCCGGTTTATTAATCACGGGGCTCTTCAATTCGTCCGAAAGTTACGCCAAACCCGCGGCACCTGAACCGGACGTTTTTGCACTGGCCTCTTCACCTCAATGGCTGACCACCAAAGTCTATATCGAAGGCGAGCCGGACAAGGACGTCAAGGCCAGTTACCCCGGTGTGGTAGGCCTATCGATGTGGGACCCGCAGCGCAATCGCTATGAGTTCTTCTACACCGATACAGGCCGCTCGAAATATGCCGATGGTGGCGGAGGTTATTTCCTGGTCACCGGCGACAAAAAGACCCACATCCTGGTGCCTGACGTCGGGCCGAACAGGTCCATTGTCAGAAGGCTCGAGAAACTCGACAACAGCGAGTTCACCTATTCTCGCGAAGTGCCGCGCGATATGGTCAGCACTAACCCGCCCGTTCGAATTTATGTGGTGCACGCGCCCTACACCGGCCCCATGAAGACAGCCATGTCGCACTGATTGAACATTCATGTTTATTAATAAAGTCCAATAACAAGCAAGGTACCTGATAATGAATATGCGCAAACTGTTAATGCCTGTATTACTCGCCGCGACCCTGTTACCCGGCGTGGTGATTGCACAAAACACAGCAGCACCTGTCGCCAAAAACGCTGCTGCCACGCCGGACGACACCGTCATGTTGACCGTATTTCTTAAACACGATCAATCGCGACCACTGGGCGAGTTGAAACAACAACTGGCCAAGCAGGAGTTTCACAAGGTATTCCCGCCTGCCGGTGTGGAGGTCGTCAGCTGGAACATAACCATGGGCATCGGACAGGTTGTCGTGCTGCGCCTGCCGGCGTCGCGCCTGGCAGAAGTCAACCTCGCAATCGAAAACACCGCATGGGGTGTCTACACCACGGAATTCTTTCCAACGTACAATTTCATGCCAATAGCACAAGCAGAGCAAAACAAGGCTCGACAGACGACACAGTAGTCAGGTCCTACGCCTCCAGCGCCCCGCCCCTGGCGGGGACGCGACGTTCCGATACGCTCTCAATTCCAGAATCCAGCTCATTGCCCTTAGGCTGTATGAAACATCCTATTGCCCGTTGACAGCCCTTCGCCTACCCCACCACCACGACCGCTGCCGGCGGGACGTGTGGATGCCCAATAGTGGTTGTAGGGAGCAGGTAAATCCAATTGACGACAATTCATTTACGTCAGGAACGAAAAATCCCCAACCACCCACCCAGAGGACGCTTTATCACAAAATCTGGAGATTCAACCATGATGACCTTATGCACGTACCTGTTCAACGCCAGCCATTTGGGCAATAGCGATCCTTCCTACGGCAACGATCAAATCGCTGCAAAAGATAAGACCAAGCCAGAGCAGACCAATACCTTCGCGTTCAACGGTAATGAATATCCTGCCGCGCCCAAACCTCCCGATACCATGATCCCCATTCCGCGGATTGGCTAAAGATCAGTGATTCACCTGGGCGATGGATCCATGCAATGGATTCATCGCCCTCTCACCGCGCCTTGACGCCCCTCACGCCACCATCACGGGAAATGTCGCATACTCTCTCTTCCATCCTGCCCCTTAGGAAGAGCCGCCTCATGCCCGCAACCGTTTTGGTCCTGGTTGAAACCATCAACGATTACCTGCCGATCATCGAGAGCAATGACTTTCATGTGATTCTGGCACCCACGCCTTCCGAGCGCGCCCAGGCCATCAAATCCCATGGTGGGCAGATCAAGGCCGTGCTCACCCGTGGCCCGCTGGGGCTGTATGCCGAAGAAATCGCCGCTCTGCCACTGCTGGAGATCATCTGTGTGATCGGCGCCGGCTATGAGCACGTGGACCTGCAGGCCGCGAGCAATCGCGGGATCGTCGTCACCAATGGCGCCGGGGTGAATGCGCCGTCGGTGGCCGACCACGCCATGGCACTGCTGCTGTCGCTGGTGCGCGGCATTCCCCAGACGGACGCTGCGGTGCGACGCAACGAATGGCCCAAGGTGATGCGCCCGTCCCTGGGCGGCAAGCAACTGGGCATCCTCGGGCTGGGTGCCGTGGGCCTCGAGATCGCCAAGCGCGCTGCCCTCGGCTTTGGCATGGAAGTGAGCTATCACAACCGCCAGCCCCGAGATGACGTGGACTACACCTACTGCGCCACCGCCGTGGAACTGGCGCGCACGTCGGACTTCCTGATCCTGGCCACCCCCGGCGGCGCCGGCACTCGCCACTTGATCGACCGCCACGCCCTGGACGCCCTCGGCCCGAACGGTTACCTGGTGAATATCGGCCGTGGCAGCGTGGTGGTCACCAACGACCTGGTCGCCGCCCTTGAGCAACGCCGTATCGGTGGCGCCGCGCTGGACGTGTTCGACGATGAACCCAAGGTGCCGGACGCCCTCAAGCGCCTGAGCAATACCGTGCTCACCTCCCACGTCGCCGGCCTGTCACCGGAAGCCGCCCACGACACCGTGCAGCGGGTGGCCGACAACCTGGTGGAGTACTTTGCCGGCCGTCCGGTGCTCACGCCGGTCGCCTTGCCCCCGCCCGTAAAATGACCAATCAGGCACGCTGATCACCCTTCAACACGCTAACCTATTAAGCCGCCCCGACCTTGTCGCTGGGTGGCTGCGCGCATTAGATTAGGAAATAGTCCGACGCCTTTAGAATAAGCAGAAGGGATAAGCATGGCGCTTAACGACCAATCGACCCAGATTCGCCCAGGCGAAGAACTTGATGCCAACCTGATCGATCCCTATCTCAAGGCCCATATCCCGGGCCTGAGCGGCACCCCCTCGATCAGCCAGTTCCCCGGTGGCGCATCCAACCTCACCTACCTGCTGGAATACCCCAGCCAGGAATTCGTGCTGCGCCGCCCGCCCTTTGGCCACAAAGCCAAGTCCGCCCACGACATGGGCCGCGAATACCGCATTCTCAACCAACTCAAGGACGGCTTCCCGTACTGCCCCAAGGCCTATGTACACTGCACCGACGCGTCGGTGATCGGCGCTGAATTCTATGTGATGGAACGGGTCAACGGCATTATCCTGCGCTCCGACCTGCCGACCGAGCTGGGCCTGGACGCGACCCAGACCGAGGCACTGTGCAAAAGCTTTATCGACAAGTTCGTCGAACTGCACCAGGTCGACTACAGGGCCTGCGGCCTGGCCGACCTGGGCAAGCCTGAAGGTTATGTGGCACGCCAGATCGGTGGCTGGAGCGATCGCTATGAAAAAGCCCTGACTCCCGATGCCCCCAAATGGGAGGCCGTCCGCGCCTGGCTCAACGACAAAATGCCCGCCGACCACCCTACGTCGAGCATCGTGCACAACGACTACCGCTTCGATAACGTGATCCTCGACCCGCACAACCCGATGCAGATTATCGGCGTGCTTGACTGGGAACTGACCACCCTCGGCGACCCGTTGATGGACCTGGGCAACACCCTCGCCTACTGGATCGAAGCCGGCGACCCGGCGCCGGTGCAACTGATGCGCCGCCAGCCGAGCAATGCCCCCGGCATGCTCACCCGCCGCGAGTTCGTCGACTACTACGCCGAACGTGCCGGGATCCAGATCGACAATTTCGACTTCTACTACACCTACGGCCTGTTCCGCCTGGCCGGCATCGTGCAGCAGATCTACTACCGCTTCTTCCACGGCCAGACCCAGGACAAACGCTTTGCGCAGTTCATCCAAATGAACAAGCTGCTGGAGCAGATGAGCCTGAATGTCATCGGTAAATCAGCCCTCTAAGGAATCGCTAATGTCCAAGACCCACCTGTTCGACCTCGACGGCAAGATTGCTTTTGTGTCCGGCGCCAGCCGTGGCATCGGCGAAGCCATCGCCAAGTTGCTGGCCCAGCAAGGCGCCCATGTGATCGTCTCGAGCCGCAAGCTCGAAGGCTGCCAGCACGTGGCGGACGCCATCATCGCCGACGGCGGCAAGGCCACGGCGGTTGCCTGCCATATCGGTGAAATGGAGCAGATCACCCAGGTGTTCGCCGGGATTCGCAAGCAGTTCGGCCGCCTGGACATCCTGGTCAACAATGCCGCGACCAACCCGCAGTTCTGCAACGTACTGGACACCGACCTCGGCGCCTTCCAGAAGACCGTTGACGTGAACATTCGCGGCTACTTCTTCATGTCGGTGGAAGCCGGCAAGCTGATGCGTGAGAACGGCGGCGGCAGCATCATCAACGTGGCGTCGATCAACGGCATATCGCCGGGGGTGTTCCAGGGCATCTACTCGGTGACCAAGGCCGCCGTGATCAACATGACCAAGGTGTTTGCCAAGGAATGCGCCGAGTTCGGCATCCGCTGTAACGCCCTGCTGCCGGGCCTGACCGACACCAAGTTCGCCTCGGCGCTGGTGAAAAACGATGCGATCCTGAAAATGGCCCTGGCGCAGATCCCACTCAAGCGCGTCGCCGACCCGAGCGAGATGGCCGGTGCGGTGCTGTACCTGGCCAGCGATGCGTCGAGCTACACCACCGGTGTGTCGCTGAATGTGGATGGCGGCTTCCTGTCCTGAGTGCACCTGGGTTTCTGCAGATCGATTTACGCGTAACCTTGACGCAGATCGATCTGTCTCAGGATGAAACATGGAACTCCACATCGTCATCAACGGGCGCAAGGACCTGGCTGCCCAGCTGTATCAGCAGTTGCGTGAAGCCATCGCCACCGGGCGCCTCTCGGCGGGCGCGCAACTGCCACCCAGCCGCCTGCTGGCCGAGCAACTGGGCGTATCGCGCAAGACCGTGTCCGACACCTACGCCACGTTGACCTATGAAGGCCTGCTGGTGGGCAAGATTGGCCGTGGCACTTTCGTCAACGCGTGGGCGCTACAGCCGAATCGCGTGCAAACCGCCACCGACCTGGCCTGCGCCGCCAACCTGGCGAAATGGCAGGCGCTGCCCTCGCCCATGCACCACCCCACACGCGACACCACGTTGCGCTACGAATTTATCGGCGGCGCCACCAGCCGCAACCAGTTCCCCCAGGATGAATGGCGGCGCTGCACCCAGGACGCGCTGCGGCGCATCGTCCAGAACAGCGGGTTCTACAGCCAGCCCGAAGGGTTGGCGGCACTGCGCAGTGCCATCGCCGGGCATATCGCGTTTTCCCGTGGGGTCAAATGCCGCGACAGCGACATCGTGGTCACCAACGGCGCGCAACAGGCCTTGGATCTCATCGCCCGTGTGGTGCTGGAACCCGGCAGCATCGTCGCCATGGAAGACCCCGGCTACAGCCCCGCGCGCCACTTGTTCACGGCGATGGGGGCCTTGGTCATCGGTGTTCCCGTCGATGAGCAAGGCATCCAGGTCGACCTGATCCCCGATGGCGCACGGCTGATCTACGTCACGCCCTCCCACCAGTTCCCCCTCGGCATGCCCATGAGCCTGCCACGTCGAGAGGCGCTGTTGGCGCGCGCCTTCGCGCTGGGCGCGATCATCATCGAGGACGACTACGACAGCGAGTTCCGCTACGAAGGCCGCCCCACCGATTCCCTGCAAAGCATGGACAGCCGTGGCGTGGTCACCTACGTCGGCACCTTCTCCAAAACCCTGCTGCCCGAGCTGCGCCTGGGCTATGCGGTGCTGCCACCGGCGATTTACGGCGCGGTGCTCAAGGCCAAGCAATTGACCGACCAGCACAGCTCCACGTTACCGCAATGGGCGCTGGCCAAGTTCATCAGCGAAGGCTATTTGCTCAAGCATATTCGCCGCTGCCACACCGTGTACGCAGGGCGCCGCGAGCGCATTTTGCAGCGCCTGGCGGCAGACCTGTCGCCGTGGTTCGAAGCGGTGCCCACCGTGGCCGGGTTCCATATGGCGGCGTTGTGCAAAGTACCGGTGAATATCCCGCTGCTGATGGAATTGGCGCGCCAGGTGGAAGTCGGCCTGTACCCGCTGGACGTGTTCTTCCACGACACGCCGGTGCGCCCGGGCCTGATCATCGGGTTTGGGGCCATCGAGACCCTCGACATAGACCCGGCGCTGGACAAGGTGCGCGATATTCTCCAGCAGATTGGCTAAGGGGGGGTTCCAGCGGATTGGTCATTGGTCGCTCCCGAGCCTCAGCGCCGTTGCCCACGAGCCCCTGTACAACCACGAACAGGTACTGACCCCTCTTCCACAATAATCAGCCGCCTCCCCAATCAAAAATGCGGCCGGGGGCTGCCCCCCTCTCACAGTTTTAACTGCGTTGGGTCAGCGGCTATGGGCGTTTGAATATGCGGCGCAGCGCTTCAATCTTTGGGCGGCATGCACACCCTTCAAGGTGATCATTGACCATCCCCATCGCCTGCATCAACGCATACATCGTGGTCGGCCCCACGAACGTCCAGCCACGTTTCTTCAAGGCTTTGGATAACCGCACCGAGGCCGGTGAAGTGGGATTGCCCGTCCAGTAAGCCAGGTCCACCGCTGCCGGGCGCTCTTCAGGGCCGGGTTCGAACGCCCACAACCACTGCGCCAGCGAGCCGGTCTCAGCCACCAGCTCACACGCCCGGCGCGCATTGTTGATGGTGGACACAATCTTCGCCCGATTACGCACGATGCCCGGGTCCTGCATCAACCGCGCGACGTCCGCCTCGCCGTACTGCGCCACGCGGCGAAAATCAAAGCCGTCGAACGCCGCCCTGAACTGCTCGCGCTTGCGCAGGATGGTGATCCAGGCCATGCCCGCCTGGAAGCCTTCCAGGCAAATTTTTTCGTACAGCTGAACATCATCCGCCACCGGCACGCCCCACTCGTGATCGTGATAACGGGGGTATTCCGGCGCGGCCGTGCGCCAGGTGCAGTGGGTCTGCCCTGCTTCGTCGGTGGTCAGTCCTGGTTTGTCCATTCATCACCTCATGTGCCTGGCGGCGGATGATAAGCGAAAAAATTTGCGCCCCGCCAACCGCTCAAGCATCAACCTTCGCGACCAACTGGTCAGACCGCGACCTGTCAACCGACGAAGAATGACTTGTTATTTCAAAAATACCTGGCCTAGACTGGCGACGCACTGGACTTACCGGTATGACCACAACAATTAAGCCCTGGAACCACCAGGGCACCGAATAGAGATCCCTCCCATGCTCAGATGGTGCTCGCGTTCGATTTTCCTGCAAGTCGTGATTGGCCTGATGCTCGGCATCGTCTGCGGCCTGGCCCTTCCCGAATTCTCCTCGCAACTCAAACCCCTGGGTGACGGCTTTATCAAGCTGATCAAGATGCTGATCGGCCTGATCGTGTTCTGCGTAGTGGTCAGTGGTATTTCCGGTGCCGGCGACTTGAAGAAGGTCGGGCGCATCGGCCTCAAGTCGGTGATCTACTTTGAAGTGCTCACCACCATCGCCCTGGTGATCGGCCTGATCATGGCCTTCAGCACCGGGATCGGCACCGGCGCCAATATTCACCTGGAACAACTGTCCTCCGCCGGTCTCAATGAACTGGCCGACAAGGGCCAACACATCAAGGGCACCAGCCAGTTCCTGATGGACCTGATCCCCAACTCGGTGATCGGCGCCTTTGCCGACAACAACGTCCTGCAAGTGCTGCTGTTTTCGGTGCTGTTCGGCAGCGCCTTGAACCTGGTGGGCGAAGCGGCGTCGGGCATCACTCGGCTGATCAATGAACTGAGCCATGTGATCTTTCGCATCATGGGCATGATCGTGCGCCTGGCGCCGATCGGCGTGTTTGGTGCAATCGCCTTCACCACCAGCACCTACGGGCTGGACTCCCTGCAACACTTGGGCAGCCTGGTGGGCCTGTTCTACCTGACCTGCTTTGCATTTGTCGCGCTGATCCTCGGCCTGGTGATGCGCCTGTCGGGCCTGCGCATGCTGCCGTTGCTCAAGTACCTGCGCGAAGAACTGCTGATCGTGATGGGCACCGCGTCCTCCGACGCCGTGCTGCCGCAGGTCATGCGCAAACTCGAACACCTGGGCATTGGCAGCTCCACCGTGGGCCTGGTGATTCCGACCGGGTACTCCTTCAACCTCGACGGTTTCTCGATCTACCTGACCCTGGCCATCGTGTTTATCGCCAACGCCACCGGCACGCCACTGTCGATGACCGACTTGCTGACCATCCTGCTGGTGTCGCTGATCACCTCCAAGGGCGCCCACGGGATTCCGGGGTCCGCGCTGGTGATCCTGGCGGCAACGCTTACGGCCATCCCGGCAATTCCGGTAGTCGGCTTGGTGCTGGTGTTGGCGGTGGACTGGTTCATGGGCATCGGTCGCGCATTGACCAACCTGATCGGCAACTGCGTCGCCACCGTAGCCATCGCCCGTTGGGAAAAAGACATCGATATACAGCGCGCCAACAAAGTGCTGGACGGCCAGCAAGGCTATGCCTTCCAGGCCAAGAAGCCGGTACTGCCGGCGCATCAGGAGTTCTAACGCTGTCTCATGGGCAACCCTGGCTAATGTGGGAGGGGGCTTGCCCCCGATGAGGACGGTCAGTTGATATATCTGTAACTGATCCACCGCCATCGCGGGCAAGCCCCCTCCCACATGACTGTATTAGCAACATTAAGGAAGTATCGACGTGATCAGCACCTCAACCGTCGTCAATTCAGTCGTAGAAAAACTCCGCGCCGCCCTGGCACGAGGCCAGTGGCGCCGCGGCGAAATGTTGCCCGGCCAGCGCGAACTGGCCGAACAGATGGGCATCAGCCGCCCCAGCCTGCGTGAAGCGGTGATCGTGCTCGAAACCCTCGGCCTGGTGCGCTCCATGCCCGGCAAAGGCGTGGTCGTGCTCGAAACCAGCATCAGCGAACCGCAATCATCCGACGCCGTGGCCGACGCCAGCCTCGAAGACATCCTGCAACTGCGCTACACCCTCGAACCCTTCATCGTCGGCCTGGTAGCCCAGTCCATCAGCAGCAAGGAAGTCGGCCAATTGCGCCTGACCCTGATGGACATGCGCGAAGCCCTGGATGCCGGGGACGCCGAAGCCGGCATGAACGCCTACCTCGACTTTCATGAAGAACTGTTCGCGCTCACCTCCAACCCGATCTTCCAGAACGTGGTGCAGCAAACCAGCAACGCCCTCAAGCAAAGCGCCCAGGTGCTGCGCAACTCCCCCGAGCACCTGGCGGAGCGCTTACAGGAAAATGAAGCGGTGGTACGCGCCATCCGCAACAAGAACAGCGCCCTGGCCAGCGCCGAGATGCGTCGGCATATCCTCCAGGAAGGCCTGCGCATGGGCATTCACTTGAACATCCCGGACGACCACCTGGGCAGTTGATTTTTTGGAGACCGGCCATGACCGCTCACGCCCTGCAATACGACCCCTTCCTGCCCACCCTGCGCCTGGTGGCCGGCAAAAAACCTTCGGTGGATGACATCTATCCACGGTTGTTCGACGCCATCCTCGAGCAACGCATCGCCCCGTCCAGCCGCTTTACCGAAGAAGGCCTGGGCGAAAGCTTTGGCGTGAGTCGCAGCGTGATCCGTCGGGTGCTGGCCAAGCTGTCCCACCAGCAAGTGGTCATTCTGCGCCCCAACCAGAGGGCCCAGGTGGCGGCGCCGGATGCCCAGCAGGCGCGGCAGATTCTGGAAGCACGGCGCATGACCGAGATCACGGTGGTCCAATTGGCCTGCGCCCAGGCAACATCCGCGCAGATACGCCAGTTGCGCGAGCTGATAGCACGGGAACGCGACTGTATAGAACGCAACCAGCGTGGGCCGGCGATTCGATTGTCCGGGGAGTTTCACCTGCAATTGGCGGCGATGGCAGGTAATGCGCCGTTGGCGCAGTTTCTCAACAGCCTGGTGCCGTTGACGTCGCTGATCATTGCCCAGTTTGAAGCGCAAGCCTGCACGTACTGTGCGTGGCAGGAGCATGCAGCGATTGTCGATGCGGTCGAACAGCGCGACGGGAACGGCGCGGTAAGCCTGATGACGCAACACCTGGATCACCTGGAAGCCAAGCTACTCAGTGGCGATGCGCGAAAGAGCACACGCTGACTATCTGCGATAAACAAGGCAATTTGCGAAATGGCCGACAATACCGATTGGCACTGAACTGCAAAATTCATTCAGTGCCGAGTTCGTTACAGACCACGGCCCTTTTTCCAAAAAGCTTTACACGCGGATGAATACATCTATGCAAGCCCCCGTCTTTACACTGTTCGCAGCCCTTTTTATTACCAGTGCACAGGTATCTGCCGAGTCAGTTGCCGAGACTCATATCATCACTCCAGCGCATCCTATCTGGCTGCTTGAACGACCCTACGCAGACGGCCCGATGCTGACCGCACGTACTTTTGGAGGGAGTGCTTACGGCGATTACCACGGGAAGGCCAACCTTGCGATCAGCTGTCACCCACAGAACCCAGAAGCCTACCTGACGCTGGAAATCAGCCCGCAATCGCTGGGCTTTGACATCGATCCATTTGAAGGCAAGGATGCCAGCGCCAATGGGCCACTGAGTATCACGACAGGACGACGCACCGCCGTCGATCACTCGGTAAATGGCGTCTGGAATGACGGTGGGGCTTTCCAGATAGATACGATCTTTGCGCTCAGCACCTTTGTCCCGCGAAATGAATTAGCCTACTGGGCCAGCGATGCCTCGCGCGGGCAAACACTGACACTCTCACTGGCGCCCGCGAAAGAGGGTGGCAAGCCATTGACTGCAACGTTCTCATTACCAGCAAACAATAGTGGGTTGAAAAAAGCCATCCAGCCTTGCCTGGGTGCTGCCAGCGCGTGAGAACACTCGGTCACCCTGTAGGAACTGGCTTGCCATTGATGATGCCGGTGGGTTCGCCGAAAGGCTAAGGGCTTCATCGCCGGCAAGCCGGCTCCTACAGGAATTCAGCGCACACAAAAAAGCCCCCGCATCTCACAATGTGGGGGCTTTCGTTTTACCAAGGCATCAAGCCGGTTGCAGCACCGACTGTCCACTCAACGCCAGGTCCAGCAACTCACGGTTGGCCACCGCGTACATGGCGTAGTCCGTGCCGACCGCAGCACGGATTTCCACCATCATTGCGACCCAACGATCGGCCATGTCCTTGTGCTGCTCAAGCCACAAGGCCACGCGGGCTTCCATGTCTTGCGGCGCGTCGGCCATTTGCAGGACGGAAATGGTGATCGCCCGTTGCTGCCAGTCCACATCGTCGCGGAACGCTTCGCGCGCCTGGGCCTGCCAGTTGTTGGCCACGGGCAGATCGCTGATCTGCTGCAGGTACCACGGCAAGTCCAGGGCGCTGCCGACGGCGAAGTAGGCCTTGGCCACTTCGGCGGCGTCATGCCCGGTGACGTCGGCGGCTTCGATGATCGGCAGCAAGGTGTACAGGTGGGTAGTGCCTGCAACCATGCGCGCCAACAACTCCGGCACGCCGGCTTCGGTGTAGGCCTGGTAGCGGGTCTGCCAGCCTTCGCGGGTCGGACCTTCCAGCAGTTCGTCGAGCTTGAGGCCCAACGCGGCCAGGTGCGGACCGAAGTGCGCGGTGTCACGGCCAGCGTCCTGCTCGTTGCGACGGCTGCGCAGGAACCAGCGCGTGGCGCGACGGCCCAGGCGCATCAGCTCATCCATCAACTGCAATTGCACGTCAGCGGAGACCTGGTGGTCCAGGGCTTCAATCTGGCGGAACCAATGCGGGAGGTGGAAAATGTCACGCACGATCACATAAGCACCGGCCACGTTCGCCGGGCTCATGCCCGTCGACTCCTTGAGTCGCTGAACGAAGGTGATGCCCATGTGGTTGACCAGGTCGTTGGCGATCTGGGTGCTGACGATCTCGCGCTTCAGGCGGTGGCGACGCATGGCCTCGCCGAACTTGGCGACCAGGCTCGGTGGGAACGCGGTCTCCATGTCACGGGTGAGGTATTCGTCATCCGGTACCAGCGACTTGAGCAGCGCTTCCTTGAGGTCGATCTTGCTGTAGGAGATCAGCACCGACAGCTCCGGACGGGTCAGGCCCTTGCCGGTCGCGGCGCGCTCGGTGAGCTGCTCCTCGGTCGGCAGGTACTCGATGGCGCGGTCCAGCTTGCCACGGCCTTCCAGGTCGCTCATCAGGCGTTTGTACTCGGCGGCACGCTCGTAGGCACGGCGCGCAGCCAGGGACAGGGCCTGGGTCTGCTTGTAGTTGTTGCCCAACACCAGGCTGCCGACTTCGTCGGTCATGCTCGCCAGCAACTGGTTGCGTTGCTTGTCGGTCATGTCACCGGCCTGCACCACTTCGTTGAGCAGGATCTTGATGTTCACTTCGTGGTCGGAGCAGTCCACACCACCGGCGTTGTCGATGAAGTCGGTGTTGGAACCGCCGCCATTGAGGCCGAACTCCACACGACCCAGCTGGGTCATGCCGAGGTTACCGCCCTCGCCCACCACTTTGCAGCGCAGCTCGTTGCCGTTGACACGCAGCGCGTCGTTGGCCTTGTCGCCCACATCGGCATGGCTTTCAGTGCTGGCCTTGACGTAGGTACCGATACCGCCGTTCCACAACAGGTCCACCGGCGCCTTGAGCAAGGCGTTCAGCAGTTCGGTCGGGGTCAGCTTGTCGGCCTTGATATCGAAGCGTTCTTTCATCTGTGGCGAGATGGCAATGCTCTTCGCGCTGCGCGAGAAGATACCGCCGCCTTCGGACATGATGCTGGTGTCGTAGTCGGTCCAGGCCGAACGCGGCAGCTCGAACATGCGCTGGCGCTCGACGAAGCTGGTGGCCGGGTTCGGGTTCGGGTCGATGAAGATATGCAGGTGATTGAAAGCCGCGACCAGTTGCAGCTTGTCGGACATCAACAGGCCGTTACCGAACACGTCACCGGCCATATCGCCGACGCCCACCACAGTGATGCTGTCTTCCTGCACGTTGATGCCGCGCTCACGGAAGTGACGCTGCACACCGACCCACGCGCCCTTGGCGGTGATGCCCATTTTCTTGTGGTCGTAACCGGCGGAACCGCCGGAGGCGAACGCATCGCCCAGCCAGAAGCCGTAGTCGATGGCGATGCCGTTGGCGATGTCGGAGAAGGTCGCAGTGCCCTTGTCCGCAGCGACTACCAGGTACGGGTCATCGTCGTCATGGCGCACGACGTTGGCCGGCGGCACCAGGGCGCCGTCCTTGAGGTTGTCGGTGATATCCAACAGGCCGGAAATGAAGATGCGATAGCAGGCGATGCCCTCGGCCGCGATCTCGTCACGGCTGCCGCCCAGTGGCAGGCGACGCGGCAGGAAGCCGCCCTTGGCGCCCACCGGCACGATCACCGAGTTCTTCACTTGCTGGGCTTTTACCAGGCCGAGCACTTCGGTCCGGAAGTCTTCTTCACGGTCGGACCAGCGCAGGCCGCCACGGGCAACGTTGCCAAAGCGCAGGTGCACGCCTTCGACACGCGGCGAGTAGACGAAGATTTCAAACTTCGGAACCGGCTTGGGCAGCTCAGGGATCGCGCGCGGGTCGAACTTGAAGCTGAAGTACGATTTGTTCTGGCCGTTGGCGTCGGTCTGGTAGAAGTTGGTGCGCAGGGTGGCCTTGATCAGGTCCAGGTAGCGACGCAGGATGCGGTCTTCGTTGAGCACCTGGACGTCGTCCAGCGCCGTGAGGATCGCTTGTTCCAGGCGTTGCTGCTTGTCTTCCAGGTCATCGGCGGTGAGCTTGCGCGCCAGGTAAAAGCGGGTCTTGAACAACCGGGTCAACTCGCGGGCGATGTCGGTGTGATTGTTCAGGGTGCTGGCGATGTAGCCGAGGTCGAAGCCCAGGCGGATTTGTTTCAGGTAACGGGCGTAGGCACGCAGCAGCGCGACGTCGCGCCATGGCAGGCCGGCGGTGAGTACCAAGCGGTTGAACGCATCGTTCTCGGCATCGCCATGCACGATGTGCACGAACGCGTCCTGCAGGGTGTCGTTGAGCTGCTGGATGTCCAGGTTCACGCCTTCGGCGGCGATGAACGCAAAATCGTGGATCCAGAACTCGCGGCCGTTGGCATGGCGCAGGCGGTACGGGAACTCACCGAGCACGCGCAGGCCAAGGTTTTCCAGGATCGGCAACACGTCGGACAGCGCCAGCGGGGTATCCGCGTGGTAGAGCTTGCAATGCAGCTCGCGCTGGCCGGAAACCTGGCCCAGCGGCTGATAGAAGCTCATCACCAGCGGGTTGGCTTCGGTGAGGCTGAGCAGGTGCTGCATATCGACCACGGCCGAGTGCGCAGCGAAACGCTCGCGGTAGCCGGCCGGGAAGCCTTTCGGAAAGTCGGCCAGCACGTTGGTGCCGTGGGCTTCGCCGAAGCTTTCCACAACGAGGCTGGAGTAGTCGTCCTGCCAGCTGCGGCAGGCCTGCACCACTTCTTTTTCCAGTTGCAGTGTGTCGATGTCCAGGCGGTTCTTCGGGTCGACCCGCAGAATCAGTTGCACGCGCGCCAGCACCGATTCGGAGAAGAAGGTCCAGAATTCGCAGTCCGAGGCCTTCAGGCGATCCATCAGCACTTGCTGGATCTTCTGGCGCACTTCGGTGGAATAGATGTCACGCGGCACGTAGGCCAGGCAGTAGCAGAAACGACCGTACGGGTCTTTGCGCAGGAACACGCGGATCTTGTTGCGCTCCTGGATCTGCACAATCGACATCACGGTGCTGAACAGCTCGTCGACCGGGGTCTGGAACAGGTCGTCACGGGGCAGCACTTCAACGACTTGAGCAAGCTCCTTGCCCAGGTGAGCCTTGGCCTGGAAGCCCGAACGGCGTTCTATTTCCGCAACCTTGCGACGGATATAAGGGATGACGCGCACGCTTTCGCCGTACACCGAAGAGGTGTAGAGGCCCATGAAGCGGCATTCCTTGATCACCTTGCCGTCGGCATCGATCTGGCGGATCGACACGTAGTCCGGGTAAGCCGGGCGGTGTACGCGGCTTGGGTGCGCGGCCTTGGCGAACGACAGCACGGTCGGCTCGCGCAGGTACGCCACGGCGTAGTCTTCGATGCGCAGGTCGTCGGCGGTCAGGCCGGCGCGCAGCAGTTTGGTCAGACCGAGGAACGAGCTGGCGTCATATTCGATATGACCGCCGTCCGCCTCGTCACGTACCACGAATTCTTCATAGCCAAGGAAGGTGAAGTGGTTACCCACCAGCCATTCCAGGAAGTTCTTGATCTCGGCTTTCTCTTCGCCGTCGATGCCGAACGGGCTGGCGTCGATACCGTCCAGCAGCTCCTGGACCTTGGCCTTCATCGGTTCGAAATCGGCCACGGCCACGCGCACTTCGCCCAGTACCTGCTCAAGCTCTTTGCTCAGCACGTTCAGTTCGGCGGCATTGGCGCAGCGGTCGATTTCCAGGTACATCAGCGATTCTTGCTGGATGCCTTCGGCCTGGGTGCCTTTGGGCAGGATTTCCAGCAACTCGCCCTTGCTGCCACGACGCACACTGAGCACGGTGGTTTGCAGGGTATGGATGCTGTAGCCACGGCGGTTCAGCTCGGTGCGTACCGAGTCCACCAGGAATGGCAGGTCATGGTGCAGCACTTCGACCGCAGTGTGGGTCGATTGCCAGCCATGACGCTCGTAATCGGGGTTGTAGACCCGCACTTGCGGTTGGGTGTGATCAAAGCGCTCAAGCAGGCGCCAGGCAGACAGGGTGCAACCGGCCAGGTCGGACAGGCGACGCTGGGTCAGTTCATCGAGGGAAATGATGCCGAAGAATTGTTCAGCGAACAGCGCCACTTGTGGCAGTGCCTGTTCACTGATGTGCTGCGCCAGTGCCGCTTGCAGTTGATGCTGGAAGTCGGCCTTGCTGGCTGCGGTGAAGAACGCCATCTGTGGTACTCCGCTTGGGCTTGTTATTGATGGAAGCGTCGCGTGTTATCCCCTTGCGGGGAGACCGTCAACTCTGTTCGCAGGTAACGAGTTAAGCACCATAAACGAATCAGAGTGACAGGTGGGTGAAGCTGGACAAGACAGTCAGGTCACATACAACTTCCATAAGATGCGCACCTTGCCGGGTGACGGTACGACGGGCAGGTCAGACGCTCGGCACAGGGCTCATCCGTTGCGCAGCTTAACGAGTGTAGGAAGACAGCTGCTTGCGATGCTGCGACATATTCGGTCATCGGCACGCAGGGTTGCGGTTGCGACTTGTGCAACCCGGAATTTTCGGTAGAAAAACCGACTATTTCCCACGCCACGAGTACCAAAAATGACTGGTATTGCCCGCCAGGTCATGCGTTGGGTCTGACACAGGATGCAGCACAAAATTCGCCGCAATGGCACAATTGCCTACGTAACGCCCTACCCCAGACAGGATTTCCCATGCTGCAACTGAAAACCGACGCATTGATGGCCACCCCGTGCGACGAAGAAGAAGACAACATGGCCATGCTTTGCTGCCACGGCAAGAACGGCGAGATGTTCATGCTCACCCGCTACCCCGACGAAGACGAAGTGGAGCTGACCTGGGACTACGAACCGTCGACCCTGGACGGGCTGAAAGTCACCCTGAGTGATACAACCCTGCGGGTGGAACTGGCCGCCGGTGATGCCGATGCCCTGGGTGGCAAGGACCATCTGCAAATCAGCCACGCCACGGCACCGGCAGATCTGTCAGAAGTGGAAGAAACCCTGCAAAACATCCTCAAGGGCACGGGCGTCTACATACGTGCCTGAATAGCTGCGGGCGCGGACACGACCGAACCTGGAACCGTTTGTCGCTACTGTTATTTCTAACAGTATCGGTACCGATGTTTTGCGCCTTAGCTGATCGAAGTCACAGTGACTGCACGGGTGTCTTCGATGAAACTCATCAGCAAGCTTCTGGCTATTGGCCTATTGGCCACCGCTTCATCGGTGCTGTCGGCACCCGTGGCCGACAGGGACTATTCACACTTGATCCTGCTGATCAAGGACGACGGATCCAGATCGCGAAACTTTCAGGACAATATCGACCCCTCAAGCACGTTCCAACACCGCGTGCCCAACATCAAGCCGCTGGTGCCCCCCACCATGGCCCGCACGCAAGAGAATGTTCAAGCCCTGCAACGGCATCGGCTGGACCGCTACTACATCATCGATACGCGCCACCTGGCTCCCGAACAGGCTCAAGCATTGGCCGCGCAACTCAAGCAAGACCCCGCCATAGAAGACGTCGACTTTGAACCGAGAGTGGACGGCATGCACAACGACAAGGCCGAACCCGTCGAACAAAGCCCGCGCAACAGTATTCCGGACTACACCCAACGCCAGAATTATCTGTTTGGGCCGCAAGCCGTAGCGCCCTACAAAATCGGCGGTGTAAATGCCGTACAAGCGTGGAAAGTGCCCGGCGGCAAGGGCGAGAATATGCGGGTGATCTCTTCGGAGATTGATCATTGGTCCTATGATCATGTGGACTTGCCCAAACCTTTTCTGGAAGTCAGCGACGATGCCATACCCGGCAGCCATGACACTGCCAGCGTCGGCACCATCAGTTCAAAGGCGAATGGGTTTGGCACCACCGGCATCGTACCTTCCGCACAACTGGGCTATATGCAATATGGCACTGAACGGTTGATGCAAACGGCCGAGCACCTCAGGGCGGGCGATGTGGTGCAATTAGGGGTGCACTTCGGGTACGCGACAATTCCCGGGGTAGGGTGCACTTTCGACTGTTTTATGCCCCTTGAGTACAGCCGGCCGGTACGCGACATCATTACCTACCTGACCGAAGAAAGAGGCGTGCACGTCGTACTGGCCGCAGCGAACGGCAATATCAATCTGGATCACCCCTTCTTTAACGGCTGGTTCGATCGGCATAAATTCGACTCCGGCAGTATTTATGCCGGAGCGGTTGAGCCCAAATCCGGGGTGAAAGCGTGGTTTTCCCAATTTGGCCGCCGCGTGGATCTGTTCAGTTGGGGCGGCTCCGTCAGCACGACCACCTGGAGCGCCGCCAACCCAACCACGGGTTATACCCACACGTACAGCGGCACCTCCTCGGCCAACCCAATCATTGCCGGGGTGATGGCGTCGTTACAAGGTGTCGCACGGGCCCACGGCCTGGGCAACATTGCGCCCAAGCGACTGCGCGAGATCCTGGTGGAAACAGGCTACCCACAGGCCGACGGCAATAGCACCCAAATCGGTGTGCAGCCAGACCTGGACGCCGCCATCAAGAAACTTCTCGCCGATGGCGTCGGCCAGCCGCCCACCGGCCGCCTTGCGCTTCCCGAGGAGGTGAAATCGGGAGAGGCCTTCAGCGCCCATGTCTACGCCGAGTCGCCCGCCCAGAAACCGCTGAGTTTTCTCTGGTGGGCACCCACCTTGAGCCCTCCGGAAGGGACTTCGCAAACCATGCAATTCAATACACAAGTCGTGCCCGTGGACACCCCGACCTCGATTTCCGTTGATGTGTCCGATGGCACGAACACCCTGCGCCTGACCGAAAGCCTCATCCTCAAGGCGCCTGATACCCCGCCGATCGGTGACTGCGCCGCGCCCTGGGTCGCGAGTAAAGCGTACGCCTCCGTCAGCGAAAAAGTGTCCTACAGCGACTACAACTACCGAGTGGCGCACTGGTCGCAAAACGCGCGACCCGATCTGAATTTTGTCGAAACAGGCGCCGCCAAACCCTGGTTGCGCCTGGGCACCTGCGGCGGCGGACAACTCGTCGCCAGGATCACAGGGCCATCCAGTGTCGAAGCCGGCAAGGGGGTGCTGTTGTCGGGGGTCTCGTCGAGCGGTCAAGGCCTGAGCTTTGCCTGGGCGGCCAATGGCTTCAACCCGTCTTCATCGCCTCAGGCATCCAGCACGTTCATTGCGCCGACTACCACCGGCATACGCAGTATTACGCTGACGGTGACAGACACGCATGGCGTGACGGCAACCACCAGCCACAGCCTGACGGTGACCGCTGGCACACCCACCAACCGCCCCCCCGTGGGCAACCTGCAGGGCAACGAGACGGTCGAATCGGGCAAAACCGTGAACTACATCGCCAGCGCCAGCGATCCGGATGGCGACCCCATGACCTACGCCTGGACGCTTGGAGACGGCCTCACCGCCGCCATCCGCAATACCCGCAGCGTCAGCGTGACCGCCGGCCCTGTCAGCAGCGACACCCGCACGACGATCAGTGTCGCGGTCAGTGACGGGCGCGGCGGTGTACTGCGCCGGGATAAACAGATCACCGTTAAAGCAGCGCCGGGCTCAGGCAATTGCGAGGGGATTGCGCCCTGGTCGGCCACAAAGATCTATTCGACCTACGCAGAGTCGGTCTCGTATAGCGGCAAGATCTACAAACAGAACTTCTACAACCTCAACAAACCGCCAGACGTCAACTCTGCCGCCTTCGGCAAGGAATGGCAGCAGGGGGTGCCTTGCCCTTGAAACGACGGGGGTGAGCGGTGCAGTCCGCTCACCCCATTTGTGCCTCCCAGACAAAATTCCTACAAGTTTTGCTAAAAATACCCCGCGCGCCGTTAGTCGCCACCCCCCGCCATGCATTAAAGTAGCTGCCCCAGACTGTCGTTTGTTACATGACGCACAGGCTTATCTCTCCAGGAACCGTCATCGATGGAACATCGTGAAGCGCTGCTTGCGCTGCGAACCTTTCTTTCTACGCAGATTCTCGGCCAGGAAAAACTTATCGATCGCCTGCTGATCGCCCTGCTCGCCGACGGCCATATGCTGGTCGAAGGCGCACCGGGCCTGGCCAAGACCAAGGCCATCAAAGAGCTGGCCGAAGGTATCGAAGCGCAGTTCCATCGTATTCAGTTCACCCCCGACCTGTTGCCCGCCGACATCACCGGCACCGAGATCTATCGCCCGGAAACCGGCAGCTTCGTGTTCCAGCAAGGGCCGATCTTCCACAACCTGGTGCTGGCGGACGAGATCAACCGCGCCCCGGCCAAGGTGCAATCGGCCCTGCTGGAGGCCATGGCCGAGCGCCAGGTCAGCGTTGGGCGCAGCACCTACGAACTGTCCCCACTGTTTTTAGTGATGGCCACGCAGAACCCCATCGAGCAGGAAGGCACTTACCCGCTGCCCGAGGCCCAGCTCGACCGTTTCCTGATGCACGTCAAGATCGGTTTCCCCGACGCTGCCGTCGAACGGCGCATCCTGCAACAGGCGCGTGGCGAAGCGTTGAATGGCGAAACCAAGCCCGAGCGCCGCGTCAGCCAGCAGGCGATCTTCGCCGCACGCAAGGAAATCCTCGGCCTGTACATGGCCGATGCGGTGGAGGAATACCTGGTGCAACTGGTGATGGCCACGCGCACCCCGGCCAAGTTCGATCCCGAGATGGCCGAGTGGATCGCCTACGGCGCCAGCCCACGTGGCTCCATCGCCCTCGACCGCTGCGCGCGTGCCCATGCCTGGTTGGCCGGGCGCGACTTTGTCAGCCCGGAAGACATCCAGGCCGTGCTGTTCGACGTGCTGCGCCATCGCATCATCCTGTCGTTCGAAGCCGAAGCGGCCGGGATTGACCAGGATCGCGTGGTGCAACGCATTCTCGACGTCGTTGCCGTCGCTTGAAGTCGATGAATGCCAGCGATGGTGTGCGCGTCACGCTCAGCGAATTGATTGAGATGCGCCACCGCGTGCGCGAAGTGCAGCTGTTTTCGACGCCCAGCCAGCGCAGCCCGCTGATCGGCCTGCACCATTCCAAGCTGCGCGGGCGCGGCGTCGACTTCGACCAGGTGCGCGTGTACCAGGCCGGCGACGATGTGCGCACCATCGACTGGCGCGTGACCGCGCGCACCCAGGAGCCGCACACCAAGCTGTTCCACGAAGAGCGCGAACGCCCGATCTTCATCATGGTGGAGCAAAGCTGCCGGCTGTTTTTCGGCTCGGGGCAGATGTTCAAGTCCGTGCTCGCGGCCCAGGCGGCGAGCCTGATCGGCTGGGCGGCCCTGGGGCATAACGACCGGGTCGGCGGGCTGGTGTTCGGTGACAGCGAGCACTACGAAATCAAACCCCGGCGCAGCAAACAAAGCCTGCTGCAACTGCTTAACCGCCTGGTGCGCGTCAACCAGAGCCTCGACACCGAAAGCCGCCCCGAAGCCGACGCCCTGGGCATGGCCCTGCGCCGTGGTCGCGAAGTGCTGCGCCCCGGCAGCCTGGTGATTGTGATCTGCGACGAGCGCGCCCTCACCGAAGGCGCCGAACAGCAACTGAGCCTGCTGTCACGCCACTGCGATTTGCTGCTGTTGCCGGTCTCCGACCCACTGGACCACGCCCTGCCCGCCGCCGGGCTGCTGCGTTTCGCGCAGCGCGGCGCGCAGTTGGAACTGGATACGCTGAACGTCGACTTGCGCCAAGCCTACAAGGCCCAGGCCGAAGCGCGCATCGCCCGCTGGGAACTGCTCGCACAAAAACTGCGGGTATTGCTGATGCCCTTGAGCACTCAGAGTGAGATGGTCGAGCAACTGCGCGAATACCTCAACCCGCAACGCCCGGCCAAAAAACAATGAGCAGCCTCGACCAACTGCAACCGCTGATCGCCCCGCCGACCATCGGCTTCTGGCCACCCGCGCCGGGCTGGTGGCTGTTGCTGCTGGTGATTCCGCTGATCGGTTGGGGGCTATGGTCACTTCGGCGCTTGCTGCCCACCCGACGCCCCCTGGCGCGCGCCGAACAACCGCTGGACCCACTGCGCATCGCCGCCCTGGCCGAATTGGCGCTGATGCCCAAACCCTACGACGGTGCGCCCGCCGGTGCCTGGCTGCAACAACTCAACGGCCTGCTCAAGCGCCTGTGCCGTAACGACTACCCCTACAGCCAGAGCCACACCCTCAATGGCCGCAAATGGCTGGCATTCCTCGACAACCGTTGCCCGGCTGCCGGCCTCACGCGCTGGATGGTGCTGGTGGAAGGTGCCTACAAACCCGAATGCAAACTCGACGACAAGGCCATCGCCGGCCTGACCCAAGCGGTCGACACCTGGATTCGCAAACATGTTTGAGTTCGCCTGGCCGTGGATCTTCGTCCTGTTGCCCTTGCCCTGGTTGATGCGCTTGATCCTGCCGGCGGCTGACAGCGGCGAGCCCGCCCTTAAAGTCAGCTACCTCGGCGATCTCGAAAGCCTTGCCCGCCGCCGTGCGCGGGTGAACCTGCCGGGCTGGCGCCAACAGGCGCCCTTCGTGGTGCTGTGGCTGCTGCTGTTGACCGCCGCCGCGCGCCCGGAATGGCTGGGCGAGCCACTGCCGATTGCCGCCAGTGGCCGCGACTTGCTGGTGGCGGTGGACGTGTCCGGCTCGATGGATTTTCCCGACATGCACTGGCAGGACGAAGACGTCAGCCGCCTGAACCTGGTCAAACACCTGCTCGGTGACTTCCTTGAAGGCCGCGAAGGCGACCGCGTGGGCTTGATCCTGTTCGGCAGCCAGGCCTACCTCCAGGCGCCGCTGACCTTTGACCGCCGTACCGTGCGCACCTGGCTGGATGAAGCGCGCATTGGCATTGCCGGCAAAAACACCGCGATTGGCGATGCCATTGGCCTGGCGCTCAAACGCCTGCGCCAGCGTCCTGCGCAAAGCCGCGTACTGATCCTGGTCACCGATGGCGCCAATAACGCCGGGCAGATCGACCCGCTGACCGCCGCGCGCCTGGCGGCCGAAGAAGGCGTGAAGATCTACCCCATCGGCATCGGTGCCGACCCTGAGCAAACCGGCTCCCTGGGCATCCTCGGCGTCAACCCGAGCCTGGACCTCGATGAGCCGGCGCTCAAGGCCATCGCTGAAGCCACCGGTGGCCAGTACTTCCGTGCCCGCGATGGCGAGGAGCTGGAAGCGATCAAGCAAACCCTGGACCAACTTGAGCCCGTCGAACAGCAACCCACCCAGGCGCGCCCGGCGCAGGCGCTGTACAGCGGACCACTGGCCCTGGCGCTGATCCTGAGCATGTTGCTGGTGATCCAGGAACGCTGGCCGAACAACGCCTTGCAACGCGGGTTCAACAAACTGTCGAGCAAGGGGATCTTCCTGCAACAGCACCCCGAATGGCGCCAGCGCCTTAAACGCCTGCGTTTGCGGAGGCGTCGATGATCGATCTCTGGCCGCACTGGTTCCGCCCCTGGTGGCTGTTGCTGCTGCCGCTGCTCGGCTGGTTGCTGTGGCAGCTGTGGCACCGGCAAAAACGCGCCGGACGCTGGCAGATGATCCTGCCGCCGGCCTTCCACGCCGTGCTGCTCAGCGGCGGCAACGGGCGCGAGAGCAAATCACCGTGGGTGTTGCTGGGCCTCGCCTGGCTGTTGGCGGTGCTGGCGTTGCTGGGTCCCAGCTGGCAGCGGGTTGAACAAACCAGCCAGAAACCCTCCGACCCGTTGGTGGTGCTGCTCGAACTGACCCCGCAAATGCTCGCCACCGACAGCCCGCCCAACCGCCTCGAACAGGCACGGCGCAAGCTCTATGACCTGTTGCAGGCGCGCACCGATGCGCAAACCGCCATCGTCGTGTATGCCGGCAGCGCCCACACCCTGGTGCCGCTGTCGGACGACCTGGCCACCAGCCGCAACCTGCTCGAAGCCCTGCGCCCCTCGATCATGCCCGAGCCCGGCCACCGCGCCGACCTGGCCGTGGAGAAAGCCCTGGACCTGCTCAAGCACGGCGGCCTGGGCCAGGGTCGCCTGCTGCTGGTCGGCTCATCGCTGTCCAAACAGGAACGCCAGGGCATTCGCCTGCTGCTGCAAAGCAACCAGGCGCCGAGCCTGTCAATCCTCGGCATCGGCAGCCGTGAAGGCACGCCGGTGACCCAGGAAAGCGGCGAATTCCTCAAGGATGAACAAGGCGCGATCCTCGTGCCACGCCTCGACAGCCCGACACTCAAGGCCTTCGCCAGCGAAATGGGCGGCCGTTACCGCGCCGCACGCCTGGACGATAAAGACCTGCGCCAGCTCGGCGTGCTGGACCCGCCGCAAGCGCTGCGCAACGACGGCCAGTTACTGCACCTCGACACTTGGGCCGACCAGGGTTACTGGTTGCTGCTGCCACTGTTGCTGCTCGCCGCCTGCGCCGGGCGGCGCGGCTGGTTGTTCTTTTTACCGCTGCTGCTGTTGGGCGCGCCGCAACCCAGCTACGCCTTTGAATTCCAGGATTTGTGGCTGCGGCCGGACCAGCAAGGCCAATACCTGCTGAAGAAAAAACGCCCCGCCGAAGCCGCCGAACATTTCGAGGATGCCCAATGGCAAGGCGTCGCCCTGTACGAGGCCGGCAACTATGCCGAGGCCATCAAGCGGTTTGCCCAGGGCAATGACGCCTATTCCCACTACAATCGCGGCAACGCCCTGGCCAAGTCCGGTGAACTCGAAGCGGCCATCGACGCCTACGAACAAGCCCTGGAAGCCCAGCCCGACCTGCAACCGGCGCTGAAAAACAAGGCCCTGTTAGAAGCCCTGATCCAGGAACAGGCCGAGCCTGAGCCTGAACAGCCGGCAAAAAACGAGGATGACGAAACCACCCAACCCGGCCAAACTGCGCAACCGGGCGCCACTGGGCAAAATGCCACAGGTGGCGAGCAGTCGTCCCAGGGCCAGGGCGAAGCCGGCAGCGGCGATGCCCAGGCCGGCACCCCGCCGCAAGCCGGCGGTAACGAAGTACCGGGCAGCGAATTGGGCGATGAGCAAACCACCACCCCGCCGCTGCGTCCCACCGACGCCAACCTCGACGGTGAACACCGCCAGGCCCTGGAACAATGGCTGCAGGAGATCCCGGACAACCCCGGCGAACTGCTGCGACGTAAATTCTGGTACGAACAGCAACAGCATCAGGACAAGACTCGATGAGCCGCCGCACCCCCCTTCTGCTTCTGCTCGCGTTGTCGGCAGGCCACGCCCAGGCGGCGAACCTGGTCGCCAGCGTCGACCGCAACCGCCTCAATTCCGGGGAAACGGTGGAACTGACGGTGGAATCCAGCGATGTCACCCAGTTCGGCAAGCCTGACCTGTCGCCCCTGGATGCGCAGTTCGAAGTCAGCGGCACGCGCCAACTCAACCAACTCACCACGCTGGGTGGCGATAACCACGCGACCACGCGCTGGATCATTACCCTGCTGCCCAAGGAAAACGGCACGGTGGTGATTCCGCCGCTGCAAGTGGGTGAGTACGCGACCCAGCCGATCAGCCTGCAAGTGCTGGAGACCACCAGCCAGGACACCAACGCCGAGCTGGCCCCGGTGTTTATCGAAGCCAACCTCGACCAGACCAGCGTGTACGTCCAGGCCCAGGCATTGTTGACCGTGCGCGTGTACCACTCGGTGTCGCTGTACGACGACAGCAGCTTGACGCCGTTACAGATCCCCGATGCCCGTGTCGAACAGTTGGGCGAGTCGCGCACTTATGAAAAGGTCATCAACAGCATCCGCCATGGCGTGATCGAAACCCGCTACGCGATCTATCCGCAACACAGTGGCCCGCTGGAGATTCCGACGCAGACGTTCAGCGCCACGCTGGTGGAGTCGCGCCCGCCCCAGGAAAACACGCTGCAAGGCACCAAGCCCGGCAAACTGATCCACGTGAGTTCGGCGGCGCTGCCACTGGTGGTCAAGCCCAAGCCGGCGCTGTACCCCGTCGATACCCCCTGGTTGCCGGCCCGTAGCCTCACCCTCACCGAGAGCTGGGCCCCGGAGCCTGAGCATGTACAAGTCGGCGACTCCCTGACCCGCAGCCTGACCGTCAAGGCCGAGGGGCTGTCCAGCGCCCAACTGCCAGCCCTGCCCAGCACCGACATCAACGGCCTGCGCCGCTACCCGGACCAGCCGGTGCTCGGCAACCAGACCAGCGACCGTGGCCTGATCGGCAGTCGCGAAGACCGCGAGGCGCTGGTGCCCAACCGGGTCGGCGCCCTGGAACTGCCTGCCGTTGAAGTGGTGTGGTGGAACACCCACGAGGACCATCTGGAACGCACCAGCCTACCCGCCCGCACCTTGCAAGTGGCCAACAACCCCAGCCTGGCGGTGGATACGCCCGCCACGCCGACCATCATCACCGCACCGGACGACAGTCGCCTGTGGCTGTGGCAACTCAGCACACTCATCCTCGCCTGCACCACCCTGCTGGGCTTCGGCCTGTGGTGGCGTGCCCGCTGGCAGCCGGCGGTCCTGCGTGCCGCGCAAACCGGTCCGAGCCCACGCACCCTGCTCGACGACCTCAAGCGCGCGACCCAGGCCAACGACCCCCAGGCCACCCGCCAGGCGCTGGATGCCTGGGCGCGGCAACAGCCGGAAACGTTGGCGGACATGGCGGCGCGGTTTGTGCCGTTGTCGGATGCGTTGGATGGGCTCAATGGCGCGCTGTACAGCGAGAGCGGTCAGTACTGGCTGGGTGAAGAGCTGTGGCGCGCGGTCAAAGCCATCCCGATGGCCGAGCGCGAGCAGGACCCGGCGACGGATACCACCAGCTTGCCGCCGCTGTATCCCAAGTAACCCCCGCTGCATCCCCGACACGCCACACATCAAAATGTGGGAGGGGCGGTGCGACGATTCGACTTGCCCCCAACGGCGGTGGGTCAGCCAGCTTATCTATAACTGCTCCGCCGCGATCGGGGCATAGGTATCAACACAACGTTGGCTCGACGCTGAATGCCCGGCAGGTAGGGCTGTTGTGGCCACAGGGAGATGGGTCAGGGTCTGCAAAGTTGTGTAGATACCCATGGCCATCGGGGGTAAGCCTCCTCCCACCTTGGATCTGCGTCGTCTGGAGCAGCGTGTTCGCAATACAGGTAAACTCCCCTCCTTTTCATCTTCTCCACGGAGTTCGCCTTGCGTCTGTTTCACACCTCCGACTGGCACTTGGGCCAAAACCTCCACGGCCAGGAACGCGACTTCGAACACGCCTGCTTCCTCGAGTGGCTGCTGCGCCAGATCGCTGCCCAGCAACCCGATGTGCTGTTGATCGCCGGCGACATCTTCGACACGGTCAACCCGCCGCTCAAGGCCCAGGAGCGGCTGTATGACTTCATCATCAGCGCCCACGAACAAAACCCGAAGCTGACCATCGTGATGATCGCCGGCAACCACGATTCCGGCTCACGGATCGAACTGCCCGCGCCGTTGATGCGCCGTTTGCGTACCCATGCGCTGGGCCGCGTACTGTGGCTGGACGATGGCCAACTGGATGCCGAGCGCCTGCTGATCCCACTGCCGGATGCCAAGGGCAAGGTCGCGGGCTGGTGCCTGGCGCTGCCGTTCCTGCGCCCGGCGGAAGTTACCGGTGCGCACCTGGGTGACGACTACCTGCACGGTATCGGCCAGGTCCATGAATGGCTGATCGCGGCGGCTAACGCCAAACGCAAAAAAGGCCAGGCGCTGATTGCTATCAGCCATGCACACATGGCCGGTGGCTCGGTGTCGGAAGACTCCGAGCGCAGCCTGATCATCGGCAACGCTGAGGCACTGCCGGCGAAACTGTTCGACAAAAGTGTCGGCTATGTGGCCCTCGGCCATTTGCACAAGCCGCAAAAGGTCAATGGCGAAGAGCGCATTCGCTACAGCGGCTCGCCGATTCCGCTGTCGTTTTCCGAAATCGGCTACAAGCACCAGATTCTCGACGTGACGTTCCAAGGCGAACGACTGGTCAGCGTCGAACCGCTGCTGATCCCGCGTTCAGTCAACCTGCAACGTCTGGAAGCCGCGCCCCTGGCCGACATCCTCAAGGCCCTGGCGGAGTTGCCCGACATCGACCTGCTCGCCGAAACCCAGCGCCACCCCTGGCTGGAAGTGCGCGTGCGCCTCGACGAGCCGCAACCCGACCTGCGCCAGCAGATCGAATCCGCCCTGCAAGGCAAGGCCGTGCGCCTGGTGCGCATCGCCGCCGAGTACGCGGGCAAACGCGGTGAAGACACTCACGATGAGCGCCTGATCGAACTCGACCAGCTCACGCCCCAGGAGCTGTTCAGCCGCGCCTGGCAGGACAGCTACGGCAGTGAAGTGGATGAACAGACCTTGAAGGATTTCGCCGTGCTGCTCCAGGAAGTGCAACAGGAGGGTGAACAGCCATGAAGATCCTCGCCATCCGCCTGAAAAACCTCGCGTCCCTGGCCGGCCCGTTCGAGATCGACTTCACCGCCGAACCCTTGGCCAGTGCCGGGCTGTTCGCGATTACCGGGCCGACCGGCGCCGGTAAGAGCACCCTGCTGGATGCCCTGTGCCTGGCGCTGTTTGGGGCGGTGCCACGCCTGGGCGATACCGGCCAGGCCAAGATGCCGGATGCCGACAGCGATATTTCCATCGGCGACCCACGCACCCTGATCCGTCGCGGCACCGGTGGCGGTTATGCCGAAGTGGATTTTGTCGGTGTCAGTGGCCGTCGCTACCGGGCGCGCTGGGAAGCCAATCGCGCCCGCGACAAGGTCAGCGGCAAGTTGCAGAACAGTCGGCAAAGCCTGATCGACCTGGACAGCGACCAACTGCTGGCCAGCCAGAAGACCGAATACAAGACCCAGCTGGAATTGGCCCTGGGCCTGAACTTCGAGCAGTTCACCCGCGCCGTGCTGCTGGCCCAGAGCGAGTTCAGCGCTTTTCTCAAGGCCAACGACAACGAACGCAGCGAACTGCTGGAAAAGCTCACCGACACCGCGCTCTACACCCAGCTAGGCCGCCGTGCGTTTGACAAGGCCAAGGACGCCAAGGACACGCACAAACACCTGCAGGACCAGGCCACCGGCGTGGTGCCCCTGGCCCCTGAAACGCGCGCCGAACTGGATCAGCAATTCGACGCGGCCCAGCAGCAGCTCAAGACCCAGCAGGCCCAGCTCAAGCAGTTGGAATTGCAGCACACCTGGCTCAAGGAACTGCGCGAGTGGCAGGACCGCCAGCGCAGTGCCACCGAGCAGCTCCAGCGTGCGCAAGCGGAGTGGGACCACCAGGCCACGCAGCGCCAGGACCTGAGCCGCCTCGACCAACTGGCACCGCAACGCCATCAGTTTGCACGCAGGGCGGAACTCCTCACCTTGCTGACGCCGCTGGCCGCGCAGATTCAGGCGCACATCGAGCAACAGGCCGAGTTGCATACCCGCCAGGCACAGGCCCAACAGCAGCAGGCAGCCGCCCAGGCCGCATTGGCCGAAGCCCTCAAGGCCCAGGGCGACGCCGTGCCGTTGCTGCGCCAGGCCTTCGAAGCGCAAAGCACCCTCGCTCACCTGACCAAAGACCTGGCCAAGCGCACCGAGGACAAACAGCAGCAAGAAAGCGCCTGCGCCGAAGGCCAGACGCTGCTCAAGGGCTTACAGGACAAGCACACCCACGTTGCCGAGCGCTTGCAACGGCTGGCCGCCGAGCTTGAGCGCAGCAGCGCCCTCGCCCCGCTCAGCGAGGCCTGGAGCGCCTACCGCGACCGCCTGCAACAGCTGATGCTGATCGGCAATCGCCTGAAGAAAGGCCAGGCCGAACTGCCACAACTGGAACAGCGCGCCACGACTGCCGCAGACAAGTTCGCCCAGCAACGTGACGCGCTGGACCTGCTGTATCAGGAAGCCGGTGCCGAGCCGCACGCCGTGGCCGAGCAGATCCAGCTGCTGGCCAGCCTGCTGCAAGACAATCGCAAGCAGCAACGCGCCTTCGAAGACCTGACTCGCCTGTGGGACAGCCAACAGCAGTTGGATCAGCAAGCCGCGGCCCTGACGCAAAAACTCGCCGACGCCCAGCAGCAGCGTGAACAACTGAACCAGACCGGCCTGCAAACCAAAGCTGAACTCACCGTTGCCGAACAGACCCTGGCGGTGACCAAGCAACTGCTGGAACGCCAGCGCCTGGCCCGCAGCGCCAGCGTCGAGGAATTGCGCGAACAATTGCAGGATGGCCAGCCCTGCCCGGTGTGCGGCAGCCATGAACACCCGTATCACCAGCCCGAAGCCCTGCTGCACAGCCTCGGTCGCCACGACGACAACGAAGAGGCCACGGCGCAGAAAGCCGTCGATACCCTCAAGGAAAAACTCACCGAGCTGCGCGGTGAAGTCGGCGGCCTGATCGCCCAGCAAAAAGAATTCCTGCAACAACAGGAACACCTGGTCATCCAACAGCAGGCGCTCCAGCCCAGCCTGGATGCGCACCCGCTGTCGGCCTCGTTGTTCAATCAGGACGCAACCAAACGCAGCCATTGGTTGGCCCAGCAACTCAACCAACTGACCCAAAGCATCAGCCAGGACGAACAACGCCAGGGCGCCCTGCTCAACCTGCAACAAAACGCCGGGCGCTTGCAGCAACAGCTGCAAGCCGCCCAGGACGCGAGCCATCAGGCGCGCCAATTGCTGGTGGACCAGCAGCGCGAGCTGTCCAACGACCGCGAACGTCTCGACGAAGAACTCAACGCCTTCGCCAGCCTGCTGCCCGCCGAGACCCTGGAAGGCTTGCGCAGCGAACCCGCCGCGACCTTTATGCAATTGGACCAGCAGGTCAGCCAGCGCCTTGAGCAGCTTGGCCATCAGCATGATGAGCTGGCCGAGCAGCAGGAACGCCAGCAGGCCATCGAGAAAGAACACACGCACCAGCAGCATCGCCAACAGCAGCTCGACGTGTTGCATCAGCAGGTCACCGAGTTGAGCGCCCAGCAGCAGGCCGCCCAGGCGACACTCACCGCGCTGTTGGGCGAGCACGCCAGCGCCGAACACTGGCAGCAGCAGCTGGAACAGGCCGTGGTGCAGTCACGCCAGAGCGAGGCAGACGCCAACCAGCAGTTGCAGGACATCCGCAACCAACTGATCCAATTGGCCGCCGACCTCAAGGCCCAGCAGGAGCGCCAGCAATCCTTCGAAGCCGAACAGCACACCCTCGATGCCCGCACCCACGAATGGCGCGCCCTGCACCCCGAGTTGGATGACGAGGGCCTGGCGCGTCTGCTGGCTTTCGATGACGCGCAGATCACCGCGCTGCGCCAGCATCTGCACAGCAGCGAAAAAGCCGTCGAGCAAGCCAAGGTGTTACTGCAAGAGCGCGAACAACGCCTCGCCGACCACCTGGCCCTGCACAACGGCAACCTGGACGCCGAACAACTCGATGACGCCCTGGCCGCGCTCAATCAACAATTGGCCGAAGGCGAGAAGCAATGCGCCGAACTGCGCGCGCGCCAGTCCGAGGACCAGCGTCGCCAGGACGCCAACAGTGCGCTGGCCGAGCAGATCGCCAAGGCCTATGAAGAGTGGCAACGCTGGGCGCGCCTGAACGCGCTGATCGGCTCGGCCACTGGCGATACTTTCCGCAAGATCGCCCAGGCCTACAACCTCGACCTGCTGGTGCACCACGCCAACGTGCAGTTGCGCCAACTGGTCCGCCGCTACCGCCTCAAGCGTGGCGGCAGCATGTTGGGGCTGTTGGTGATGGACACGGAAATGGGCGATGAACTGCGCTCGGTGCACTCGTTGTCCGGCGGCGAGACGTTCCTGGTGTCGTTGGCGCTGGCCCTGGGCCTGGCGTCGATGGCGTCGAGCACGCTGAAGATCGAATCGCTGTTTATCGACGAAGGTTTCGGCAGCCTCGACCCCGAGTCCCTGCAATTGGCAATGGACGCCCTCGACGGGTTGCAGGCCCAGGGGCGCAAAGTGGCGGTGATCTCCCACGTGCAGGAAATGCACGAACGCATCCCGGTGCAGATCCAGGTCAAGCGCCAGGGCAATGGCCTGAGCACCCTGGAGGTGAAGTGAGCGAGGCGCTGCTGTATTCGTTCAGGCGCTGCCCCTATGCAATGCGCGCACGCCTGGCGCTGCGCTACTCGGGGGTCGCGGTGCGCATCGTCGAGGTGAGCCTCAAGGCCAAGCCGGCCGAGATGCTGGCGCTGTCGCCCAAGGGGACGGTGCCGGTATTGAGTGTGGCGGGCGAGGTCATCGATGAGAGCCTGGCGATCATGCAATGGGCCTTGGCCCGGCACGACCCGGATGACTGGTTGTTGCAGGGCGATCCGTCGGTGCTGGCACTGATCGCCGAGAACGATTCAACCTTCAAACATCATTTGAATCGATACAAGTACGCCGAACGCTACCCCGAGCAGCCGATGGAACATTATCGGACGCAAGGCGAAGTGTTCTTGCAGAAGCTGGAAGGTTTGCTGGCAGAGAATGGCTACTTGCTGGCCGACCACTTGAGCCTGGCCGATATGGCACTGGCGCCGTTTGTGCGCCAGTTTGCCCATGTGAATCGCGAGTGGTTTGCTACGACGCCGTATCGGCGCTTGCATGTGTGGTTAGAGCAGTTTCTGGAGTCGCCGCTTTTTACCGCAGTGATGGCCAAACCCTGAGCCCTACGCAAATCACAATGTGGGAGGGGGCTTACCCCCGACGAGCATAGGTATCGACACGCCGTTGTAGCTGCCACCGCTAACCACGATGCGAAGCGAGCCGCCCTTGATCTTGCTTTTGATCTTGATCTTGATCTTGATCTCAGGCGCCCCGTTAACCACGCTGGCCGGAATTCGATAGTGATTTGGGGGGTAAACCGGCAGGGATGCCGGTTTAGCCGCCCCGCGCCATGGATGGCGCGTGGCGGCGGCCCCCCAAATCACTGTCGGATTACGGGCACACCGAGCCTGGGCGAGGTGCCGAGTGGTGGGGCGAAGCGTTTTTGGTTACTTTTGGCGCTCTTCCAAAAGTGACCCGCTGTAAGAGCGGAACCCTAAGTCGCCGTTACCGCAGCAACGGATATGTACTCGGTCTGATCCAAAAAAATGGTCGGCCCAGAGGCCGCCATCGGGGGCAAGCCCCCTCCCACATTAGATCTCCGGCATCTGTCGTTCATTGCTGGGTCTTGTGATCCAGTGCAGCGTAGAAGTTGGCGCTTTGTTGCAGGTATTTCTGGGTGTAGGCACTGGTGCTGGATTTTTTGCCGGTGACTTCCACACTGGCGGCGGCAGGCAAAGCCACGGTGGCGGAAACAGCGGAAGCAGCGATGACGGAGAAGAGATTCAAGTTCATGTCGGTAACCCTTGTGTTCGTTTGGTTGGGTGGCCGGGGAAGGCCTTGGAACCCAACTTACGCCCGAGGGTTGAACCTTAGAAATGCTTTGAAACAGTAGCCGCTATTAATACAATTAATACAAAGACTCAGGCCCCGCGTTGCGGGGCCTGTGGCTTATTGACGCACCAGGAACTTGAGGTCGCTGGGGGCATCGATCGGCAATTTCTGCACGGTTTTACCCAACAGGCCGGTCTTGGGGTCACGTTCGACCACCACAATTTCATTGCTCTTCTGGTTGGCGATCAGCAGGAACTTGCCGCTCGGGTCGAGGGCAAATTCACGCGGGTGGTCGCCTTCTACGGAGCGGCGCTGCACTTCCTTGAGGTGTGCAGTGGCCGGGTCGATGCTGAACACCACGAGCTGATTGGCCGTGCCTCGGTTGCTCACATACAGGTATTTGCCATCGCCGGAGGCATGCAGCGCCGCGCCGGCTTTATCCGACACCGGCTGCCCGGCGGCGTAGTCGACCAGCTGGGTCTGTGTCAGCGTGCCGTTTTTGTAGTCGAACACTGCCACCTGCGCACTCATCTCGGTGGTCAGCCAGGCATGTTTGCCATCAGCGCTGAACAGCAGATGACGCGGGCCGCTGCCCGCAGGCAATTGCACCGAGGCCGGCGTGGCCGGGGTCAGTGGCTGCTCGTGACTGACCTTGGGGTCGTAGTGGTAGGCGAACACCTTGTCCGCCCCCAGGTCCTGCACGAACACATACTTGCCATCCGGCGCCGACACCACCGAATGCACATGGTTGGAGGCCTGGCGCTCCGGGTTTACGCGGCTGGCGGGGTGCCCACTCAACTGCACCGGTGCCGACAGCTTGCCCTCGGCGTCCACCGGCAAAATGGCCAGGCTGCCACCCGGATCTTCCAGCACTGAATAGTTGGCGACGAACAGATAACGGCCGTCAGCGGCCACGCTGGAATGGGTCGGCTCATTGCCCAGGCTCTGGACCTGGTTGATCAGGGTGAGCTGATGATTGCGCGGGTCAATGCTGTAGCTGCTGACGCGCCCGACCGGGTCTTTCTGGCCGGGGCCGTTTTCATTGACCACAAACAGGTGCTTCTGGTCCTTGGAGACCGTCAACCACGAAGGGTTGGCTGCCTTGGCCGCCAGCACCGGCGAGCCTTGGAACTGACCGGTACGGCTGTCGAATTGCAGACGGTAGATACCTTCACTGCTGCCGGCTGTGTAGCTGCCCACCAACAGTTCGTAGGTGTCGGCCGGGGCGGCTTGCACCGACATCGAACCGACACTGCCCGCCATCAACAGGGGCCAGAATTTACGCATCATCATCGGCTTCATCCTCGTCGTTATTGTTGCCGGTGAAGGCGCTCATGCAGATCAGGCGGTGCTCGCCCGAATCACCGGTAAGGGTCCAGCTTTGCAAGGTGGTGTCGAATGTGGCCGCCTGCACCTGAGCCAGGCTGAATTCCCAGCGTTTTTCAGCACGGCCGTCCATGGCGGTGATCAGCAATTTCTGGGCATCGAGATGGAAGTCAAAGGCATGCAGGCCATCGATTTCAAGCATGTCGCTGGTGGCAAGTACAGCCGGCAGGGTCTTAGCAGTCATCAGGGTCATTCATTGGCAAGAAAGACGCTGATGATAGGCCAATCCTTCACGCCTTTCTTCCCTCGCGTTGCCCGGCCATAGCCGGCTACCGCCTGCGGCCCGCCCGCAGACACCATGCTTGGCTGAAATGACCTCGCCTGATCCAGGCGGCGTTCCCCAGAAAAGGACTTTTACACCCATGCCCTCTCCTGCCCTCCCTGAAAACCTGACGGCCCAGGTGGTGAGCCAGCAATTTGCTGGCCTCGCGCCCCTGGAAACAATCATCCGCCCTCTGCTCTTGCGTGCTATCAATGAACGCTACCCCTCATTGGCGATCGACCTGTCCCTTACCCAACTGGCCATTCCACAACCCTCCGGTGGCTGGAAACTCCAACCCTTGATAGACGTCGTCTACCAGTACCTGTGCAGCAATGGCCCGCTGGACTTCAGTGACGTCAATGACACCGCCTATTACCTGTCCGACGCTCCGCCCAAGCGCCTGAAGCTGCCGGGCACCACTGCGGAAAAGCTGGACATGAAGGTCATCGAGGACGTGATCCGGGAATTGCCCGCCACCCTGCCGATTGCCCTGCAGGACGCGTTGATCCACTTCTGGAATGAGGGCGCGGACAATAGTGTCAGCCGCTGGCGCTGGCTCAGCGACATGCTCAGGAGCACCTTGCAGGCCGCCGCCCTCGGCCAGCCGGCGCTGGATGAGACAGCCCGCCAAACCCTCGACCAGCTCACCACCACCCCAGACCGCGCCCAGCGCATGGCACGCCACGGTGAGCATGCCGTGATGGCCTACGGTATCGAGACCACACTGCACAACAAGGGCCAAAGTGCTCGCCTGCTCCCTGAGCACCTGCTGCTGACCCGCGTCATCAACGGCCAAGCGCCAGTACTGCTGTGTACACCCAGTGGCCGGGTTGAACATTTTACGTCCCAGGATGACTTCACCACCGCCTGGGAACAGCGCATCAGCGCGCAGTATCAAGCCCAGACAATCACCTGCAACCGCTACGAACCCGAGGGCTCGATCTTCGACCACCAGGCAGCGATCATCCTCAACCAACAACTGGAAAATCTTGCCGACCTGAACCTGCCACTGATTCAAAGCCCAGCGACATTGCAAGCGTTGTACCGCGAATTCACCGACCCAGGGCGGTACTTTATCGATGCCCCGCCAGACCGCCTGCCGCACCTCAGGACCGTGCGGGCGCTCATGCCCGACCCATTGCGCGATGCGCTCCCCGCCGATCGTTCCCGTTACCGGCAATACAGCCTGGCCCTGGCCAGCGCAAAGCAGCGGGCGCAAGGACGCACTTTCCTCAGTGACATTGACGACATCCACACCTACACGGTCCGCGCCTTGCAGCAAGCGTTGCAGCGCGAGGCCGCCAGGGCCGCAGCCCCCGCGCCCCAGGCCACATTGCATCCCGATGATGTGATGTTGACGTTCGTGGTGGCCGCCGGTTACCCCGGCGGCGCCGGTATCGTCGAGCACGTGAACATGAGCCTCACCGAACTGGCCATCAATAACCTGTCCGCCCGTCCCAGCGGCCAACTGTCGATTGCCCATCGCCACGGCACCATGCTGCCGGAGTGGTTGACGGCGGAGTACCTCACGGGCAGTGATGGCTTGATCGAACAAGTCGACATCGGCAAACACTACCCCCTGCGGCTTAAACAAGCACTGCTGAGCGACACACCTGACGCACAGCGACGCGAAGTCCTGTTTACCGATCAACAGCGAGTGCAGTTGCCGTTGCTGGCCTTGGAGCTGAGCCTCCAGGGCGCGGCCGGCGTAACGCCCCAAGGCGCCAGCATGGTCGACGCGTTGATGCAGCCCGAGAGTACAGACCAGCACGTCAACAACCATCCCGTGGCGATTCGTCACCTGGCATTCTTGCGTGCCCCAGGCGCCCCAGCGGATACGGTCAGCGCCATGTACCTCATCGAGTACCAAAATCTTGAGAGTGGCCCGCACCTCCTGTATCGACCGCTGTATGCCGAACCGCTGCGCGAGTTCGCCAACCGTGCTGCGCTGTTCGAGGCCATCGCCGAGCCCGGAGCGTTACAAACCAGCGTGCTGACCTGGCTGCCCGACAACGTGCGGCCAATCTACGACCGGGGCGGTTTTCGCCAACCCCATTACGTGCGCTTTGGCCAAGGCGACGAATTCGCGCCACTGCACACGCCGCAGCCGGCGACCCTCGCCCGCAATGGTCTCAACGATGAACTGCAGCAATGCCTGGTGACCGGGCAGTTGATGCGCTACCTGTTCAGCGACCACGCCCGGGCGCTGGTGGATCAGGCCGAACGCGCGTCGGTGTCCAACAACGAAAGCCGCTGGCAAGTGTTGATGGAAGGGGCAAGCTTGCTGTTCGGCAGCCTATTGGTGCCGGTACTGCGTGGCCCGGCGATGCTTACCGGATGGTTACTGACCATGTTCGCCAGCGTTACCCGCGATGTCCAAGCCCTCAGCAGCCAGAACCCCCTCGACCGGGAACAGGGCGCCATCGACTTGTTACTCAGCGTCGCGATGGCGTTGCTGGACTTCCCATCGGTGCAGGCACGACGACCACCGTTGGCCGCGGCCATCCGGCAACGGGCTTTGCACGCACCAGTACCTCGACGTGATGCCTCGCGCTGGCCGCCCCTGCCTTCCCCGCAGCACCGCCAAGGCACCGTGGCCCTGGCCGGAGAACTGCCGCGCGACAACCGCACGGCTCTGGATTTCAGTTTCGCCCAGGCGCGCCAGCGCCTCACACCGAGCCAGCGTATGCGCCTTACGGCATTTAAAGTCGCCACGCCCCCCACCTTGCCCCAGCCCGTGTTGAACGGCCCACGCAGAGGCTTGTACCTGATCGAAAACCACTGGTACGCCCAGATTGAGGGGGACCTGTTCCGGGTCGTTCTGGACGACGATGCCAGCGTGGTGATTGTCGACCGTGCCGATAGCAAGCGGCGCGGCCCCTACCTGCGTACCAACGCACAGGGTGTCTGGTCCGTCGATACCCGGCTGCGGCTACACGGGGGCATGCCGCCCAAACGGATTGCCGCCGAACGCCAGCGCAAGGCCCTGCGTATCAGTGAGTTGCAAGGCGACTATGAGCAGATGCTGGCAAACCAACAGGAACGGCAACGCACTGTGGACGCGGCCCAGGCCGCGATGGAAGACGCCGAACAGAATGCCCGATTCAGCGAGGTGCAACGGGCCAACGTGCGCAAGCACTTCGACGATGCCCTGAAAACCCAGACCCGCGATTACCTGAAGATCCTCAACAGCGCCCAAGAACGCAACGAGCTGAACATTCCACTGCCGCTCAAGAACACCCTGGTGCTTTTGGAGAACACCATCAATAACACCCGCAAACATGTGGTAATCGCAGAAGCAGACAGGCGAGCGCTCTACCGCGCCCACCCCCGGTTCACCCGTGAAGGTGCCGCCCTGTACCTGGCAGTGCTCAGCGAACCGATGGGTTATCGGCAGTTCCTCCATCAGATGCTGGACATCAATGACCGCAGCATCCGCGGGCTTGAGTCCACGGATCGTCATCTGGAGCAGTTGTTCAATCTCGGCTCCTCCGGTGCTGACGTGTTCAAACGCTTGACCCAGGGCCGACCGAACGAGATCAGTGCCCTGGCCATCAAGGATCTGCAAATTCGCTGCCTGAAACGGCTGATCGTCAAAGACATCCAGCATCCGCTGTTCATTGCGCTGGACACCATTGTCGAACCGCTGCAACAGCATGTGCGCACCCACAGTGAACTCAACAGCCTGGAGCTGTCGGCCAGTGATCGCCTGAGTGTGCTGGAGAGCCTGGTGGAGCATTATGGTCGCGCCCTCGATTCGTTGCAGGGCTTGGGCATCGTCGATGCCGGCGTGCTGGACCCGAGCTACAACAGCAAACTGTTCACCTTGCTCGATGAGCTCTACCAGGACGTCACGCGACGTTTGGCCAGCGAAGTCAAACCGCCTGCGCAAACCAGCCGACGGCCACCCCGGCGCCCTGTCGCGGTCACGGGAAGACCCGCGAAAAAGGTTATTCGGACCCGAAAAAAGGCCACGCTTATCGGCGAGGTGAAACCCGTTGGCAACGTGGAAATGGTCGAGGTGCGAGACGAAGCCAACGACCAACTGCTGGGAATGTACTCGCAGGACGGTGAGGACTGGGTCGAGTTCGTCGAAGCAACGCCTGCCCAATCGCCTGCTGCCCCGCGCGAGTTCGGCCTGGTCAAAGGCAAGGCGCGCAAGCTGCTGGCGATGGTTGAAGAGCACCTGCGTCGGGGCGACGACTACACCAAAATCTGCAAGCATCCGCAGGAGGTTGAGGAGATCCTGCAGTACGAAGCGGTCCGCTACGACAAGCTGGCCACGGAGCTGGACCGGCTGGTTCAGGCCCAGGCCGAAAGCGCCCGCACCGCCGCGGACCAGACGCTGGTGACCGACCTGCGCGAAGCCGGGCGACGCCTGAGCGCTCGCGGCAAGGCACTGCGCATCCAATTGAGCCTGGAACTGCCACCGACTCACGGCAACCTTGAATACCTGATCGGCGAAAAACAGGTCAGCGTGTCCAGGTGGAATGCACGGTTTCAACTAAAAGGCGAACGTCGGGACTTCATCCAGGAATACGCGGTGAATGACCAGCAAGGCAACCCGCTGTGGTTCGCGCACTTTCATTACCCGGCTGCCAATACACCCAAGGCTGGCTACACCGCCGCCCACTTGAAAACCCGTGCGCAACAAACGCAGAGCTACTACTCGTTACTGGCCCAGGCTCAAAGCCCGCAGACGGTGGTGGATGTACACCGTGGGCTGATCGGCAAGGCGTTGGCCGAGCGCTGGTTTTTGTCGCTCGAACCCTGAGGCCAGAACATCCCACTAACAGCGAGCGCGCATAAGCACTGGCATGCCTGGTCGTTACTACGCGCGCGGGGTTGATCCACCTCGCGCGCGTGGCCATAAAGCCTTCCGATAATATCGGGCTACCACATCGGGCGTGCTGTTGATCTTACTTTACGAAGGCATTCACTTATCCAACGTAAAGGAAGATGTCCATGCCTGTCATCCCGCCAAGTCCGGCCGAAAACCTGCTGAAAAAAGTCGTAGCTGCGCAATTTTCCACGCGGCCCTCACTGCGCTCAGTTGTTGCTCAAATGCTGGCCAGCAGGCTGGAAGAGTACTATCCGCCGCTGTTATCCATTCCCCTTTCAGGTCTTTGCCTGGCGCTACCTCGCGAAGGTAGCGGCCGAGGTCTGCATCCGCTACTGGATGTGGCGCTCCAACATCTTGCCGACGGCAGTTTTCCCGACCTGTCGTTTCGCTACGGACTGGACGCTTACCTGAGCGACACAACCGGTACCCGGCTCACCTTTCAAGCCAATGGCGAGCGCAACTATGACCTGCATGTCTTTGAAGACGCGATACGCGAGCTGCCCCTGATTCTGTTTGTCGGCGCGCAAGACGCGCTGGCCACTTACTGGGAGCAGGACAGCGATGCTGGCGGCAGCCGCTGGCAATGGTTGGCAAGTGTGCTGCGAGGCCGGCTGAGCACCTCGGCCGTACGCCAATCCGGTGATGATGCCCAGCAACTGCAAATACTCAGCACCCTGGCCGACTGTCCCAGCCGAGAAGCCAGGTCCGAACGGCCATGGCCCGATAACGCTATTCACGCGTACACCCTGGAAACCCAGCTGGTGCGGGGGAATACCACGCTGACGCTGCAGGCCAGCGATATCCTGGTGGTCAGCGGCAGCCGCGTGTTCTGGTGCGGCTTGTCAGGCCAGATCCTGTCCTATGCCGGCCTGGATGCTTTCGGTGAAGCCTGGGGCAAGCGCATGCAAGCGCAATGGATCGCCGATACGATCACCTGGCGGCAGTACGAACCCGACGGCGATATTTTCGAGGTGCAAGCCGCCCTGGTCTTGAATCAACAACTGGACGCGCTGGCTCGCATACGCCTGCCCGCCGACAGCACCGTCCAACGACTGGAGACGCAGTTTGACGCCCTTACTGATCCGGCCGAACTGTTTAGCCATGCGCCGCGCGTGCCCGGCCAAACACGCCTGCCGATCCAGGCCGCCCTTCCTGACTGGCTACGCGACGCCTCGTCTGCCGACCGCTTTGCCTTTCATCAACGCCTGCTCGAACAAGCCAACCTCAGGCGCCTGACACACGGCAAAGGCTACCTCGACGGGCTGGACGATATCCGCACCTACGCCACCCGGCACCTGGACCATCAACTGTGCCTGGACCGAAATGCCGCCCTGCATGGCGAGCGCACCTGCACGGACATTGCCCACTCGCCCTACACGGCCGACACCCTGCACCTGACCTTCCATGTGCCCGTGGGCACGTTGCAAAGTGGCTATATCGAGAACGTCCCGATGAGCCTGGTCGACCTGGCCCTGAAGAACCTCAGCGGAACACCCGCCGGGCGCATGACAGTGCAGCACACGGGAGGGCTGCCAATCGAACCCTGGCTGACCCCGGAATACCTGCTCCAACTGGTGCAACGCGTTGATGTCGGCCGCAATTACCCGGCTTACATTCAACAGGGCCTGCTCAGTGATGAAGCAGAGGCGCAACAACGCAAGCGCCTGTTCTGCCAGCAACGCCCCATCGACCTGAAAAGCCTGGCCCTGGAGCACAAAATAAAGGGCGAAGCCGGGCTGACGCTGAGCGGTTTGCGCTATGTCAACGCAGTGCTCGGCGCCCACAGTACAGAGCGTTGGGCGGGTGCCGATGAAGTCGTGATGCGCGTGCTGGCGTTTCAGCGCAAGCCCGGCGCCAGGGCGGATACGGTACAGAATATGTTCATCATCGAGCCCCGCAACGGGCAGCCGGGGCCGCGTCTGCTGTATCGCCCCGCATACCGCCAGTCGCTGATGGAATTCGTCGACCGGGAGAGCCTGCTGGCGGCCATCATCGAACCTGGGGCGCTCCAGGACAGCGTATTGGCCTGGTTGAAAGATGACGCCCGGTCTATCTACAGCAACGGTGGGTTCAAGGAGCCCCATTACGTGCGTGTCAGCGGGATCGGTTCAGAGTTCGATCCCTTGCCCAGGGTTCCGCCTCCCGCCACCCTTGCCCTGCCTGGAGATGAAAGCAACGATCGGATTCTGCAAGCCCTCAATGCCAACCAACTGATGGAGTACCTGTTTGAGTGCGAAGCGCGTCAGTTGCTGGACCAGGCCGACCGCGATTCAACCTCCAACGCTGAAAGCCGTTGGGCGTTAATCCTCGAAGGCATGCAACTGGGCTTCAATACGTTGTTGATGCTGGTACGCGGACCGTTGGCGGCCGTGGGCTGGTTCATGCAACTGGCACAAAGCCTCAAGCAAGACGTGCCGGCACTGGAGAGCGACGACCCGACTGCCAGGGAACTTGCCTGGGTCGACCTGTTGCTCAATACCAGCATGGTGTTGCTCCACTTCGGCTTGCCCACCCAGGCAGCAAAAAAGCCCGCCGTCGCCGATGAGCCGGCTCCACCGGCCCTTGAACAATGGCCATTGAGCCGCCCATCCACTCAAACGCCCCCCGCCTCTGCCGTGGTTCAGCGGGGCATCGTCGGCTTACCCTCCGAGCCCCCCGGTGGTGGCCGCACGCTGTTGGACATTGACCGCTCACTGGCCGGCGACAGTGCTTCGGCGCGCCTGCTGAAAAAACTGTTGGGGTTCAATATTCCCTGGCCTGAACCGGCCCCGGAACCCGTCGCGCTCGGCCCGCAACGGGGGCTGTTCAGGCTCAACCAGCGCTGGCATGCCTCGGTGGGTGGCCTGCTGTTTCGCGTCAGCATCGTCCCGGGCTTTGACGAGGTGTTCATTATTGACCCCGAAAAACCCGACCACCCTGGGATCAAGCTGCGAACCGATGGCTCCGGCCACTGGACCCTGGACCGCGGGCTGAAACTGACCGGCGGTGGCCCCAAGCGCGTGGCGGCTTTACGTGAAGCGAATCGGCTCCAAAGGGAGCAACTGCTGGGCCGCATTCAAGTGCTCAGTGTGGAGATCACCCCCACGATGCACGCGTTCAGGGCATTGCTCGATGGGCTAAACAGCGAGCGCAAAACCCTGCTTCAACACATCAGCACGTTGAAACTGGTATGGAACCTTCTGGATAAAGCCACCGACACGCAAAAACCGGCCCTTGAAGCTCGCCACGAGCAAGAGATATCAAGCTATTCAAAGGTACGCACACGCTATGAAATTGCTCTGGAAAAGGCGGAACAACAGTACGCACTGTTACTGCCCAAGCGTATTGAACTGTTCAAGGCGGGACAGGACCTGGAAAAGTACGCAGGCGCTCGTGGCCACGTGCAGGACCGGGCAGCTACCCTGAAAACACTCTGGGAGGACCAACTGCGCCTGCATATCCATCTGCAAAAATGGGCAGAGACGTTTCTATTCACCGATCGTGGCGAGCCCATGAGCCAACTGATTCAACGGATGTTGCCTGAGATGCAGAGCGGGCGCCCTTGGACGTACAAGGAACACGTGACCCGATCGATTGAACTGGCAGACGTCATCCACCGTATGGCCGCTCGCTCCCGCGAGATGGAAACCACCCTTGAGTTATTGGAACAGGACTCTGTAGCAGGACGTGTGATTCGTGAAGAGTTGCTGGCAAACATTGACACGCTCCAACACTTTTTTTCAGAGAACCTGGAGCTCCACGCGCTGATCCCGCTATCGTGGGCAGTGGTCAAATTATCAGCACTTGAGCCGCCGCCACTGGAGGCGCTGTACATCGAACATCTTGCCGATTCGAACCTGAGCCAAACCTTGCTTTCGCACACCGAAGTACGCAGCAGCACCGGCTACCCTCTCGATCAACAGCGCATGCTATATGACACGCTCCTCGGTAAATACCGCAGCTACGAGCGCGCCATTGAGGCCCTCACGTTTATCAATCCAGAACGCGTCCACCCTGTCTCCGAACGCCTCATGAATGGGCTCAGGCAGGCGCGGATGCTGGCCGAAAACGAGCTGGAAAGCGTGGTGCGCAGCCAAGAGGCACTGGAGGTCGAAGCGTTGTCTTCAAGCTTGCGCAGACCGAAAGCGCCTACAAAGCGCATATTCAAAACCCGCAAAAGAAACTACCTGGTCGGTGACCTGAAGCCTGCTGACAGCCAACACCCTCAGGAACGTCTGATCATCACCAACACCTTTACCGGTGAAACCGTGACCTCGTTCGAGCCCTATGATGCTGACAGCTGGGTAGAAACAGTCCAACAACCCCTAGCCACACCAGCGCCCGCCGCAAGTATGCGCCCCCTGGCAACGCTCAAGACTCAGGGCGAGAAACTGATCCGGCAACGCACAGAGATCGAACGGGTAATCACCGCACAACAACAGAAGCTGGAATCTCCCATTACCCGGCAAGACATCAACCCCGCGGACTGGGACGAGTTGCTCACCGGACAGGCGAAAAAACTCACCGACCTCGCCGATGAAGTCGCGCACGCTCACCACAACCAACCTTCAGCGCAGGACCTGATCGACACCTATCGGGCACACGCCAGGGATATGGAGCGCATGGCGCAGCGGGTGTGCAGTGAGGCCTATAAACGCCAGTGGCCAAGCCTGGAAAGCCTCGAGTATCTATGGGGGCAAAAACAAATCGATATCAACCTTACCAGCCGGGCAGATCCGCAGCGGCCCACCCTGGGCGGCGATTTCTTCACCGAATACGCCGTGTATGACAAAGCGCAAAAGCCGCCGGCGGTGCTCTGGTACGCCCACTTTCACTACGCCACCGCCGATGCACCGCCAGCCAGCTACACCCGGGCCCATCTGAAACTCGCCAGCCAGCGTAAATACACGCAAAAGGACCTGCTCAAAGAGCATGTACAAACACGATTACGCAACCAGCAGTCGCCTGGGGCCGAACCTATCGAGAAAATCCTGTATGTGTTGATCATGCCGCCTCAGGATCAGCTGTTTTTAGCCATCGCCCCTTCAGCCACCTGATCACCTACGCCCGATGATGCTGACATCGGGCGTCTCTGCGCAGCTGACGGAATCAGTGCGCAAACAACGAGTTGCCCTTCTGCCCCGCCAGCTTCTCGGGCTTGATCAGGAAACGCGCGAGTGCCGGCAGCAGCCACAGTGCACCGAACATGTTCCACAGGAGCATGAAGGTCAGCATCAGGCCCATGTCGGCCTGGAACTTGATGGCCGAGAAGATCCAGGTGCACACGCCGATCGCCAGGCACAAACCGGTGAACAGCACGGCTTTACCGGTGGACTTGAGGGTCTGGTAATAGGCTTCCTGCAACGGCAAACCGGCACGCAGGAAGCTTTCCAGGCGGCTGTAGATGTAGATGCCGTAGTCCACGCCGATGCCCACGCCCAGGGCTACCACCGGCAAGGTCGCGACCTTGACACCGATGCCCATGAACGCCATCAGCGCGTTGCCCAGCACCGAAGTCAGCACCAGTGGCAGCACGATGCACAGGGTCGCCGCCCAGGAACGGAAGGTGATCATGCACATGGTCGCCACACACAGGTACACCAGGACCAGGATGGTCAGCTCGGACTCCTTGATCACCTCGTTGGTGGCCGCCTCGATCCCGGCGTTACCGGCGGCAAGGATGAATTCCAGGCCGTCCTTGTTGTTGTCCTTGGCGAAGTCCTGCACCGCATGCACCGCGCGGTCGAGGGTTTCGGCCTTGTGGTCGTTAAGGAACACCAGCACCGGCGCCAGCGAGCAATTGTTGTTGTACAGGCCATCGGCGCGGGCGATGGAGTTGTTCAGCACATCGGGGTTACGCGACAGGGTTTCCCACTTGAGGTTGCCCTCGTTCATGCCCTTGATCATCTGCTTGGACACGGTCACCAACGAGATCGCCGACTGCACGCCCTCGGTGTTCTGCATCTTCCACATCAACTGGTCGATGGGCGCCATGGCTTCATAGCGCGAGCAGCCTTCGGCCTTGGTCTTGACCATCACCACCAGCACGTCGGAACTGGTGGAGTAGTTGCTGATGATGAAGTTGTTGTCTTTGTTGTAGCGCGAGTCCGGACGCAGTTCCGGCGCGCCCTGGTCGAGGTCACCGATCTTCAGGTTCTGGCTGTACCAGAGGCCGCCGCCGAAGGCGATCAGCGCGAGCAGGACCGATACCGGCGCGACTTTGGCGCTGGCGAATTTGGACAGCAGGCGCCAGAACGGATGTTCGCGGTGCGCGTCCTTCTTGCTCCGGGCGATGGCACGCTTGCTGATGCCCGCATACGAAATCGCCACCGGCAGCAGGATCAGGTTGGTGAACACGATCACCGCCACGCCGATGGACGCGCCGATGGCCAGCTCACGGATCACGCCGATGTCGATGATCAGCAGTGTGATAAAGCCCACGGCGTCCGCGAGGATCGCGATCATCCCCGGCAGGAACAGTTGCCGGAAAGTACGCCGCGCGGCCGTCAGCGCGTTGTCCGCCTCACTGGATTGCAGGGCGATACCGTTGATCTTCTGCACACCGTGGGAAATCCCGATGGCGAAGATCAGGAACGGCACCAGCATCGAGTACGGGTCCAGCCCGAAGCCGAAGAAGTGCATCAAGCCGAGCTGCCAGACCACCGCCACCAAGGTGGTGCTCAACACCGCAATGGTGCTGCGCAGGCAATTGGTGAACCACAGTAACAGGACCAGGGTGATGACGAACGCGACGCCGAAGAACAGCACCACCATCACCAGCCCGTCGATCAGGTCGCCGACCTTCTTGGCGAAGCCAACGATGTGGATCTTGACGTTGGGGTTCTGGGCTTCGAACTTGTCGCGGATCTTGTCTTCGAGTTCATGGGAAAACTTGCGGTAATCCAGGGCCAGCAACTTGCCCTGGTCCTGTGGGTCCGGGTAGGACTCCAGCAGCGGAATATCGACAATGCTTGATTTGAAGTCGTTGGCCACCAGACGCCCGACCTGGCCGGACTTGAGCACGTTGTTGCGCAGTTGATCGAGGCTTTGCGCCGAGCCGTTGTAGCTCTGCGGGATGACTTCACCGCCGGCAAAGCCCTCTTCGGTGACTTCGGTCCAGCGTACGCTGGGGCTCCACAGCGACTTGAGGCCCGAACGGTCGACGCCGGAGATGTAGAACACCTCGTCGTTGATCTGCCTCAGGGTCTCCATGTACTCCTTCGTGAAGATGTCACCGTCCTTGGCCTCCACCGAGATACGCACCGTGTTGCCCAGGTTGGCCAGGTCGTTGCGGTGCTCCATCATCTTTTCGATGAAGGGGTGCTTGAGCGGGATCATCTTTTCAAAGCTGGTGGACGGGCGAATCAACGTCGCCTGCCAGAACAGGAAAACACTCACCAGCAGGCAGATGACGATCACTGCCGGGCGGTTGTTGAAGATCAGGCGCTCAAGAAAGGTCGCTTTATCGTTGTGATGACTGCTCATTCTTTGCCCGCCTTCTTATTGTTTTGTCGGTTCAGCGCCGGTTGGCGCGGCCACACGAACACCGCCCTGCCCGACCAGAATCAAGTTGCCATTGCCTGCCGCCGTGACGGCCGACAACGAAATGCGGTCCGGGCGGTTGAACACGCTGAAGGTCTGGCCGTCGTCATGGCTGACCACCACGCTGCCGCCGTTACCGACGACCACGATGGCGCCGTCCTCCAGCAACGTCGCCCCCGACAAGCCGAACTCCAGGGCGCCGCGTGCGGCATTCAGTTCGACCTGTTCCCAGGTGCTGCCGAAATCCGTGGAACGGTAAAGGTTGCCGCGCAAGCCGTAGGCCAGCAGGGTCTGCGGTTGTGCGGTGCTGATCACGCCAAACAGCGAGCCCTCGTAGGGGCCTTCGAGTTTTTCCCAGGTCTGGCCGTCGTCGCTGGAGCGGAACATGCTGCCCTGCTCGCCGACGATAAACAGCCCGGCGTCCTTGATCTGGGCGATGGCGTTGAGGTGGAACTGGTCTTCGTTGTCGAGGCGGTCGCTGACGTCTTCCCAGGTCTTGCCGCCGTCGGTGGTTTCGATCAGCGCACCGTAGGCGCCGACGGCCAGGCCGTGGCTGGCGTCCTTGAACCAGATGTCGAGCAGCGGGGATTCGCGCTTGAGGTCCTGGTATTGCTGGGTCCAAGTGGCGCCGCCGTCGGAACTGGCGAGGATTTGCGCATCATGGCCGACCGCCCAACCGTGCTGGTCATCGACGAAATACACCGCCGTCAGCAGTTGCCGGGTGGGGACCTTGGCTTGAGTCCAGGTACTGCCCTGGTCATCGGAATAGAGGATGTGCCCGCGATCACCGACCGCCACCAGCCGCTTGCCGGCATGGACAACATCGATCATCAGGCCTTTGGCGGCCTTGGGGGATTCAATCGCAAAAGTGGTATCGCTGGCGGCCTGGACGACCGTCGGCAATGCGACAGCGCCAAACAGCGAGAGCGCTGCGGCCAGCAACGCAACCCTGCGTGCGGCGCGTGGGCGGCAAACAACCCAACCCATGACAGGCTCACTCATAGACCTTTCTCCCATTTATTATTGTTAGGTCGTCTCGCCTTCCCGGGCCCTGAAACCTGCAATCTAGAGCGCCTGGAGGAAGCAGGGGCCATCCTATCGGGCTTTCGAATCGTCTGACAATCGGTGCTACGTTATCTTTTGTTAACTGGCGGCGTTTAGCCATGCCTGAATAGCAGGGTATTAGCCAGGCTGATTAATGAATTTTTATTCCATATCTTGAATTATAGGAATTTTTATTCCATTAATAGCCTTCCTGAAAACAATAATCCAAAGGACCACGGCTATGCGTGAACTCGGAATCGGCTTGATCGGCACAGGCTTCATGGGCCGCGCCCATGCCTTGGCGTTCAACAATGCCCGGGCGGTATTTGAACTGCCGGTACACCTCAAGCTGGCCGCCCTGGCCGATGCCGACACCGAACGCGCCCAGCGCTGTGCCACGGCCTGGGGGTTTGCCAAGGCCCACGGCGACTGGCAAGCGTTGATCAACGACCCGTCGGTGGACGTCGTGGCCATCACCACTCCCAACCACCTGCACTACCCCATGGCGATGGCGGCGATTGCAGCGGGCAAGGCGGTGTATTGCGAAAAACCCCTGGCGGTCAGCCTCGAACAGGCCGACGCCATGCGCCGCGCCGCCAGTGCGGCCGGGGTGGTGACGCGGGTGGGCTACAACTATCAGCACAACCCGATGATCGGCCTCGCGCGGCAACTGATTGCCAAGGGCGACCTCGGCGAAATCATCAGTTTCCAGGGCGAGTTCAGCGAAGACTTCATGGCCGACCCGGCGTCACCGTGGTCGTGGCGCTGTGAAGTGGCACACGCCGGTGGCGCCCTGGCGGACCTGGGCAGCCACTTGCTGTCGATGGCGCGTTATCTGATGGGCGACGTGACCCGCGTGTGTGCCGACACCCAGACCGTCCACGCCCAGCGCCCGGCCGTCAACGGCAGTGCCGAGCTAAAAGCCATCGCCGTGGATGACCAGGTACATGCCTTGCTGCGCTTCGCCAACGGCGCGCGCGGCACGGTGAGCAGCAGTTGGCTCAAGCACGGTTACAAGAACCACCTGAGTTTCGAGATCAGCGGCACGAAGGGTACGTTGGCGTTCGATCAGGAACGCTTGAATGAACTGCGCCTGTGTCGTGTCGGCCAGGACGGTTTCCAGCGTTTGCTGGCCGGCCCTGCCCTGCCCGGCTACGCGGCCTTCAGCCCGGCTGCCGGGCATCAGTTGGGTTACAACGAACTGAAGACCCTGGAAGTGCAGGAATTGATCATGGCGCTGGCCGGCCAGGGCGCGGATGGCACCGACTTTGAAGCGGCGTGGGAGGTGGAGCGGTTGGCGACGGCGATTCGCGTGGCTGCCCGTGAAGAGCGCTGGGTCAACGTGAACTCGGTTTGAACATGTGAGAGGGAGGCCCCACTACCTCTGTGGCGAGCGGGCTTGTCCCGCGTTGGGGTGCGAAGCGCTCCTGATGAGGACGAATGCGGTGTATCAGGCGCTCCACTGCGGCTGGTTTTGGGGCTGCTCCGCAGCCCAACGCGGGACAAGCCCGCTCGCCACAGGGAGATTTGTCAGGGTCTGAAAAGTTGTGTGGATACCTATGCCCCGATGGCGGAGTGTCAACCAATGTATTTTTAACTGATGCACCGCTATCGGGACATCGCTATCTACACAACGTTGTAGCAGCCAACGGCAACCACGATGCGAAGCGAGCCGCCCTTGATCTTGATCTTAGGCGCCCCGTTAAACCACGCTGGCCGGAATTCGATAGTGATTTGGGGGGTAAACCGGCAGGGATGCCGGTTTAGCCGCCCCGCGCCATGGATGGCGCGTGGCGGCGGCCCCCCAAATCACTGTCGGATTACGGGCACACCGAGCCTAGGCGAGGTGCCGAGTGGTGGGGCAAGAGCCCTTTGCTTACTTTGGGGCTTTTCCAAAGTGAGCCGCCGTAAGGGCGGAACCCATAGCCGCCGTTACCGCAGCAACGGATATGTACTCGGTCTGATCCAAAAAAATGGTCGGCCCAGAGGCCGCCATCGGGGGCAAGCCCCCTCCCACATTTAGGTAGGTCACCTACACACATTTAAATCAGCGCAAGGCTCGGCGCAGTACCTTACCCACCGTAGTCTTGGGCAACTCGGTACTGCGAAACTCCACATACCTGGGCACCTTGTACCCCGTGAGGTACTCCCGACAGTGCGCAAGAATCTGTTCCTGGGTCAGCTTCGGGTCCTTGCGCACCACGATGATCTTGACCCTCTCGCCCGTCACGCCATCTTCCACCCCGATGGCCGCCACTTCGCCAACCCCCGGGTGCAGCGCCACCACGTCTTCGATTTCATTGGGGTAAACGTTGAAGCCCGAGACCAGGATCATGTCTTTCTTGCGGTCCACCAGGCGGATATAGCCGCGTTCGTCCATCACGCCGATGTCACCGGTCGACAGCCAGCCCTCGGCGTCAAGCACCTCGGCGGTTTCCTTCGGACGCTGCCAGTACCCCTGCATCACCTGCGGACCGCGCACTTGCAGTTCGCCCTGCTCGCCAATCTCGGCCAGTTCGCCGTCTTCACGCATGAACCGCACCCAGGTCGACGGCAACGGGACGCCGATGCTGCCGGTGAACTCCATTTCGCGCATGCGCGCAATGTTGATCGGGCTGATGCTCACCACTGGCGAGCACTCGGTAAGGCCGTAGCCTTCGATGATCGGCAGCCCGGTGACTTCCTTCCAGCGCTTGGCCACCGCAGTGTGCGTGGCCATGCCGCCGGCGATCACCATGCGCAGGTCGGAGAAGTCCCGCGCACAGAACTCCTTATTCTCCAGCAAGCCGTTGAACAGCGTATTAACCCCGGCGATGCCATTGAAGCGTTCCTTGCGCAGGATCATCTGCACCCGTTTCACATCCCGAGGGTTGGCGATAAGGATGTTGCGCCCGCCCAGGCACATGAACATCAGGCAATTCACCGTCAGCGAAAAGATGTGGTACAGCGGCAGCAGGGTGACGTTGGTTTCCTGTTTGTCCTGGTCCAACTGGTCGCCGACCCAAGCCTTGGCCTGCAACAGGTTGGCGATGATATTGCGATGGCTGAGCATCACGCCCTTGGCGTCCCCCGTGGTGCCGCCGGTGTATTGCAGGAAGGCCAGGTCGTCGAGGTGCATGTCCACCGGGAAGTGGTTGAGCGCGCGGCCCTGTTTCAGCACCTGGTTGAAGCGCACCGAGCCAGGCAGGTTGAAGGCCGGCACCTGCTTTTGCACGCGGCGCAGGATGAAGTTCATCGCCGCGCCCTTGAAGGTGCCGAGCAAGTCGCCGATGGCGGCCACCACCACGCGCTTGACGCTGCTGCCGGCGATGACTTTTTCCAGGGTGTGGGCGAAGTTTTCGAAGATCACCACGGTTTCCGCGCTGCTGTCCTTGAGCAGGTGCTTGAGCTCGTGGGAGGTGTACAACGGGTTGACATTCACCACCACCGCGCCGGCCAGGATGGTGCCGAGCAAACAGATCGGGTACTGCAAGCAGTTGGGCATCATCAGCGCCACGCGGTCGCCCTTCTTCACGCCCTGGCCCTGTAGCCAGCCGGCAAACGCAATGCCTTGCACCTGCCAGTCGGCGTAGGTCATTTCAGTGCCGATGCTGACGTAGGCGACCCGCTCGCGAAATTTCTCCAGATGCTCCAAGAACACCTCGCGCAGCGACGGGTAGTCCTCGATAGCGGCATCGATGTCTGCCGGGACGCCGGGCAGGTAAGCGTTCAACCAGACCCGTTCGGTGTGTTCCAGGCTGATAGCGTTCATGGCAGTCTCCTTATTGTTGTTTTTGATAGCGCTACTTTTCGACGATGGCGGTAATGCCCAGCCCGCCCGCCGCGCAGATGGAAATCAGGCCGCGACCGCCGCCCCGTTCGTGAATGGCCTTGGCCAGCGCCGCCAACTGCCGGCCACCGGTGGCGGCAAACGGGTGGCCGCAGCCGAGGGAGCCGCCATTGACGTTCATTTTGGCGCGGTCGATGGCCCCCAGCGGCGCGTCCAGACCCAGGCGCTCGCGACAGTAATCGGCGTCTTCCCAGGCCTTGAGCGTGCACAGCACCTGGGCAGCAAACGCTTCGTGGATCTCGAAGAAATCGAAGTCGGCGAAACTCAGCCCTTCGCGCTTGAGCATGCGCGGTACGGCGTAGGCCGGGGCCATCAGCAGGCCTTCGCTGCCGTCGACAAAATTCACCGCCGCCGTCTCGCCCGTGCGCAGGTAGGCCAACACCGGCCAGCCATTGGCGGTCGCCCATTCTTCGCTGGCCAGCAGCACCACCGAGGCGCCATCTGTCAGTGGCGTGGAGTTGCCCGCCGTGAGAGTGCCGTTCTGGCGGTCGTAGGCCGGGGACAGCCCGGCGAGTTTCTCCAGGCTGGCGTCGGCGCGCAGGTTGTTGTCCCGCGCCAGGCCGCGATGGGGGCTGATCAGGTCGTCGAAGAAACCGCGCTGATAAGCGGCATCCAGGCGCTGGTGGCTGGTGAGGGTCAGCTCATCCTGGGCCAGGCGCTTGATCTGCCAGCGCTGGGCCATTGCCTCGCAATGCTCGCCCATGGACAAGCCGGTGCGCGGCTCACCATTGCGCGGCAACAGTGGCTTGAACAACATCGACGGACGCACCTTCAGCAACGCCTTCAACGTGTCGCCCATGCCCTTGGCGCGGTTGGCCGCAAGCAAGGTGTGGCGCAGGGATTCATTGATGCCGATGGGCGCGTCGGAGGTGGTGTCGGCACCACCGGCGATGCCCACCTCGATCTGGCCGAGGGCGATTTTATTCGCCACCAGCAAGGCCGCTTCCAGGCCGGTGCCGCAGGCTTGCTGCACATCGTAGGCCGGGGTCTGCGGCGACAAGGTGGTCGACAACAGCGACTCACGCGCCAGGTTGAAATCCCGCGAATGCTTTATCACCGCGCCGGCGGCAAACTCGCCCAGACGCTGGCCGTGCAGGTTGTAACGGTCGACCAGGCCTTGCAGCGCCGCCACCAGCAGGTCCTGGTTGCTGTCGTGGGCGTACACCGTGTTGGAACGGGCAAACGGGATGCGGTTGCCGCCGATAATCGCCACGCGGCGGGTCGGGGACGGGTTGAAGCTGTAGTCACTCATGGATGGCTCTCATTCCAGACAAATAGCCCGCGCATATGCGGTTTGTCGCCGGCGAAATTGCGCACTTCGAATTCGCGGCGCGGGCCGCTCACGGGGTGCTGCCACAGAGCGACCTGGCCGGGCAAAAAGATCGGCAGTTTGAAGTCGCAATGGGCTTGGGCCTGATCCAGGCCACCGGGCGGTTGTTGAGCGGCCAATGCGCGGCCGAGGGTCCACATGCCATGGGCGATGGCGCGGCGAAAGCCGAAGAGCCTGGCGCCGATCAGTGAGGTGTGGATCGGGTTGAAGTCCCCCGAGACCTTGGCAAAACGCCGGCCCAGGTCGGCGGGCAGCATCCAGCGCTGGGTGCGCAACAGGCCCTCCTCCTGCAACGCCAGCGCGTCCTCCCACGGCTCGCCGACGGGACCTTTCACCTCGCGGCGCAGGTACAGGCTGTCGCTTTCCCACACCAGGGTGCCGCTGCTGTAGGCACGGGTGGCGATGCTCAGCGCCTGGCCCTTGGCATGGGCCACCCAGCGTTCGCAAAAGACTTCCAGGCGCAGCGCCTGGCCTTCATGCAGGCGCTGGTGCTGTCGGATACGGTTGGCCAGGTGCACCATGCCGCTGGCCGGGTACGGAAAACTCGGACGGGTCAGCAGCATCAGGTGCAGGGGGAACGCCAGCACATGGGGGTAGGACAGCGGCACGCCCTGCTCGCGGCGAAAGCCACAGGCACGGCCGTAAGCCGAAATGCCCGCAGCAGACAATTCCACCGCCGAGCGCACCAGGCGCTCCTTGGGCAACAGCGGTGCGCCCTCGAGCTTGGGTTTGCGCAGGCCACGCACGCCGTCCAGCAGCAGGCGCGTGCGCGATGGCGGTGGGTCGACGATCTGCGTCACGTAGTCCATGGACTCAGGCTCCCAGCAGGCTTTGGCCGCACACGCGCACGACCTGACCGTTGACCCCGCCCGATGCAGGGTGCGCCAGCCAGGCAATGGTTTCGGCCACATCGATCGGCTGCCCGCCTTGGGACATCGAGTTCATGCGCCGCCCCGCTTCGCGAATCATCAGCGGGATTCTTGCGGTCATCTGGGTCTCGATAAATCCCGGCGCCACCGCATTCACCGTGACCTGTGCCGCCGCCGCACGCGGCGCCAGGCCTTGCACCAGACCAATCACGCCGGCCTTGGAGGTGGCGTAGTTGCTTTGCCCGAGGTTGCCGGCAATGCCGGAGATCGACGACACACACACGATGCGCCCGCCGGGGTTCAGACCCTGGCATTCCAACAGGGCGTCGCTCAGGTGCAACGGAGCTTCGAGGTTGACCGCCAGCACACTGCGCCAGGCCGCTTCAGTCATCTTGGCAATGGTCTTGTCGCGGGTGATCCCGGCGTTGTGCACTACCACGTCGAAGGCGCCGTATTGGCTGACATGGGCTTGAAGCTGTGCAGCGGCATCCGCCGCCGTGATGTCCAATGGCAGCGCCGAACCGTCCACACTGGCGGCCGCCTGTTGCAGCGATGCCTGGGCCTGGGGCACGTCCACGCAGACCACATGGGCGCCATCGCGGGCGAGTACCTGGGCGATGGCTAGGCCGATGCCACGGGAAGCCCCGGTAACCAGCGCGCGTCGGCCGGCGAAGGGTTTATCCCAGTTGACGCTGGGGTGACCGTCCACCGGTTTTTCCACCCGCACCACCTGCCCGCAGACGTAGGCCGAGCGGCGCGACAGGAAGAAACGCAGGCTGCTGTCCAACGCCGCTTCGGCACCCGGCGCGACGTAGATCAACTGCACGGTGATCGCGCGGCGCAGCTCCTTGGCCAGCGAGCGCACCAGCCCTTCGAGGGCACGCTGGGCGATGGCCTGGGGCAAGTTCGCGCAGTGTTCGGGCGCCGTGCCCAACACCACCACGCGACCGTGCTGGCCGAGGCGTTTGGCGTTGGCGTGAAAGAATTCGTACAGCTCATCCAGCTGTTTCAGGTCGACCACAGCGCTGGCGTCGAACACCGCACCCTGCACCTTGACCGTGGACGGCGCCTTAGGCGTCGCCGGGGTGGCGGTGACCGTGTCGGTGGCGCTGAAAACCTGTTGCACCTGCGCAACCAGGCGCCCTGCCCCGGCGACAATCACCGGGTTGACCAGGCCTGGCTGGCCGCTGCGATGGCGCTGCAACGGCACGGGCTGAGGCAAGCCCACCGCCTGGGCCAGGCGACGGCCCCAGGGGGAATTGACGAACGATAGGTAGCTGTCACTCATATCCGCATTCACTCACAACACATTCTGACCTTGTAAACCCGATCCAATGTGGGAGGGGGCTTGCCCCCGATAGCGGTGATTCAGCCAATGAGCCGGCGACTGATGGATTGCTATCGGGAGCAAGCCCCCTCCCACACTGACCGCGTTTGTCCTAGTTGACCGAGGCGTTTTCACCTTGGGCGGTTCGGCGCTTGGGCGCCGGTTCCAACGCCTGTTTGCGCTGCTGCAACGCCTCCAGCAAACCGAAGTCCTGGGGGAAGTCATCCACCTGGATAGCGTGGTCGGCGTATTCCACATAGCGCGCCAGCAAGGCATCTTCGTCGTCGCTGATCAGGTCCAGCGCCCGTGCCTTGACGCGCCAGCCGGTAAAGGCCGTGGTGGAGATCGGCATCGGTTCGAGCAGGCCTTGCTTGATGGCCGGCTTGAGTCGAGCGTCGATCAGCTCCACCTGCGGCAACAGGCGAAAGCCCAATTCGCCGTAGGCCAGCTTGTCGATTTCCGGGCGTGGAATGTAGGAATTGGCCAGCAGGCGGTCGCGGGTTTCGCCGGGGGTCTGCACCACATCGGCCACCTGGGCCAGCAGGTGATCCGAGGGTTTGCGCAGCGGGATACCGAACGGGAACGTCAAACCTCGCAGCACCGCAGCCGCTGTTGTGGAGGGGTAGTTATCCAGCACTTCGGCGAGGGCTTCATGGGCACGCAGCAACGCGTCCTGTGCCGCCCAGTGCACCAGCGGCAGGTCTGCCTGGGGTCGGCCGTCGTCCTCAAAGCGCTTGAGCACGCAAGACAGGATGTACAGCTGCGACAGAATATCGCCCAAGCGCCCGGTGATACTTTCCTTGCGCTTGAGGGCACCGCCCAGCACGCCCATGGAAATATCCGAGACCAGCGCCAACACCACCGACAGACGATTGGCCTGGCGATAGTAGGACGCCAGCGCGGGGTCGGTCTTGGCCGGTACGGAAATCAGGCGCCCGCCGGTCAGAGAATGCACCGCCGCACGTACGGTGTTGGCCAGCACGAAACTCACATGGCCGAACATCGCGCTGTCGAACGCTTCCAGCGCCTTGCGCCGGTCCGGGTTGCGGGCGGCTTCCATTTCGCGGAATACATAGGGATGGCAGCGGATCAGGCCCTGGCCAAAGATGATCAGGCAGCGCGTCATGATGTTCGCGCCTTCCACCGTAATCGCGATGGGGCTTTGCTGGTAGGCGCGAGCCAGGAAGTTATTGGGGCCCATGCAGATGCCCTTGCCGGCAACAATGTCCATGCCGTCGTTGACGATCATCCGCGCGCGTTCGGTGACGTGGTACTTGGCGATGGCCGAGATCACCGAGGGTTTCTCACCGGCATCCAGGGACGCCACCGAGACCTTGCGCACCGCATCGCAGGCATACAGGTGCCCGGCCATACGCGCCAGCGGCGCCTGCACGCCTTCGAACTTGCCGATGGGCAGGCCGAACTGTTTACGCATCGCCGCGTAGGCCGTGGTACCGCGCACCGCGACCTTGCCGAGGCCGACGTTGGCCGATGGCAGCGAAATCGCCCGGCCGGCGGCCAGGCACTCCATCAACATGCGCCAGCCGTTGCCGACTTGCTCGCGGCCACCGATAACCCATTCCAGCGGGATAAACACATCCTTGCCGGTGGTCGGACCGTTCTGGAACACCGCGTTGAGCGGCCAGTGGCGACGGCCGCTGTTCACGCCGGGGTGGGAGGTAGGAATCAGGGCGCAGGTGATGCCGAGCGAACCTTTCGGCCCCAGCAAACCGTCCGGGTCTTCGGCACGAAACGCCAGGCCAAGCACGGTGGCGATCGGCCCCAGGGTGATATAGCGCTTGTCCCAGGTCACGCGAAACCCCAGCACTTCCTGGCCTTCATGGGTGCCTTTGCAGACGATGCCCAGATCTGGAATCGCCCCGGCATCAGAGCCGGCATACGGGCTGGTCAGGGCAAAGCACGGGATGTCTTCACCCCGCGCCAAACGCGGCAGGTAGTAATTGCGCTGGGCGTCGGTGCCGTAGTGCAGCAGCAGTTCGGCCGGGCCCAGGGAGTTGGGCACCATCACCGAAATCGCCGCCGCCGAGCAGCGCGTCGAGAGTTTCATCACCACCTGGGAATGGGCGTAGTGGGAGAAGCCTTTGCCGCCGTACTGCTTGGGAATGATCATGCCGAGAAAGCCGGCGTCCTTGGTGTACTGCCAGCCTTCGGGGGACATGTCCTGCCAGACCTGGGTGGTTTCCCAGTCGTTGGCGATGTCGCACAGGGTTTCCACTTCATTGTCGAGGAAGGCTTGCTCCTCGGCGCTCAGGCTCGCCGGGGCCGCTTGCAGCAGGCGCTGCCAGTCGGGTTGGCCGCTGAACAGCTCAGCGTCCCACCACACCGTGCCGGACTCGATAGCGGCGCGTTCGGTGTCGGACATCGCCGGCATGATCGTGCGAAACAGGTTGAGGGCCTTGCTGGTCAACAGCGTGCGGCGCAGCGGTTTAAGGGTCATCAACAGCGCCGGTAACACCACCAGCACTGCTGCGACGGTGGCGCCGAAAGCCACCACTACGTTGAACAGGTAACCAATCGCCAACCAGACCAAGCCAGCGCCCAACCACAAGGTGGCGGCGGCTTGTCGATACGCCAGGGCAATCGCAGCTGCGAAACCCACCAATAACCAGATAACCATGGGATACCTCTACTCGATTCAGGGCGTGGTTTACGTGCGGAAGGTCGGATTGACCTGCGGCGTAAAGCCACACTACAAACTTGGAAAGCTAAATTCAAATTTTGTTTTGAAATTTTTATTTAATGCTTTGGCGAAAAAATTGGCGGCTGAATGGGTCAGCCTGATGGGTTGATGGGATGAGAAAATCGGAACGGGTCGCGCGGGCAACCCGTCGATGCATGACCGGTGTGAAACCGTGCAGAAAGATGCGCTGACGGCAGGTTTACACCGGTATTGCGCTCGGCAGCGGCGCATCAGAACTCGTAGGTTAAGCCCAGGCTGACAACGTCCCCATAGGCATCGGCCTTGCCATCCAGGGTTGCCCCACCCAGGCGGTCCTGGTTATGCGTCTGCAGTTTGGCCTTCTCTACGAACTGGTGGGAGTACGACCCGTCGATACCCAGGCCTGGAATGGCGCGGATTTTGTAGCCAAACCCCAGGGACGTGAAGATCCGGTCTCCGTCCGGGATACGCGGATCGCGTGTGGAATTGCGCGTTGGCGTCTGGTCGGTGGCGACACCGGCACGCAGGGTAAAATCGTCGGTGAGCTTGTAGTCACCGCCGAGGGAGACCATCCAGGCGTCCTTGTAGTTATAAGGGATGGCAACAATGGTCGTGCCCTCAGATTTCAAGGTCAGGTTCTTGAACGATGACCACTGGGTCCAGGTGACGCTGGCACCGAGGGTGAATCGGTCGGTGAACTGGTGCACCCAGTCAACGGAGGCGTTAGCGGGAACGTCCAGTTGAGTGGTGGCTTTGGCTCCGTTGTTATTCAGTGTGAGCCCAGGATAGGCAGCCTCGACAAGACCGGAGTCGATCAGCCCCGAAGAAAGCGGGTCCGCGTAAATGCTGTATTTGCCCTCCAGCTTGTTCTTGATCTTGGCGTGGTAGTTAAGGCCAATAGTGTCTTGCGGCGTAGGCTTCCAGGCCAAGCCTGCGAACCAGCCTACCGAGGTATTGTCCACCTTCACGCGCATCAGCGTGTATCCCGCGCCAGAAGGAAAGGGAACACCTATGTTGGGCGACAGGGCCGCAGCGGCAAACAAGTCGACGTTCTGGCTGACGAAGCCTTTAGTGTGCTGGACGATGGCGCCGGCGCCGACAGAGAACTCATCATTGACCTTGAAGGACAGGGAACCGGTTACCCCCACCGTTTCGATCCGCGTGTCGACGGCGAAGTCACGGCCGATCCAATCGTCATCCCAAGTGGTGCGCGCGCCCATCGGCACGACCTGACTGAGACCGAAGGCAAAACGGTCACCCAGCGGCATCACCGCAAAACCGGTCGGCAACCAGGCAGTGAAACCACCCTGCCCTCCGTCACCTGTACGAGGTTCAGAGGAAACGGCACCCGTCAGTGGGTCAAGGGTGACTTTGGCTGGATCATTACCGGCGTAATCCTTGGCGGTGCCTTTGTACTTGATATTGATACGCGCGTAATCGATGTTGAATTGCGCAATGTTGTGATCAATGAACGCCATCGCCGCAGGGTTGTTGTAGGCCGCTGACGGGTCGTCTTTGAACATTGAACCACCGCCAAATGCACGCCCCCAACCTTCCGCGCCGAACGTAGGGGTAGCGAAGCCACCGGCTTGTACGGATCCGGCAGCGACCATCCCGCTGAGTACTGCCAGCCCCAATAATGTGCGAGCGTGTTGTTTTTTATTATTCATTTACCACTCCTTATTATTTTAAGCATCGGCATTACCGGAATGCCTTGTTCCGCGGCCTTTTCAGTTATGTCCACATCGAATAAACACTCATTACAGCAACGTTCTTTAAAGCCATCACAGAGATAGATATAGACAGCAGACGCCCTGTTATAGGCGCCTGCCCTTTAGCGGGTGATCAACCCTTAGTTCTTAAATAAACATCAAGGAACAACGGTGATAGGAGTGGAGGTGGCCGAGGTAACGGTCACGCTCAAGTTTTGCACTGTGCAGTTTGGAGCCAACGGTTGATTGGTTGCCGTCAGGACGTGTGAAGTGTTGTTATAACCGACTGTGATAGTCGAAGGACCACAAGCGGTTGCAGGCAACGGTGGAAGGGTAATGTTGTATCCAACACCGGTGACATTCCCGGCCGCAACGACACCCGACAGACTGGTAGCGCTCAAGACCCAAGGTGTGCCAGTAATCACTGGACGGTGGCACAGATCATTAGAGCCGCCGACCACGACACCGGTAATCTGACCTTTACCGACACCGTCGACATTCCCGGTAAAGGTCACATCACACGTAATCGCCGCTTGGAACGAAGTTGGAGATTTGACGGTAATCGTACCAGCAGCCGTGAACCCAGTGTTGAGTGGGCTGAGACTGACAGCATTCGCCATCGAAGCAGCACCCATGCAAACAGCCAAAGCAGACAACGATACGAGGGTTTTCAAACTTTTCATTGTTTTTCCTCACATGTTATGGCGAATTCATTTCGCCAGGGGTAATGGCCATGAACGAGAGGTCACGGTGAAACTGCAGAACTTCCCTTTCCAGCCAAATTTCAATTCAATTACCGCAGCACGTTATTCAACAACTTTGAAGTTCGGTGGCATCTTGATTGACACCGTCTTGATCTTGCAGTCTTCGCCAATCGGTACATTGGCCGCTTCCAACTTGCCGGTGGCGTTATCCCAGGTGCCATCGGCGGTAGAAGGCCCGCACTTGCCGCCCAGGCCGAAGGCGTGAACATCGACGCTGATCTTCGACATGGAACCGCTCTTGGTATCTTTGGCGACCAGTATCCACGGCAAGTTGATGGCTTCGACCCGGCTGCATTTGAGGCCGCCGTCGAAGTCGACTTTGTCGACATTGACCGAGGAACCATCCGCAGCGACCTTGCCGGCCACCTTGATGGTGCAATCGGCGCTGATCAGCGCGCCTTTGGAAAAGCTGATCGGGCCTTGGGCGGTAAAGGCGCTGCCGGCCGGTTCGATGCGTGCGGCCTGAGCCTGCTGATAGGCGATCAGGCCCAACGCGGCCAATACAATATGGGTGGTGAACTTGGCAGGTGTTTGCATGGTGTACGTCCTTCCCTTTAATTATTTTTGTTCGGGTCAAAGCACTTTCTCTGGGCGATAAAATCCTGCGCGGCAATCAGGCCCCGAGCACACAACAAAACTAAGTGTTACTTCAGATCAAAACGGCTTGGCACTGCCGCTGTACTTCTCCAGGTACTTCAAACGCTGTGAAGGTTGAAGATTGGTCAGGGTGATATCCCCGGCATAGTGATTAAGGACGCGATGGTCCATGCGCCGCCGCCACAAGTACGGCACATACGCCCAGACAATCATGCTCGCGTAGCCATAAGGCAGTTGCGGTGACTCCTCGAAGTGGCGCAATGACTGATAACTACGCGTGGGATTGGCATGGTGATCGGAGTGCCGCTGCAACTGGAACAGAAAGATATTGGTGACAATCCGGTTACTGTTCCAGGAGTGCCGAGGCGAACAACGCTCATAACGACCGTTAGGCAACTTCTGACGTTTAAGGCCGTAGTGCTCCACATAGTTCACCACTTCCAGCAACGAGAAGCCGTAAATGCCCTGGATAATCAGGAACGGAATCACCGCCGCCCCCAGCCAGGCAATCATCGCGCCCCACAACACCACGCTGTACATCCAGGCACTGAGTACAGCGTTTTTCCAATGCCAGGCCGGCAGGCCGAGTTTGCGCAGGCGCTCGCGCTCCAGGTTCCATGCCGAGCGTGCACTGAACCACACCGAACGCGGCAGGAAGGCCCAGAAACTCTCACCCAGGCGTGAGCTGGCCGGGTCTTCCGGCGTGGCGACGCGCACGTGATGGCCACGGTTGTGTTCGGTGTAGAAGTGCCCGTAGAACGTCGGTGCCAGCGTGACCTTGGCCAGGAACACTTCCAGGGCATTGGGCTTGTGCCCGAGTTCATGGGCGGTGTTGATGGCAATGCCGGTGGCGGCCCCCGTCGACATGGCCATGCCCAGGTAGGTAAACCAGCTCGGTTCGCCATGCAGTTGCGTACGGTCGGTGATGTAACCGGCGGCGTGGGCCAGCCAGCTGGAAGGCTCAAGGTTGGCGGTGGCGTGCAGCAGGCCACCCTGGATGATCCAGTCGATGCCGCCGGCGGCCAGCCAACCGGTAATGACCACCGACGAGATGACGAACAGCACGCCGGTGTAGACGATCCAGCGGTAGTAGCGTTGGGATTCAAGGTGGTTGACGGCAGATTCGGGCGGGTTGCTGACGTCTTCGCCGAGCAGGCCGTCGATCAGGGGGATCAGGCCAAAGATCACCAGTACACCCACCCACCACAGTTGCTGGATGCCGGTGGTAATGGCGAGCGCGCCGGACAACAGCGGGGTGGCCAATGGCATGATGCCCAACCACCACAGATGGCGCTTGCCGTCGGTCCAAACGCTGGGTGCTGCCAGAGTCTGGTTCATGGCAGCCTCCGGGGCAGGCAGGCGGAAAACAGGTTCAAGGAGCGCTGGATGCTCCGGGAAATCAACCATGCGATAAAAGACGTTTTTTTCATTGTTATTCGCTCTTAGGCATTTCAAAAATCATTTCAAAATAAATATTGAAATATTTTTTTTAAATAAATAACGCGGAATCGTTAGGTCGTCAACTACTTTTTCAAGGCCTTTTGGGCGTGACCGAGCAGTCTCTTTTTCAGCCGTTTAGTCAGGTCTCTAGGGCAAGCATTTGCGACGTTCGCCCCCACAATGAGGGCCACGATTATTTGTTCGCCAAGGCAAAGGGCGGATGCAGGACCGTGGCCGTTTCCACTGGGCGCACGCGCTTGGCCACGTGCAATACGGCCTCGACCACCCGCGCCGTGGCGGTAATCGGCAGCATGTGGCCGCGCCCTTCCACCACTTGCAGCTTGAGGCCTGGCACTTTGTCGGCGAGGGCCTGGCCATGCTGGCGAAAGTCCAGCACCTTGTCCCGCGCGCCATAGATAAGGCCGATGGGCAGGGTCAGTTGCGGGTAGCGCTTGACCATCCCAGGCAGGTAGTCGTTGACCAACACAATCTCGCTGGAGGCGGCGTAAAAGTTGTCGGGACGCATACCCAGCAAGCCGCCGCCCTGGGTGGCGAAGTCCTCGGGAGCGGGGTCCGGCGCAAACACGCCCTTGACCACCGAACGTCGGGTCAGCAGGCCAATGGGCACGGTGAGCGTGTGGGCTACAAAGCGTCGCAGCCAGGCCGGTCGCACCGCCAGCGACCAGAACACCAGCGGCAATGTGGGTTGGGGATGGGTCAACGGTGCCACCAGCACCAGGCCCGATACAGCCTCGGGATGATCGAGGGCCAGGGCCAGGGAAATCGCGCCGCCGAGGGAATGCCCCAGCACCACAGGCTTGTCCAGGCCAAGCGTGTTGATAAAGGCCGCGACTTGCCGCGCCTGGGCCGGCAAGTCCGCAGCCGTAGCTTTATGCCGCGTGGAATAACCCGACCCGGGACGGTCGAGGGTGATCACCCGAAAGTGCTCACGCAATTGGCCGGACAAGGCATAGGTCAGGTTGCGACTGCTGCCCATCAGCCCGTGAATCATCACCAGCGGCGGGCCCTTGCCCTCTTCGACATAATGAAAGCGCTCGCCCTCCACCTCCACGAAGCGCCCGTTGATGGGGACAGCGGCTTCGATGCGCCGCGTCATCCAGGTGCTGAAGCCCCACAACACGGCGCTCGCCCCCACCAGTACACCCGCCACAATCAACCATTGCACAGCCATAGCTCGGTCCTCAGCTTCCCTGTTGCCGGCGACCTGACCGGAATTGGTCAAGGCCTCGGCCAACGTCCACACCCTGGACCTGAACGGCGTGCGTACTACGCTCGTCCGTCGGACAAGTCGCACATAAGGAACAAGGTCCTAGCGTAGGCGATATTTTCAGGTAGATTATTTAAAATCTTTTTTAAAATAATTAATTCAATTTTCCTTTGCAATGGTGTTCTATCTAAAGACACAACAAAAACAGGAGCACATCCGATGCCCATGAAGGACCGCCTATGAATGCCCACACTGATTCCATCGACATCGCCATCATCGGCTCGGGCTTTGCCGGCCTGTGTATGGCCATCAAGCTCAAGGAAGCGGGGTTCAGCGACTTCTTTGTCGCCGAGCAGGCCGATACCCTCGGCGGCACCTGGCGGGACAATCACTACCCCGGTTGCGCCTGCGATGTGCAGTCTCATGTGTATTCGTTTTCCTTTGCGCCCAACCCGGACTGGACACGACAGTTCGCGCCGCAAGCGGAAATCCGCGCCTACCTGGAACACTGCGCGGCGCGCTTCGGGTTGGCGCCCTACCTGCGTTTCGGCATGGGCCTTGAGCGCGCGGTGTTCGATGGCCGGCAACAACGCTGGCAGTTGAGCTTCAGTAATGGTCGCCAAGTGAGCGCGCGGGTGCTGGTATCGGGCATGGGCGGGCTGTCGCGCCCGGCGCTGCCGGATATACCGGGGCTGGAGCACTTCAAGGGCAAGCGTTTCCACTCCCAGCAGTGGGACCACGACTATTCCTTGAAGGGCAAACGCGTGGCGGTGATCGGCACCGGTGCCAGTGCCATTCAATTCGTGCCGCAGATCGCGCCGCAGGTGGCCCACCTGGACCTGTTCCAACGTACCCCGCCGTGGATCATGCCCAAGCCCGACCGAGCCATTTCGTCCTTCGAACGCTGGATGTTCAAGCACCTGCCTTTCACCCAGCGCCTGGTGCGCGCTGCCTTTTATTGGGCCCTGGAAGGTCGCGTGGTGGGGTTTGCCCTGCACCCGCGACTGATGAAAATGGTGCAGAAAATCGCTCGACGCCATCTGCACAAGCAGGTGGCCCGCCCTTCCCTGCGCAAAACCCTGACGCCGGACTACACCATCGGCTGCAAGCGCGTGCTGATTTCCAACGACTACTACCCGGCGCTATCGCGCAGCAATGTCGAGGTGGTCACCGAGCCGGTGCTACGCATCGAAGCCGACGGCGTGATCACCACTGACGGTATCAAGCACCCGGCTGATTGCCTGATCTTCGGCACCGGCTTCCAGGCCACCGACCCACTGCCCCGGGACTGCATTATCGGGCGCGACGGGGTAGACCTGATGGACACCTGGCGCGAGGGTGCACACGCCTATAAAGGCACCACGGTGCCGGGCTATCCCAACCTGTTTCTGATCATCGGGCCCAACACCGGCCTGGGCCATAACTCGATGATTCTGATGATCGAGGCACAGGTGACCTACATCCTCGACGCGCTTGGGCAGATGCAGCGCCATCGCATCGCCACGGTGGACGTCAAACCGGCGGTGGAACAGGCCTACAACCGTCAGCTGCAAGACCAACTCAAGCGCACCATCTGGAGCACCGGCGGTTGCCAGAGCTGGTACCTCGACCCACGTACTGGCAAGAACACCACCCTGTGGCCCGATTCGACATGGCGCTTCAAGCGGGTCACCCGGCAGTTTGCCCTCAAGGACTATGTGGTCGACCTGTTGCCCCTCAATGCTCCACTCCGTCCGGCAACGGCGCCCCACTCCACCGCAGAAGGCAGCCTCTCATGAAGTCATTCAACGGTCGCGTGGCGGCCATTACCGGCGCGGCGTCCGGCATGGGCCGCGCACTGGCGCTGGCACTCGCACGCGAGGGTTGCCACCTGGCACTGGCGGACAAAAACGCCCAGGGCCTGGAGCAAACCCAGGTACTGATCAAAACCTCGACCCTGGCGCCGGTGACGATCACCACGCAAGTCCTGGATGTGTCCGACCGTCAGGCCATGGAAGCGTGGGCGGCCCGCTGCGTGGCCGAGCACGGCCAGGTCAACCTGGTGTTCAACAATGCCGGGGTGGCGTTGTCGAGCACCGTGGAAGGTGTGGACTATGCCGACCTGGAGTGGATCGTCGGCATCAACTTCTGGGGTGTGGTCCACGGCACCAAGGCGTTCCTGCCGCACCTCAAGGCCAGCGGTGACGGCCATGTGATCAACACGTCCAGTGTGTTCGGCCTGTTTGCCCAGCCCGGCATGAGCGGCTACAACGCGACCAAATTCGCCGTGCGCGGTTTTACCGAAGCCCTGCGCCAGGAGCTGGACCTGCAACGCTGCGGGGTCTCGGCCACCTGCGTGCACCCCGGCGGCATTCGTACCGACATCTGCCGCAGCAGCCGTATCGACGCGAACATGACCGGTTTCCTGATCCACAGCGAACAGCAGGCCCGCGCCGACTTCGAAAAACTCTTCATCACCGATGCCGACCAGGCCGCCAAGGTGATCCTGCAAGGCGTCCGCAAAAACAAGCGCCGTGTGCTGATTGGCCGCGACGCGTATTTCCTCGACCTGCTCGCCCGTTGCCTGCCGGCGGCCTATCAAGCGCTGGTGGTACTGGCCAGCAAGCGCATGGCCCCCAAGCAACGCCGGCCAGTGTTTGAAACCAACGACGAACCCCGTCTCTGAACAGGAGCACGAATCATGTTGCCGATCCGCCGCGACCTCCATTTTGCCCTGCCCGCCGAGCGCATCACCGACTGGCACGAACAGGGCCCGTTCATCACGCATTTCTTCAATGCCTTGTCGCTGCTGTTTCCCCAGGGCGAGCTGTTTTTCATGGACAGCGTGCGCCACTACCGTCAACGCATCGACAACCCGGAGCTAAAGAAACAGATCCAGGGGTTTATCGGCCAGGAGGCCATGCACAGCCGCGAACATGTGGCCTACAACGACCTGATGCAAGCCGCCGGACTTCCGGCGCACACCCTGGACCGTCGGCTTAAATTCATTCTCGACCTGCAGAAAAAACACTTCCCGCCCGCCTTCAACCTGGCGATCACCATCGCCCTTGAGCACTACACGGCGATGCTGGCCGAGATCCTGCTCAGTGACCCGTCACGCTTCGGCGATTCGCTCAAGGGTTACCAACAGATGTGGTATTGGCATGCCCTGGAAGAAACCGAACACAAAGCCGTGGCATTCGATGTGTGGAATGCAGTGATCGAGCCTGGGCCCAAACGCTACCTGCTGCGCACCGGCGCCATGCTCACCACCACGCTGCTCTTCTGGCTGGTGGTGCTGGATTTCCATGTACGTCTGTTGATTGCCGACCGCAAGGCGGGTGGGCACCTCAAGGGCTTCTGGCGCATGTTGAAATTTCTTTATGGCCCCAAGGGCGTCTTCCCACGCATGCTGCGGCCGTGGCTGCACTACTTCAAACCCGGCTTTCACCCCTGGGATCACGACAACCGTGCACGCCTGACGGGTATCGATAGCTTGGTCGAGGAGATCGAACAGGCCCAGCGCGGCTACTAGACCTGCGCCATGGCCGCACGCTGGCGCACAAAGCCTTCCAACTGATCGCCCGGCAGCGCCTTGCTGAAATACCAGCCCTGGATAATCAGCTCGGCGCCGGTGTTCAAGAAGGCCAACTGCTCGGCGGTCTCCACGCCCTCCACCACCACGCCCAGGTTCAGCGCTTCGCAGAAACGCAGCATGCCGGTCAGTACCTGGGCGCCCTTGGGATCGTGCTGCGCCACCACGAAACTGCGGTCGATCTTGATGAAGTCCACCGGGAACTGGTGCAGGTAACTCAAGGCCGAAAACCCGGTACCGAAATCATCGATATAGACCTTCGCGCCGATGGCCTGCAATTTCTGGATGGTCTGGCGCGTGGCCGGGATGTCGCTGACCAGCGCGTCTTCGGTGATCTCCACCGACACCTGGCCATGGGCCTGGGCGAGGATCTCCACCAGGCGTTCGCCGTAGGCGGCGTCGGTCAGGGTGGCGCTGGAAATATTGATGGTCATCGGCAGGGCAAAGCCGAGCTTCTGCCATTTCTGGTACTGGCGAATTGCCTGGGACGCCACCCACACATCCACGTCCGGCATCAACCGCGCCTGGGCCAACCACTGCAGGAACTCCCACGGTGAATGCACCGTACCCTGCGCATCGCGGGCGCGCATCAGCGCTTCGCAGCCAGTGCACAGCCCGGTGCGGGTCGAGACCTGCGGCTGGAATTCGAGATAGAACTCATAATCGCTGATCTGCTGGATACGGCTCAGTTCATTCGCCTGGCGCGCCAGGGTCTTGTGGGAGGCCAGTACCGGGTCCAGTTCGCGCAGTCGACCTTTTTCCTCCAGGCCGCGGAAGGTCATGTCCAGGGATTTGAGGTACACCGTGCCACCTTCGGCAGCCTGGCGATGAATCGCGCGCACATAGGGTGCGTACACCAACGTGCCCAGGCCCAGGAGCGTCACTTGCAGCGCGACTGCCGCCAGGTCGCCGTGGGTACTCAGGTAGGCATTGAGCAGCACCGGCGCGGTAAACGGCACGCTGGCCACCGCCGGGGATACCCAACCCAGTTGCACCACGGTAAGCGCCACCATTGCGTTTATCGCAGGCACCAGCAGAAACGGAATGAACAGGCGTGGGTTCAGGATGATCGGCAGGCCGAACAGCAGGACCTCACTGACGTTGAACAGCGAGAGCGGCAAGCTCGCCATGGCCACCAGGCGCATGGACTGGCTCTTGGAAAACAGCAGGACTGCCATCAACAAACACAACGCGCCGCCCGAGCCTCCGATAAAGGCAAAACTGCCCAGCAGGCCGCCGTTCAACACATACCTGATCGGCTCGCCCGCGGCCAACGCGGCGCCATTGAGCACCACCGCCTGGTCCAGCACATCAAACAGCGGTTGCATGGCATAGACGCCGTGAACCCCGAAAAACCACAACAGCGAGTTCATCAGGGTGACAAACAAACCACTGCCGTAGGGCGACTCCAGCGCATCGATTACCTGGGGGCCCTGCATCTGCGCCACATAGGGTATCTGCAACAGCAAGGACAGCACCGCCACCAGCGCCAGGGCGGTGATGGCCCCAGGCACGACCATATTGATCGTGCCTCGCAGGTTGTGCCCCAGCAAGTCTTCGTTGACCAGGCGCGTCCAGCGAAAACGGTGCAACCAGGCCAACGCCGGTACATTCAGCAGCGGCGAGGCAATAGCAATAAACAGCAGAAAAGTGGCCGACGCCCGGGGGTATTCCCGCAGGACAAACGTCGCCAATACCACATGGGCCAGGCACAGGAACGCCACCGGTAATTGCGGCAGGCGGTGCTGGACCGCCAGCATGTACCCAATGGATGCGGCCACCAGCAATGGAATCACCGAACTGATCTGGTTGTGCAGCCCCGCCAGGAAGGTCACCACCTGCGGGTCAAAGCCCAACACCCGAGCGCATTCGGACAGGATCAGAAAGACCGCCGACACCAACAGGCAGGGCAAGATCCACAGCAGCCCTTCGCGGATCGCTCGCAATGAATCGGTACTGGCCAACGCAGCCAGACGCTGGGTAAAGAAAAGTTTGAACAGCGTTTGCGCCATGCCCCATCCCTCTGCCCATCGCCCGCTGCCCTTGGAAGGCAGGGTCGGAAACATCGGGGCTAACGCTACACGTCCTGGCACCGGGAGCGAAAGTCTTTTGCCATGGGTATCGGTGAATTTTCAGCAATGGGTGACAGGGTAAAGCCCGTTTTTTTTCCAACAGCTGAATTTTCTGACCCAGGCCAATCCTGGAATCTGCTTCAATGTCTATTATCCGTGGGTCTTGCGCACACATGGCCCACCTCGGGCCAAAAACCGAGGTCTGATCCCCCATGATTTGGAGTACACCCTTGTCACCTCCCGGCGATAACCACCAGCTCGCGCTGGATCGATTCTTGAACGAACATCCTGATGTGGCTGCAGAACTGAACACCCTGAACCCGCTGGCCGCTCAGGCCAAGGGCGAAACCCTGCAGCAGTACCGCGCCGAGCGGCTGCATGAAGCCTTCGAGGCAGAAGCAGAGCGCCAGGGTTTGTTTGCCTGGGAGTTGACCCTCAAGCTGACCGCACAATCGGCCGCAGACTTCGAGACGCAGCGCCTGGAAGTCCATAAGGAAGTCGCCCAGATGGCCGGATTGAGTTGGACCGAATACTGCCAGTTGCATGATTTGGCCGGTTGACACGCCCACTAAACAAACCAGTGGCGCCGCAGTCCCTTCATCGCTTCGCACAACTCCTCGACGGAAATGGTTCGGCACTCAGGGTCCAGGGCCAGCGCAGAACGTAACGCCGGCCAGCACTGCCGAGGCAATTGCCAAGGCCTGGACAATCGCTTATCCAGCGGACACTCGCCGGGGCGGCGGCCCTGGGCCAGGTCATAGATCACGCAGGCGGCGCCATACAGGTCGGCCCTGGCGGATATATTCCCCCCGGCCACCAGTTCCGGCGCCGCATACGCAGGCGTCCAAGCGTTCAAACGGCTGCGACTCAAGGTCGGTAGCCCCGCAGCCTGCTGCGTCTCGGCATGACCCAAGCCGAAATCGAACAAGCGCACTCCCTGCTCGCCCACCATGATGTTGGCCGGTTTCACATCGCCATGCAGAACACCCTGCTTGTGCGCATGAGCCAGTGCATCCAACAGCTGCAAGGCAATCGGTTGCAGCTCCCGCCACGGCAATCCATCCGGGCACTCCAGGAGCAGGCGATCAAGGGTCATGCCCTGCAGCAACTCCATGGTGAAGAACGCAACCTGGTGCGGTGTATCGACCTCGAAAGCAAACGCCCTGACCACGTGATCGTGGCGCAGGCTGCGGGTCAGGGCGAACTCGCTATACAGCAATACATGGCCGTCGGGGGATTCGGCGAGCGTATCGCCCAACAGCTTCAGCGCCACCCACGCGTTGGGCTCGCCGAACGCCTCGTGCAACAGATCACGGGCTCGGTAGACCACTCCCATGCCGCCGCTACCCAATATCCGCTCAAGGTGATAGCGCCCAGCAAGCAGTTTCGGCGGGCCGGTGACCGCGCTCATGGCTGGACCACCACGGCCGTCAGGTCGTCCCGAGCCGGCCCCCGTAACACGTCGGCAAACAACCGATCCACTACCTGGCGAGGCCGCCCCACGCTCAGGGCACTGCCCAACTCGCCATGGCTGAGCCCCTGATACAAACCATCGCTGCACAACAAAAACACATCCCCAGGCTGGGTACTGAATTCCAGCACCGCCAGGCTCAATGGCTTGCGACCACCGATGGCACGAGTCAAGGCCCGCGCATCCGGGTGGGCCAGGGCCTGCTGCAGGCTCAACTGCTGCTTGTCCATCAGTTGCTGCCATAGGGAATGGTCCCGCGACAATTGGTACAAACGCTGTCCCCGCCAAAGATAGCAACGGCTATCCCCCACCCAAATACAGGCTGCGCGATTGCCTTCGAGCAGCAACGTAACCACGGTGCTGCCCATGATACCGTCGCTGGTTTGCTCAATTGTTTGCCCCATTTCACGGTCGAGCCATCGCAAACAGCGCCGTACGGCCTCGACCCGTTCGTCAAAGCTGCCCTGGTCGGGCAACGACGCGAGGCTGCTGATGACCCGATGGCTGGCCACATCCCCAGCCAGATGCCCACCCATTCCGTCGGCTACCGCCCAACAACCGCGCCGGGGGCAGTCGAGGAACGCATCCTCATTGCGCGTGCGTGTCTTGCCTTGCGCCGTTCGCCCGGCGCTGCACCCATCGGCATGCATCTGCCTCACAGCTGCTCCGGCAAGCGGAAGGTGCGCCAGTTCGCCATCTGAAACGGACCAGGGCTGCGGTGGCTGGTGAGCAGGAAGTTGGCACGCATGCCAGCGAGCTCGGCCTTGAGCAGCCGCGAATCCCGACCACTCGCAGGCTCACTTTGCATCAGCTCGAAAAACCGGAACAACGACCAGGGGCCAGCATTTTTTTCAATCCCCAGCGGCCGCTCCGCCCCCCGCTCCAGCACCAGGCTGCTTCGGCCATTGTCCGCCTCGCTTGGCCACTGGAACGCCATGGGCACAATTGGGCCATGACGGTATTCAAGGTGTTGGTCACCAATACTCAGGACCGCGCGGCTGACTGCCTGATCCAGGCTATAAGGCGCCAGCGTGAAGCGAACCGCCCACTCCCCCTGATCTTCAGTGAAAAACCCCTGGCGAATCACCTGGGCTTTCATCAGTTGGTCAAGCAGCGAACGCGACAGCGCCAGGCTACGGCCATCCAGGCCGCGTAGACGATAGCGACCGGACTCGGCGCTGACAAAGGGCCGCAGGTAGCGGTCATAAAAGCGCGCCATGCCACCCTGGGGCTTGAAGAACTCCTGGAAATCGCCAAGGGCGACATCACTGCCGGCATGAGCATTGAATGGATACCGACGTTGGATCGCCTTGACGTAAAAGCCATACACCTCACTGTGGTAACGCTGATTTATATACACATACGCGTCATCGAGCAGCAGCCGCCAACTGTCATCGGCAATGCCTTCAAACCACCCCTTGAGCGGCAACGGCAGGCGCGCGGCAGCATCCCGCAGATTCCCCAGCGACGGCTGCTGCCCTTCCATGCGTTGCTTGACCATCATGAATACCGCCTGCCCTGGCGTACTCTCGCGGTTAAGGGCCGCCAGTTGCAGATGCCATTCATCGAGCAGTCGCAAAGCCTGTGTCAGTTCAGCAGCGGGGTTCTGATCCGCATCGAGCAATTGGTGCAGGTGTTCGAACCGACGCTGCAGTGCGCGCCGGGCGGAATCAGGCGAGGTCTGCTCATGCAGTTGGCTGAGCAACATGCTGGAAGCCGTGGCCCCGAACTCGCCGGCCTGCTGGCTCACGGCCTCAAGGGGATCGTTGGTCGACAGCAAGCGTGTGTTTTCCCGAACCTGTCGCAACAGTTGCACCAACGGTGACTGCGCTGACGCCAGGCTGGCAAGCCCGTTCGCATGCTGACTCAGGCTGTCACTTTCCTGCAGGCGCACCTGTCCAATGGCTTGACTCCAGGCATCGGCGTACTCACTGAAGTAGCGCTGCTCCAGCTCCAGCATCAATTGGCGCAAATCCAGGCTGCTGAGGTCTGAGCCCTCCCCAAGTACCCAGTTATCCTGAGCAATGGCATTGACCAGCCGAGGGCCCTGCTTTTCGAAGTACTGCACATACCGTCTGGTATAGAAGCCGGGGATGGGCTGCTCGACGGCTGCGAATCCGCGCCCCTCGGCCAGGCGCAAGGGCTCAAGGCTGCGTGCTTGATCACGCAGCACCCGATAAACCACGCCCGCCAATGATTCCCCGCGCAGTTCCTGGCGAGCCTCGGCAACCAGCTCACCATTCAATGGCATCACGAAGGGGCGTTCAAGCAACCGTGCGAAGTGCGCGTTCAAGCGATTCTGCACCGATGCATCACCGGCATAACGCACAGACCAATGACCGGCCACGCGTTGCGCCAGCCAAGCGTTGTCGCGACGCTCGCGCAGACTGAGCATCAGGTAGGCCCGCAGGATGTCCAACAGTCCTTCGCGGTCGCCAAGGCCGGCCCGTACCTGTTCTTCAAGCATCGTGGACACCAGCGGCAGCAACTGCCGGTGCAGCAGATCCTCATAGGCACTGACCAGCAGCGGTCGACTCACCTCCCCTTGATACAAGCCGCCCCGCTCGACCGCGCGAGCATCCGCCAACGCCGGAAACACTTGGGTAGCGGCCAAGCGAGCGTCCAGCAGACGCAGGAGCACCAGGGTATCGTCCAAACCGGGTGAAGCGGGCGGCTGCGGTTTGAGCAGGTCCGCCAGTTGCGCCAGCCGCTGGTGATTGACCGAATAACTGTGTGCCCACAGCCCACCCGCCCCGACAAAAACAAGGGAGGCGGTCAACGCCAGCAACCCTTGGTGTCGACGAATACGTTGTCGTTCCGGAGTCTGCAGCCCCGCAAGGTTGGCCTCGGCAAAAATCACCCGGTTGAACAAGCCCTGGACGAAGTGCGAACGCCTGTCTGCGGTCTGCGCACACGTCAGGTAAAAGCCGCGCAATCCATTAATACGCTGAAAGCGATGAGAGGAGAACGCAGACTCCACGAACAGGCACAAACGTTCACCGATTTGCGCAGCCTGCCGAGGAAAATCGAGCATCAGCCCGCGACGTTCGATATTGCGCTCCTGATGCAAACGCGGAATCAACTCTGCTCCAAGGCGTTGCAGCAAGGCCTCGAACGCTTCGCGGACCTGGGTGATGTCGGTACCGGCCGGGCCCGCGACCACACGCTCTCCGAGCAGGGCTTCGGCGCTGTCGCCCTGGGACTCATCGAAGAACTCGACAAAGCCCGGCAACCGGTCAGCGTGGGTCAATACCAGATAGATCGGCACATCCACATGCAGCGTCTGCTGTATATCCTGCAACCGGGTATGCACGTGGCGTGCATGCAGGTCCAGGTCGCGGTCATTGCTGCCAAGCAGCGTCTCTACCGCCAGCGTCACCACCACGCCATTGAGCGGGCGTGCCCTGCGCCGCAATTTGAGCAGCTCCAGAAACGTCGCCCAACCCGCCCCATCCACTGCACTGTCGGGTTGGGCCAGGTAGCGCCCCGCGCTCTCGACAACGACAGCTTCGTCGGCGAGATACCAATCAAAATACTGGGTTACGCCCGGCGTCATCGCCTCTTCCCGATCAAGCGCAAAGTGCGATCCGCAGCCAGCCAGCAGGCGAGACTTGCCGCTGCCCTGCTGGCCGATCAACAGGTACCACGGCAAGTCGTTGCGCCAACGCTCATTGCGCTCACCATAGCGACGGGAGGTTTTCAGTGTGTGCAACGCCTCCTTGAAACGCCCCCGCACCTGCTTGCGCTCGTCGTCAATCAACCCCTTTCGTTGATGGCGCTCCTGGTGCTCGGGCTGATTCAATCGTGCGGTACGGCGCGAGCCGACCATGACCATCGCTAACCCCCACAGCAGGAATAACCCGCTGATGGTCAACAGACGAGCCGGAGCGCCTTGCCAGAACCGGTGATCGTCCACCGCCAGCAATGGCCCGAAAAACCACACCAGCAACGCGCTGGACAACACGATAAACAGGCTCCAGACCCAACTCATGCGCAGCACCGTGCCCACGCCCTTGAAGAATGCGTTCATTCATTGCTCCCAGCGTTACAACGGCGACCGTGTCTGATCCGACGCCAAAGATTGAAAGGGTTGCAGCACCGCCATGCGTTCATTGCCCAATACCCAGGCAAAGCCCAGGTACATGGCCAGCAAACAGGCGAGCGTGAAGACCACGACGCCGGTAGCGGAAAAGATGCGCAGCCGTGCACCGAGCGCCCGTGCTGCGGCAGCGGGCACAGACATCAGCGGGCGATCACCGCGCACATGTCGGATCTGTCGATACAGGCCATCTCGTACCGCTTCCAACTGCAGCCCTCCCCGCTCCATGACGCGGTATTTACCCTCAAACCCCAGTGACAGGCACAGGTACATAAGCTCCAGCATCGCCAGGTGCTTGACGGGGTCGCGGGACAAACGCTCCAGCAGTTGGAAGAACTTTTCGCCACCGAAGGTTTCGTTGTGAAAGCGGCTCAGCAGGCTGGACTTCGACCAGTCACTGCGACTGCCCCACGCGGTAGTGACCACGGCTTCGTCAATAACGCTGCACAGCACATAGCGCGCCGACATAACCTGTTTGTCCTCTGCGCCCTGGTGCAATGCATGCGTTTCAAACGCCGTGATCCCCGAGGACAACCGATCGTTGAGGGTTTGCAAGCTTTCCCGGCCGGAACTGCTCTTGAGCTGAACGACCTGCGACAAGAGTTCCCAGGCGGCGGCCACCAGGCTGTTGGGCCCTATATTGAAGTTCTGTGCCCCTTGCAGGCCGGCGGTGTAGATCATCCGGTCTTCGAGCTGTTCAAAGCGCGGCGGCGTTGGGAAGTCCGTCACCGGCGCCTGTGCGGGAGCGCGACCATCGAGGTCAAGCAGGATGGTTTTTTCGTCCTGCGGGTATTCGCTGTCCATGGTCATGGCATTCAGTTCCTGATGGCCCAGAAATTGAGTTTAAGTTCGGCAAACTCGCCGCTGGCGTGGAAGGCAAAACCGCCCGATTGCTCCAGTTGCGTGATGTCACGGGCACTGAGTTCGAGCATGAAATAGGTCTTGCCGGCATGGAACGGGATTTGTCGAGGCGCCACCGGCAGTGGCTTGACCTTGATGCCGGCCAGGTGCAGGTTGACCAGCTCGCGGATGCGTTCCACAGAGCCAATTTTCAGGTGTGCCGGAAGACGGTGGCGCAGCTCTTCCGAATCGCACTGGGCGGTTGCCGCCAGAATGAATGTTGCGCTACCCAGCAGTTTGAGGTCACTCACCGGACACACCAGCACCCCATACTGTCGCGGCTCCATTGGAAGCTCCATGGCATGCTGCTCCAGCACCAACGACAGCACCGTGCGAATGCCCTCCATCAACCCGCGAAAACTCGCACCCTGTTCACCATGCTGGTAATGAGTCTCCAGCTGCGCGCGCTTGTTGTCGGTGGCGAATGTCGACAACTCGCCCAGGATCGACACCAACTCCCGGTACAACGCCTCCGGGCGTACCTGGCTCTGGCTCAAGAAGTGACGCAATACCAGCTCACTACGATTGATCAGTTGCAGCATCAGAAAATCGCCGACCTGAGCGCCCTCCGACCCGCCACCACCGCAGACCCTCGCGGCAATCGCATCGCCTCGGGTGGCCAGCAGGCTCATCACCTCCTTGATACATGACGAGACATAGCCTGAGCTCTGCAGGTAGATAAACGTCGGGACAAAATCCGCGTCCAGCCGCACACCCCCCTCGCGAGTCGAATCCAGCACCTGGGCAACCTGGAGTTTCACATACAGCGCGTCACTGGGCTGCTCCCCTAAGAGCAATCGCAGATCCGGGCGTGCGCAGTTGATCCGGCAACGGGAGTCAACGCCGGCATTCGAATCAATGATCTCTGCTTCGCAGCTTACGTAGCGCGCCAGTACATCACTGTGCTCCTGCTGGCGCACTTCAACCTGATTGCCGATGGCCAACGGCAACGCGAGGTATACGGCTTGCCCACTGGTGTTGGCAGGGACCTGCAACACCAATGGTTCCATCACGCTGTTCAGCTCGAACAAGCTGCCATCGGGAAATACACCGCTGGCCTGGTTGACGACCACCTTACCCAAATTGAGGTGCTGCACATCGACGTCAAGGGTCAGGAACCCCCAACCATCAATGCCCAGCAAGCGCGTACGGTTGAGCTGCTGGCGGTAGTAACGGTCGTTGTGCTGCAAGTGTTGGGGACGCAGCAGCATGCCCTCCTGCCAGACGACTTTATGAACCTGCATCTCTATCCTCCGACCGTTGGGCTTGAGGGGCGACGACGCGAACCCCGGACTCGTCGAGCATCAGCTCGACACGCGTGAGTTGCTGCCGGGCCACGGGCAGCACAAGCCGCCATTGCACATGGGGCAAGTCCCGATAGGCAGCCAGCACGCCGACATAACGACTCTGTGGTTCGACACTGAGCTTCAACGCCAACTGCTCACCGGGGCGCAGCTCCAACTCCTCACTGTTGACCCAATCCTTGGGCAGCGCCTGCTCTGCGCGGCTATAGAGGGTGAAGAAGTCGGCGTTTTCGAACGCCACCGGGTGCCGCAGCTCAAGCAGGCGCACCACGACAGGAGATGGGCGGCCATGAAGATCAGGGTTGACGCCTTCGCTGGCGCTCAACGTCAGGTTCAGCTTGGTCAGGGTTGAATACGGTGACACGCTGGCACACCCGGCCAGCAGGCCGAGCGCAAGCAGCATTGATAGAACGGGGGCTCGATACATGACAGTCATCCCGGATAAGCCGCGTGCAGCGTGGCGACCAGGCGCACCTGCTCCGCGTAGGCGTTGGAAAATTCGTTACGCAACAGCTGCTCGCCCAGGGGATGCTCGTCGATAAGGCGTCGGTAATGGCGTTGGTAAGCCCGCCAATGGGATCCGTCGGTAGAGAACCTGGCCGGCAGGTTCTGGCGCTCGAAGCACAGCAGCAGATGGCTTGGTGCAAATGCCGCCACCGCGCCACGCATCGCGGCACGGCAGGCCACGACCAAGGCCAGTTGGTGGATCTGCATTTCCCGCAATGCCTGGGCGACCGCCACCTCGGCAGACAGCTGGCCCGGCTCAACGGGGCCCAACAGTGAGGTCAAGGCAGCCTGGGTATCGGTGCAATCTTTCAAGGGGTTGTGGTGCTTGAGCGCAGGTACGGTCCAACCGAGATTCAACTCGCCGTTCAGCTCATCGCGGGTACGCAGACTTTGCTGCAGCCCTTCGATGGTTTGCCTGAACAGGCCAGCCACCTTGATCGCCAGGGCCTCGCACGCCTGCGTATCGAGCGCATCCAGGGGCATGCCGATCGCCTGCGCGAACTGCGACCAGAATGGCGCACGGCTTGCTGCAGCAACCTGCACAGGTTGAGTAGAGGCCTCAGCCGTTACTGGCTCGGCCCATCTCGGCACGATCAAGTGATCCCGCTCTAAGAGGCCGTGAGAAAGTGCACAGGCCTCCCTCTCGGCTGAGGGGTTCAGCACTTCCAGATCCTCGGATGCCTCGCCATGCGCTTGCGCACTGTCGAGTGCACGCAAGGGGTCAAGCACCAAAAACGCATCATCCGGAATCGTATCGTTGCCGAAAAACACTGGTCGGCCATTTTGTGTCGCGCGTGCTATCAGGCGTGCACGTATGTCCACTGGCCCCAGTTGGTAGACATCGCCCTCGCTGATCAGTCGTGCCTGCCCCTTGCACAAACGCTCCGCGCTGCCCGACACGCCAATGCCGTTGCTGCTGATATCGGTAAAAAAGTACTCACCATCCCGGTAACTGACCAGGCCATGATGACTGGAGAGCAAGCGACTCGCGTCGGGAATGACCCAGTCACAGCCGGTCCCGCGGCCGATCACGCCGCCGACACCGTCAAATGTCTTACAGGATGCAGGCTCACTGCTTCCGGTATTACACACCTCAAACACTAATTGCATGACAAGGCTCCGCTGTTCAATCGCTGCGACGAGTCGCCTGGGGGTCACCCAGCGGACGGTAGTCGGCGTCATCAAAAACGTAATTGGCGTTGCAGCCGCTCAACAAACACAGGACGAGCCCCAAGGCTTTCCAAGTACGAAGTGGCATCAGGTATCTCCAATAAAAGTAAGGCCGGCGGCGAAGCGTGGAAGCCGTACGTGCACCATTCAGCGCTCCCCTCGGACATCGCCGCCGGGGATGTTCAAGCGTGTAAGGCGGTAAAGCAGCGTACGGCGTGCGACCCCTAACTCACGTGCCGTACGGGTCCGGTTGCCACGGTTCTTGTGCAGGCAGTCGATCAGGAATACCCGTTCAACCCGCTCCAGGCGCTGGCGCAACGTCGCGCCGACGTCAGCGCAGGTCGGGCCGGGCAGCAGCGACAGATGTTCAGGCAGCACCACTGCGTCGTCACAGAGCAGTACCGCGCGCTCCACCAGACATTTGAGTTCGCGGACATTGCCGGGAAAAGCGTGGCACGACAGTTGATCCAAGGCCGCAGCAGACCATTCCACCGGCGCCAGCCCCAGTGCAGCACAGGCCGATTGCGCGAACTGTCGCGCCAACAGCAGCACATCACCGTCGCGTTCACGCAAGGCCGGTAATTCAATCGGGAACTGCGCCAGCCGGTAGTACAGGTCCTCGCGAAAACTGCCATCCGCCACCATTGCAGCGAGGTCACGATGGGTCGCGGCAATAATCCGCACATCGACCTTATGGGCCGCAGAGGCTCCCAACGGGCGAACCTCGCCTTCCTGCAACACCCGTAGCAGCTTGGCCTGGAGCGATAGCGGCATATCGCCGATTTCGTCGAGGAGCAACGTGCCGCCATCGGCGGCGTCAAATAGCCCAACGTGGTGACGTTCTGCGCCTGTAAAAGCGCCCTTGCGATAACCGAACAACTCACTCTCCAGCAGCCCCTCGGGAAAGGCCGCACAGTTCTGCACCACAAAGGCTTTGCTACTGCGCGGTCCGGAAGCATGGATGGCCCGTGCCACCACCTCCTTGCCGGTTCCGGTCTCCCCGCGCAGAAGCACCGTGCAGGGGGCATTCAGCACCTTGCCGATCAGGCGGTAGGTTTCGTCCATGGCCGCGCTGTTGCCGATCAACCCATACGTCCTGCGCGCCGCGGGTAGGCGAGGCCTGGCCTGGGCGCCGTTGTGCGCAGGACGCACGCGTCGCAACAGCGCCAGGTGACTCAAGGCGAAGCTTGCCAGCTGGCTTAATGACGGGCCGTAGTCCTGGAGCAATTTCGACTGCTGGCTGGCGCACAGCAATAGACCGGCAACAGCCTTGTGTCGACCGAACAGCGGCAGGCACACCAATGAGCGCCAGGGGGTAGCTGTGGCGGGTAAAAAACCGCTCTCATACACACTGTCGGCCAGGTTCTCCACGCTCAGGTTGCAGCGATGGCCGAGGACGTAATGCAACAGCTGCTGATGCTGAAAGTCCGCGCCGCAAGCAAGGTCGCCGAGGGGCAATGCACCCGGCAAATGCTGGGCAACCAAGTCAAGTCGACCAGTCGCCTCGTCACGCCAGTACAACTGGCCAAGTTCGCATTGACTCAGTTGCGCAGCCGCTGCAACACACAGGTCTGGCAACGTTGTCTCGTCACTCTCGATCCCTATTCGGGTGAACCAGCCCAACAACGTCTCCGCGTAGGCCAGGGGTTGGGGTAACTGGGCAAGCACGCCGTTCATCATTGGCTGAACTCGCAGATTGGCAGCCCGTCAGCATCCAGGCCGGCATGGGCTCGCGACAGTGGCTCACCCGTCGCCATCGCCGCCAGCAGTCGATCGACCATCTGCGGCAACAGGTGGATCTCGATCCATTGGTCGATGTACCGCGCTCCGCTGTCGCTATGGGCGCACCGCTCGGCCATATGCGTGACCAGTTCGGTCGTATAGCTCAATGCCAGCTTGCGCGACTGCAACCTTCGCCCAAGACGGTCCAGCTTGAGCCTTGCCAGGTCATGCAACACAGCGCCCACGACCGGGTAATAGGGCACGACCCGCATCCGGGCGAGCAGTGCGGGCTTGAAATAGTCACGCAGCAGGGGGCGAATTGCATCTTGCAGCACCTGAGTATCAGGCCGTCGGCCGCCTGCACATAAGTCGACGATGCAATCGCTGCCCAGGTTGGAAGTCATCAGGATCAGCGTATTGCGAAAGTCGATTTCCCGACCTTCGCCATCATTGACCAACCCCTTGTCGAAGATCTGATAGAACAGGTTCAACACCTCCGGGTCGGCCTTTTCGACTTCGTCGAGCAGCACCACCGAATAGGGGCGTTGGCGCACGGCTTCCGTCAGCACCCCGCCCTCGCCATACCCGATATAACCGGGGGGTGCGCCAATCAGCCGAGACAGGGCGTGTTTTTCCTGAAACTCCGACATGTTGAGGGTGGTGACAAAACGCTCGCCGCCATACAGCAAATCCCCCAGGGCCAAGGCCGTCTCGGTCTTGCCCACGCCACTCGGACCCACCAACAGAAACACCCCGACCGGCGCGTCGGCCTGGTTCAGCCCGGCAGCCACCGCGCGCAGATTGCGGTCAAGCGCCTGTATGGCAGGTTCCTGGCCGAGAATGCGTGACCGCAGCGCATCGGCAATCCCCAGCACCGACTCACTGTGCTCCAGGGACAGCTGTTCAACGGGAATCCCCGTCCAAGCGCTGATAACCTGCGCCACCAGGCGCGGGCACACACGCACCGGCTCCGCCAGTGCGCGCTGTTCAAGCCAGCGCTGCTCCCGATGTTGACGCTCGCTCTCGACAGCCGCCAATCGCAGGTTCAACGCTTGTGCAGCCGGCTCATCCACCGGCAGCCCAGCGTCCCTGTCTCGATTCAGCGCCTTGCGCTGCCGCGAGCCTTCAGCCTGCTCAGTGCACAGGCGCTCCAATGCTTCGGGCACCGTTACCTGGTTGATGCGCGCACGTGCGCAGGCGGTGTCCAGCACATCCACCGCCTTGTCTGGCAGTTGACGCCCTGCCAGGTACCGAGCGCTCATCTGCGCCGCCGCGACGACGGCATCGTCACGTATATGCACGCCATGGCTGGATTCGTAGGCCGGAACCAGCCCGCGCAGGATTGAAATCGCCTGTTCCACGCTGGGCTCGCCGACCAGTACAGGCTGGAAACGCCGCGCCAGGGCAGGGTCTTTTTCAAAGTACTTCTTGTATTCGGACCACGTGGTGGCAGCGAGGGTCCGCAACTCACCCCGGGCCAGGGCCGGTTTGAGCAGGTTCGCGGCATCCCCGGCACCGGCCTGGGCACCTGCGCCCACCAGGGTATGCGCCTCATCGATAAACAGAATCACCGGTGTCGGCGCGGCATTCACCTCGTCGATCACGCCCTTGAGACGTCGTTCGAATTCGCCCTTGATGCTGGCACCGGCTTGCAGCAAGCCCATGTCCAGGGTCAGCACGCGCACACCCTTGAGTGGTTCCGGCACCTGCGAGCTGGCGATGCGCAGGGCAAGGCCCTCGACAACCGCGGTCTTGCCCACCCCGGCCTCGCCGACAAGGATCGGATTGTTCTTGCGCCGCCGCATAAGGATGTCGATCAGCTGACGGATCTCACCCTCGCGACACAGCACCGGGTCGATGCGCCCTTCATGGGCCTGGCGTGTCAGATCATGGGTAAAACGCCCCAGCATCGATTCGCCGCTTGCTGCCGGGGTGATGCCAGGCCCCTGGCCCAGCAGAAACCCGTGTACACGCTGTGCATCCAAACGGCTCAACAACGCGTGATAGCCACTGCCTGCGTGCTGCAACGGGTGACGCAACAGCGCCAGTAACAGGGCTCCGTGGTCCACGACGCTCTGGCGCAACTCCAGATGAGCAACCATCAGCGCCTGTTGCAACCATTGCACGAGGGCCTGGGCGAACACCGGATTGCGCGTGGCACTTGCCTGCCCCTTGGGTTGCAGCGTTGCTTGCAGCGTCTGCACCTCGACCCCCGCGTCGGCCAAGGCTCGTATCAAAAGACCATCGGGACATTCCAGCTGGGCCAGTAGCAGGTCTTCCACCAAGACTTCAGTGCCACCCCGTGTCACGCAACGTTCGGCCGAGCGCTCCAAGTCTTGACGGACCGCAGGCGTCAATGTCCGGATCAGTTGTTGCAGGTCTACATTCATCATAATCATCAGTCCCTAGTGAGCATTGCTGGCCACGATGACCACACCGTCGGCGCACTCGTGTGCCAGCCAACTGGTCCAACCCAGCCTGCAGACATTGTGTTCACCCACGTGCAACGGCCTGATCGCGTCCTTGGCCAACACCAGGCGCAGGTCATACTCCAGCGGGTCTCGTGCAGTCAGCCGCACCAACGAACACAGCAGCGGATAGTCCGACCCTGTCGGCAAAAAACCATGAAAGCGCTGCCAATCCAGGTCCCGTACATGCACCCTGAACTTACCGCTGCGGTCAGCGACCTGGCTTCCCACTACGTGGTCGACGCCCAGCACGCTGTTGGCACAGCCAAGCTGGTTCAACTGCGGGGGAGCAATGACAACCGTGCGTTCCACCCATTGCTCGATAAACAAGCGCTCGTGCCTGAAGTAGTAACGCAGCACCGTCTCGATCACCGCCGCCGAATGCGCCCGCAGGCCAAGCAACCCCAGGTAGGGCAACAGTCGCTTGCAGTCCAACTGCGCCGCCGTGCGAATGCGCTGGCCCTTCAACCCAATCAACGCAAACATCTGCTCGGAAAAAGCATCACGCGCCTGCGCCTGGAAACACGCCTGGTAGCGGTATTTGCGCCAGATCGGCAGCATCAGCCGTTGCAGACGATGGTGAAACAGGTCCAGGAAGTCCCGGGTCGCCTGGCCACCCGTCCCGTCGGTAAACGCCTGCTCGCTGTAAAAGGCTGGCAAGGGTGAACCTGCGCCACAGAGCCCCAGGACGTTGAGGCGAAGACGCGCGCGCAATTGATCGTGTTCAACAAAAAACTCCACCCGGTCAATATCGTGACCGGGAAAACCAAGACCTGGATTGGCCTGAAACTCCAACCTGTCATAGAGCGCGTTGTCATCCAGTGACGGATGGGCATCGCGCAGGCGCTTGACCACCTGCAAAATCGCCTGGAACAGCGAGTATTCGCGGATGGCACGGCACAGTTCCTTCAAAGCAGGGGCTGCTGCCCCATCTGAGGTGGCCATAGGTACACATCTCCTTGTGTGCTGATGACACGTAGCTCGTGGTAGGCATTCAGGCTGGCGTAAAGCGCGAAAAACTCGTTGAGCACCGAGGCGAACACAAACGCTTCGCCCTGCCCCAGGAACCCTTGGGAATCAATGGTCAGGTCGACCCGCAACCCTCGAAGCGGCATTCCCCGGTGCAAGCGGTCGACGGCCGTATGGCTGATGGATCGCAAGGCCCCCAACCGCCTCTGGCTGATTTTTTTCGCTTGCAGATCGTGGTAACGCGGCACGTCATAGGTTTCGAGGACCACCTTCAAGGCGCTGATGTCGCTCAATGACAAATAGTTGAGCGACATGTTGCTGATCAGTCGCCAGAGAAAATCCTGGTCCAGGGGGGGTGCAAAACTCGCGGTCGGCGCGCAGATGTTGCGAAATGACAAGCCCTCCGGCGTCTGCTCACAGGGCTGATTGATCTCCCCTGCCTGCAATTGCCGAGGCAGGTTGTGATTGGTGCATGTCAGCTCGATTGACAGCGTTTCCTGGGTATGCCCTTGAGCGTTCCCGAACCCCAGCCAGGTATCGAGCCCGGCATGGTGCGCCGACGCGCGCTGACGAATGCTGTAGCTGGTGGGGGCTGCCGATGCATCGATAACGCCATCATGCTCGAAGGATTCAAACGGTACGTACGCCTGGTACCCCAACCCGCCAGGGCGCCAGCCCGTGACCTTGTCGACGGAAAATACACAGGCGTTTGCGCGCGTGTATTCCCCAGGAATCAGCAGGTATTCGTCCTGCTTGCCGTCCAGGCGAATCGGCACCGCATCATGTTTGAACAGGTTGACGATGGGCGTGCAGTACAACTTCACGTTGTCCAGCGTGGGGCACCCGGTTGCCTGGCACCGGGCGCGTAGCTTGAAGCACAGGTTGACGCTGCAGACCTGCTTGAGTACGTCCTGGGGGAGCCGCTGCAGCGCATCCAGGCCAACCACATCGACGAACAGGTACTTTTCAGGAAAGGCGAAGTACTCCTGCAGATGGCGGTACCCACGAAAGGTATTCTGCGGATAGGGCATCAGCGCATGCTCCTCGGCGAACCCCACCGGCCTTACCTGATCGCCACCCAGTCGCAACAGCAGGGGCTGGCCGTCAGCGCCGCTGACAGCCAGCCCATCGCAACCCAATGGCAGCAACTCGATACCCTCAACCTCACGCAACAGGCTCAGGTACAACGCTTGACTGATGTAGCGGTCGCCCGACAGATGCAGGCGCAATTGATCGAACGCGCATTCGCTGAAATTGCCGTCGCCCACCATGTCCAGGCGCAGGCTCAGCAACGCCTGTTCTCCCTGGACGCAGTACTCCAGCGCGCTCAGTTGCAGCGGCAAGATACGTGTGGCGTAACAGGTGCGAAAACGGCAGCGCTCGCCGTTGATCGCCGCACTTTCGACCGGCGTATCCCGTGCGACCATCACACCGGGTCCCGCATGCCTCAACGGATCAAACTGCAAGATGCTGAACGCCGGTACGGGCCGCATGTAGTTGGGCCACAGCAAATGCATCAAGGAATGAGTCAGCTCAGGCAACTCGTCATCCAGCTTCTGGCGCAGGCGACCAGTAAGAAAAGCAAAGCCTTCCAGCAATCGCTCCACATCCGGATCCTGGCCGGCCTCGCCTAAAAAGGGCGCGAGAGCAGGATTGCGCTCGGAAAAGCGCCGTCCGAGCTGACGCAACGCACTGAGTTCGCTCTGGTAATACTGGTTAAAGGACATCAGGCAAGACCTCAACCTTTCCAGCATCCTGCAGGCTCGCGGAGAACACCACAGGCTGCGTCACACCGTCGACACAGAGCGTGGCCTCAATGACAAACGCCAGCACCAGAGGATCGTGACCACAGGGCAGCGCCCTCACACGCGCATCCTTCAAGCGTGGCTCATAGGCCCGGATAAAGCGTTCGATCAACAAGCGCGACTGGCTCAATGACTCATGCAGACTCTGGTTCATGTCATTGAGATCTGGCATACCGTAATCCGCCAGCGTCTGCACGCTGCCAGCGCGGATGCTGAGCATCTTTCCCAAATGAGCTGCGACGGACGTCACGGCACATGATGACTTTGCGGCCGGACGTTCAAGTCGCTCAAAGAGGCTTTGGTTACGGGTCATCCTTAGGTCCCTGCTCATTCTTTATCGAGCTTGCCAACCAGGGACAGGGTGAAATCCGCCCCCATGTATTTGAAGTGCGGTCGTACACTCAGGTTGACGCGGTACCAGCCAGGCTCGCCCTCGACATCGCTGACAACGATACGCGCCGCCCGCAATGGCCGCCGCCCACGCACTTCGGCACTGGGGTTTTCCTGGTCTGCCACGTACTGGCGAATCCACTTGTTGAGCTCCAGCTCCAGGTCGGTACGTTCCTTCCAGGAACCCAATTGCTCCCGCTGCAGAACCTTGAGGTAATGGGCCAGGCGGTTGACCACCATCATGTAGGGCAACTGAGTACCCAGGCGGTAATTCAGCTCAGCTTCCTTGCCCTCGGCACTGATACCGAAATGCTTGGGTTTTTGCACCGAACTGGCGGAGAAAAACGCGGCATTGTCACTGCCCTTGCGCATCGTCAAGGCAATGAAACCCTCTTGCGCCAGTTCGTACTCACGACGGTCGGATACCAGTACTTCAGTGGGAATCTTGGTTTCGATTTCGCCCATGCTGTGGAAGTGATGCAAGGGCAAGTCTTCCACTGCACCGCCGCTTTGCGGACCGATGATGTTCGGGCACCAACGAAACCGCGCAAAACTGTCGGTCAATCGCGTGGCAAAGGCGTAGGCGGTATTACCCCATAGATAGTGCTCGTGGCTGTTCACCACGGTTTCACGGTAGGCGAAGGTCTTGACCGGACACTCAAGGGGATCGTAGGGCGTGCGCAGCAGGAATCGCGGCACGGTCAGCCCGATATAACGGGCATCTTCGCTCTGGCGAAAGCTTTGCCATTTGGCGAACTGCGGACCTTCGAAATGATCCCTGAGATCCTTCAAGTCAGGGAGATCGGTGAAGCTTTCCAAGCCGAAAAAAGTCGGGCCGGCGGCCGCGATAAATGGGGCATGGGCCATGCAGGCAACATTGGATGCGTATTGCATCAGCTTCACATCGGGGGCGCTGGGAGATAGAAAGAAGTCAGCGATGATTGCGCCCACAGGTTGACCACCGAACTGGCCGTATTCCGCACTGTAGACATGCTTATAGAGCCCTGACTGGGTCACCTCGGGCGAGTCTTCGAAGTCATCCAGCAGATCTTGCCGCGAGACATTCAGCAGTTCGATCTTGATGTTTTCTCGAAAATTGGTGCGCTCGACCAACAACTGCAGGCCTTTCCATGAGGATTCCAGGGCCTGGAAGCGCGGGTGGTGCAGAATCTCATCCATTTGCCGACTGAGCTTCTCGTCAATCTCGGCAATCATCCGGTCAACCAGGCGCTTCTTGACCGGTTCCCCGTTGTTCTGCGGTTTGATCAGCTCTTCGATAAATGCCGAGACGCCACGCTTGGCAATGCCGTAGGCCTCATCGTCCGCACTCAGCAGAGTCTGGGCGATGATGTTGTCGAGGATGCTGTGCTCGTCAGCGGTGTGAACAGGCATCGGAGTGCGTTGAGTCGTCATGGCGTCAGTGTCCTTTTACTGAAAAATGTCAGGCGGTGTGGCCGCTCAGGCCCAGCTCCGCCAATACGCGGGCACGGGATTCATCATCGGCCAGGGCCTGTTCGATGGCTTTGCGAAAGCTCGGCGTGTTGCCCAGCGGTCCCTTGAGCGCCATCAGCGCTTCACGCAGGGCCATCAGCTTGTGCAACTCGGGGATCTGCTCGACCAGATTCGCCGGGTTGAAATCCCTCATCGAATTGATTCGTACCTGGATGGCCAGTTCTTCGACATCGGCACACGCCTGGAGGCGATTGGGTACATTCAGCGTCAGGCTCAGCGCCTGTTTGGCCAGCACCTCGTCGAGGGTGTTCTGGTTGATGGCGATGGGCTTGCGATCTTCAAGCTTGCGCAGGTCCTCACGCTGGGTGAAGTCCCCGAGCACGAGGAGTTTCAACGGAAGCTCGACTTCTTCCTGTGCACCGCCGATGGCGGGTTTGAAGGTGATATTGATGCGTTCCTTGGGTGCTACCGAACCTTCTTTGGCCATGGTAAATCTCCTTTTCAAATGGCTCGTAAGCCTATTCAAGTACCGCTTCCAGATCGAAGAGGCACAGTCTGCGGTGGGTGTCTTCCTTGCGCTCGCGCACGGCATGGTTTTGTGGCATCAGGTCGCAGCAGCGGTGCAAGAGGTGTGTCACTTGAAACGCCAGTTCCGGCTCCCAGCGCTCCAGGCCCGAGCATTGCAGTTCGAGATCCAGCTGTTCGAGCTGGATCTTCGCCAGTTCATGCTTGCCTGCGTATGCACACAAGCGCGCCAGGGCCAAGCGCCAATAAAAGCGCACGCGATCGCTGCGAGCGGCGTGCAGGCCTTGATTGAGTTCATGTACTGCGGTTTTGAGCCCATCCTTGCGCAGCCGGGGCAGCACAGCCTGCAAGGCGATCTCCCAGGGCTCGGCATCGACCGCCACGCGGGGCGCCTCAGGGGCTTGCAGGTGACGGGAAACATGCAGTGCGATCCAGTCGCGAGTGCCGCTGTCGGCAAAAGGAGCGCCCCCTTGAAAGCGAAACCCCGGCAAGTCCGGCAAGCGTTGCAGCAACAGGGCGAAGTTCACTTCCAGCTCGGTCATGGCCAGCTTCGCCTGCTGGGCGTCCAGGCATTGCCAGAGCATGTGCAGCCCATCGAACCAGAACATCGCACCGCAGAGGCTGGCCTCAAGTTCAAGCAGCAGGTCGGCGTGATGGCCTTGGACAAAACGCTCCTGATGGCGCTTGAGCTTGTCGGGCGCAGGCCCGCACAACGCGGTGACACGCTCACTGTTGGCGTCCGGATAGCGGACGATGGCCAGCCAGGCCAGCGTTCGACTCAGCTGCAAGGCCCGAAGGTCGGTAGCGTCCTGGCGTAACCACCAGGTACACAACGGACGGGCCTGTTCCTGCAAGGCACGCAGCAATTTATGCGCGTCTTTTTCGTTGTTTACCGTCGGTTCGACTTTTAACGATGGAGGGGCAGCGGGTTGCACTTGCGCAACGACGGCGTTCACCGCGACGACCGGGGGATGGCCTTGCGCAGCAAGCTCCAACCGCTGGACCAATTGCCTGCGAATCGGCAGCAACAGCGGCGCATCGCCTCCCAAATGTGCAGTCCAGAGTTCATCAAGCCGCGCAAGGTGTTCAAGCATGGACTGGAATAAGGGTTGCTGGTCCTGAAGCGAAAGGTTTTGAACCAGCAGTGTCTCAAGGCGCAGAACCAACCAACCGAACGCCGCGCCACGGGTGCGCAGCTTTTCCGGGTACACCACCGACCAGTGGTGTTCACACAGATGGCGCAGCAACCCGAGGCCAGCCAGCAGACCGGCAAAGGATTCGCGTTGGTACAGCGCCCAGGTCAGCCAGACGGCCACGCGCAAATCCTTGGACTGCTCACGCAACAGACATTCGCTGATTTCCAGGAGCCTTTGCCAGTCCGGCTGGCCAGCACCATGAATGGACTGCACCTTTCCCAGCTCGAACTCCAGGCTTTCATATTCACTCGAGTAGCGCATATCGCTGCCCGCAAAATTCGTTTGCAAACAGGGTAACCGGGCAAGTTCAAGATAATAAGCGCAGAGCTTTTCTGAATAGACCATTTAGGACCGCACGCGACTAATCAAGGTACGAGCGACAAACTAAGTGCATTTAAATTTCGCACCAGAATGCCATCTAAACTCCGCTTGAATTGCCGCGAAGTTCGCAAACCTTAGCCACGCCAATAACATTCAGCAAGCAATAGCCCCACACTTAAGACATTTCCTACGACTGCCGTAAACCAAGGCATGTGCAGACTTTTGCGCAGCTGCGGAGTTATATTCCACCGAATTTCAGCGAACAACCAACTACTGAGCGGTGTATTACGAGCGAGCAACTAGATGCGCACTTATGCGCAAACATTTCCCGCAAAATAACCATCAACGCCACAACACCCGCTTAAATCCAACGCCTATATCCACATCACGCCAAGCCTGTATTGGTTCCCGCACTTTTCGGCACGCTTCTTGTAATAGCCATATTTCCAACCGGCACAATTACCGATTGGAACTACCTCATCAATCAGGCAAGGAAAACCGTCATGCCAACACCCGCATATCTTTCCATCACCGGCGTCAAACAGGGTTTGATTACGGCAGGCACATTTACCCAGGACTCGGTAGGCAACATTTATCAGGAAGGCCATGAAGACCAGATTCTGGTCCAGGCCTTTGCTCACCAGGTGATCATTCCCCGCGACCCGCAGTCCGGTCAGCCGACGGGCCAGAGGGTCCACAAGCCCTTGATGATCAGCAAGGTCTTCGATAAGTCGTCACCATTGCTGTTCAGTGCGTTGACCAGCGGTGAAGAGGTCACGTGCCGACTGGAGTGGTTCCGTACGTCATCGGCCGGCACCCAGGAGCACTATTTCACGATCGAACTGGAAGGAGCGACGCTCGTGGACATCCAGTCCCGCATGCCCAATTGCCAGGACCCGGACAATGCTCACTTCACCCACCTGGAGGACGTGTACTTCACCTATCGCAAGATCGTTTGGACCCACGAAGTATCCGGCACATCCGGATCGGATGACTGGCGCAGCCCGGTAGCCGGTTAAGTCGGATCTGCGCAGGGACGGTGCCAGGGATGGCACCTTCCCTGCCAGCCAACTACACCATCGCCAGGGGATGCTTGCGCTTGGGTGCGCCGAACACCCGATCGATGGCATCGAGGTCGTGCTCATCCAGCACCACCTTGGCGGCGGCCGCATTGAGCCGTACATGCTCCGGGGTGACCGCCTTGGGGATGGCGATCACACCGTCCTGGCGCAACACCCAGGCCAGGGCAACCTGGGCGGGCGTGACCTCGTGGCGGCGGGCAATCTGCTTGAGGGTCTGGCTGGACAGCAACTCGCCACCCTGGGCAATCGGGCAGTACGCCATCAGCGGCAAATGGTGCTGTTGCCACCAGGGCAACAGGTCGAATTCGATCCCGCGCTCTTCAATGTTGTACAGCACCTGATTGGTCGCGCAGGCCGCAGATGCGAGTTCCTGCAGGTCGGCCACGTCAAAATTGGACACGCCCCAGCGGCCGATCTTGCCGGCCTCACGCAGGCGCTCGAAGGCTTCGACGGTTTCTTCAAGCGGGTACTGGCCACGCCAATGCAGCAGATACAGATCGATGTAGTCCGTGCCCAGGCGCTGGAGGCTGGCTTCACAGGCACGGGGTACGCCCTTGTGGCTGGCGTTGTGCGGGTAGACCTTGCTCACCAGGAACACCTGTTCACGCCTGCCGCGAATGGCTTCGCCGACGACCGTTTCGGCGCCACCCTCGCCATACATCTCGGCGGTATCGATCAGGGTCATGCCCTCATCGATCCCCAATTGCAATGCCGCGACTTCGGCGCGGTGCTGGTCTGGGTCTTCGCCCATGCGCCAGGTGCCCTGGCCGATGACAGGGACGGGAACGCCAGCCAGATCAATGGTGCGCATGACAACCTCCTGATGAATTCGCGGATTAACAGTGTGGCATTGGCCGGACAAAAGGGTTCAATCGAAGTATGGTTGCCCTTTGCCAAGTCGCCAGGAAGGACCTGCAATGCTGTTTGTCGTGATGCTCGGGGGCAAGCACCCACGGGCAAAAATTGAAGTTCACGATGTGGTGTTCGCCGTGGCGGACACATTGGAAGCCACCTACCCGCAATTGCGCGAGGGCTGGTTTGGCAGCCCCAAGGGTGTGCATATTGATTCGTGGATGGCGGTGGATGGCGTCGACGGCTGGAAGGTCGAGCTCAGCCAACTGGCCCCCGCTGCCGACGCCCACCACCTGTACTTCATCAACCTTGGCGGCTATGAAACCAACAGCTTTGGCGAAGCCCACCACTACCTGCTGGTGGTCGCCCGCAACAAACAGGAGGCGACCAGCAAGGGCAAGCAACAGATGCTGCGCCACTGGTCCCAGGCCCACACCGACGGCGTACTGGACATCGACGACTGCCTGCCCATCGACCTGGTGGACGGCCGCTACCTGCACCTGGTGCAAGGTGACCATCGGCCGATCGTTCAGCAGAACGACTACATCGTCTTGAATTGATGGGGACTTATTCGACCTGCTTAAGATGATTCCGGCAATGTCACACGTAACACTGCTGTTGCTCTGGCCCTGGCCCTGGCCCTGGCTCTGGCTCTGGCTCTGGCTCTGGCTTTTGATCTTGATCCTAGGCGCCCCGTCAAACACGCTGGCCGAACGCAGGCTTGAATCCGTGGGTAACCCGGCAGGACGCCGGGTTAGCCACGGATTCAAGCCTGCGTTCGGGCACACCGAGCCTAGGCGAGGTGCCGAGTGTTGGGGCAAGAGCCCTTTTGGTGGACTTTTAGGGCTCTTTTCCAAAAGTGACCCGCCGTAAGGGCGGAACCCTAAGTGGCCGTTACCGCAGCAATGGATATGTACTCGGTCTGATCTAACATCCTGGTCGGCTATCAGGCCGCCATCGGGAGCAAGTCGAATCGTCGCACCGCCCCTCCCACATTTGATCTCTATGCATCACGCCAATACCCAAGCCCATTGCCCCAACCTGAACCCCAGCGGAACTTTGCCAGGAAATAACCGCCTGAATCCGGTACGCTCACCGTTTTTACTCAAGGAGTTAATCCCCATGGCCAAAGCCACCGCCCGTCACATCCTCGTTGCCACTGAAGACAAGTGCAACGAACTCAAGGCCCAAATCGAAGGCGGCGCCGATTTCGCAGAAGTCGCCAAAGCCAACTCCAGCTGCCCATCCAGCCGCCAGGGCGGTGACTTGGGTTCTTTCGGTCCCGGCCAGATGGTTAAAGAATTCGACACCGTCGTCTTCAGCGCCCCGGTCAACACCGTGCAAGGCCCGGTAAAAACCCAGTTCGGCTACCACCTGCTGGAAGTCACCAGCCGCCAGGACTGATCCAGTCCGCGCTGCTGCTTGAAACAACGGCCCGCCTCTTGGTGGGCCGTTGTGCATGTGACGACTGGCGACGCTGATGCCGTTAGCGTACAAATCCTTATTCCTCTTCACCCGGCGTTCAAGGCTGACAATGCGATTGGCTTTTTCCAGACTGCTCAGTACCTCCCTGGCCTTGCTGCTGGCCAGCAGCGCCGTGATCGCGGCGCCCCAACCGTCCATGACCGTCTACGGCGAGCCGGCCAAGTACCCCGCCGGCTTCAACCATTTCGACTACGCTAACCCCAACGCCCCCAAGGGTGGCAGCCTGCGGCGCTCGGCGCTGGAGATCGGGCGTTTCGACCATGTGCTGCCGTATATCGACAAAGGCATCGGCGTCTCCCAGGTCGACGGCTGGCTGTATGCGCCCCTGGCCCTGCGCTCCCTGGACGAGCCCTATACGGTGTATGGCCTGGTTGCCGAGAAGATGGAGCGCGCGGACGACGGCCTGTCCCTGCGTTTCTTCCTCAACCCCAAGGCGCGTTTTGCCGACGGCAAGCCGATCACCGCCGAGGATGTGCGCTACAGCTACAACCTGCTGATGACCCAAGGCAGCCTGCGCTTTCGTACGCTGTTCGCCGACGTCAAGCACGTCGAAGTCGAGGGCCCGCGCCAGGTACGTTTTGATTTTTCCAGCAACGAAAACCGCACCCTGCCCCTGGATGTCGCCACCCTGCCGGTGTTCCCCGAGCACTGGTGGAAAACCCGCGACTTCGCCAACGGCGGCGGCTACGAGGCCCCACTGGGCAGCGGCCCGTACAAGGTCAGCAAGATCGATTCGGGCAGCACCATCACCTTTACCCGCGACCCCGACTGGTGGGGCAAGGACTTGCCCGTCAGCCGCGGCCTGTACAACTTCGATCACCTGAGCCTGGAGTACTTCGGCGACACCGAGGTGGCCCGCCAGGTACTGCGTGGTGGCGCCTACGACTTCAACCGTGAGTTTTCCGCTACCGGCTATTCCATCGGCTACAACGGCCCGGCCCTGGACGATGGCCGCCTGCAACGCGCGCACTTGGCCAAGGACATGCCGCAACCGGCCCAGGGTTATGTGTTCAACGTGCAAAAACCAATGTTCAAGGACCGTCGCGTGCGCCAGGCCCTGGCGATGCTGTGGGACTTCGAATGGGCCAACCGGCAGATGATGCGCAACCTGTACATCCGCCAGCAAAGCTACTTTTCCAATAGCCCATTGGCCGCCACCCAACTGCCCACCCCGCAAGAACTGGCGATTCTCGAACCCTTGCGCGGGCAGATTCCCGACGAGGTGTTCACCCAGGTGTTCAAGGCGCCGGTCACCGACGGCAGCGGCATGATCCGCGACAAGCAACTGCAAGCCCTGGCCCTGCTGGAAGACGCCGGCTGGAAGCCGGACGGCGACAAACTGGTCAACGCCGAGGGCGAGCCGCTGGAGTTCACCTTCCTCAATGCCCAGAACGGGCTGGAGCGCCTGTTGTTGCCGTACAAACGCAACCTGGCGCAGATCGGCATCACCCTGAATATCCGCCGCATCGACTCTTCGCAATACGTCAACCGCTTGATGGCCCGCGACTACGACATGATCGTGACGGGCTTCCCGGTCACCACCTCGCCCGGCATGGAGCTGTACAACTACTTCGGCTCCGCCGCCGCGTTCGATCCGGGCGCCAACAACTACATGGTGCTCAAGGACCCGGCCGTCGACAGCCTGATCAAGGGCCTGGTCAAGGCCGACACCCAGGCGCAGATGCTGACCTATGCCCATGCCCTGGACCGGGTGCTGCAATGGAATTACCTGTGGATCCCCAATTACTACCCGCCCGGCACATCCGCCGCCTGGTGGAACCGCTTCGGCCGTCCGGCCATCGAGGCCAGGAATGACGAAGCCCTGGAAACCTGGTGGGAAATCAGCCCTACCCCGCTGACGAATGAACAAATGAATGCCGAACTGAAAAAACGCGCAGGAGCTCGCTGATGTTTGCCTATATCGTGCGACGCCTGCTGCTGATCATCCCGACGCTGGTGATCATCCTGCTGGTGAATTTCGTGATCGTCCAGGCCGCACCCGGAGGGCCGGTGGAGCAAGCCATCGCCCACTTGCAGGGTATCGGTGGCGGCGCGGTCGGCGGCTCATCCGGCGACGGTGTCAGCAGCGGCTCCCGCGCCAGCCGTGGCCTGGACCCGAAACTGATCAAGGACATCGAAAAACAATACGGCTTCGACAAGCCCGCACCGGAACGCCTGTGGCTGATGCTCAAGAGCTACGCCCAGCTGGATTTCGGCAACAGCTTCTTTCGTGGCGCCACGGTGATCGACCTGATCCTGGAAAAGATGCCGGTCACCATTTCCCTCGGCCTCTGGGCCACGCTGATCACCTACCTGGTGTCGATCCCCCTGGGCATTCGCAAGGCGGTGCGCCATGGCAGCAGTTTTGATGTATGGAGCAGCACCGCCATCGTGATTGGCTACGCGATGCCGGCGTTCCTGTTCGCAATGTTCCTGATCGTGGTGTTCGCCGGTGGCACCTCATTGAACTGGTTCCCGGTGCGCGGGCTGGTCTCGGAAAACTTCGCCGAGCTGAGCACCGTGGGCAAGATCGCCGACTACTTCTGGCACCTGGTGCTGCCGGTCAGCGCACTGGTGATCGGCGGGTTCGCCACCCTGACCATCCTGACCAAAAACTCGTTCCTCAATGAAATCACGCGCCAGTACGTCGTGACCGCCCGCGCCAAGGGTTTGAGCGAACGACGGGTGCTGTACGGCCATGTGTTTCGCAACGCCATGCTGCTGGTGATCTCGGGGATTCCCCAGGCGTTCATCAGCGTGTTCTTTGCCGGTTCGCTGTTGATCGAGGTGATATTTTCCCTCGATGGCCTCGGCCGCATGAGCTACGAAGCCGCCGTGTCCCGGGATTACCCGGTGGTGTTTGGCTCGCTGTTTATCTTTACCTTGTTTGGCCTGTTGATAAAACTAATCGGCGACCTTTGCTACACCCTGGTGGACCCGCGTATCGACTTCGCCGCGAGGAACGCCTGATGCTTAACCTGTCTCCCGTGGCCCGTCGGCGTTTCGAACGCTTCAAGAAAAACCGTCGCGGCTGGTGGTCGCTGTGGCTGTTTATCGGCCTCTTTATCCTGACCCTGGGCGGCGAGTTGATCGCCAACGACAAACCCCTGGTGCTCAGCTACAAGAACGAGCTGTATTTCCCGGCGTTCAAGCGCTACACCGAGCGGCAGTTCGGCGGGCAACTGCCGTTCCAGGCCGATTACCGCAGTGACTACGTGCAAAAGCTGATCAAGCAGGACGGCGGCTGGATGCTGTTCCCGCCGATCCCGTTCAGCGACGACACGCCCAACTACGAATTGACCCGCCCGGCCCCCAGCCCGCCCTCGACGGTGAACTGGCTGGGCACCGATGACCAGTCGCGGGATGTGCTGGCGCGGGTGATCTTCGGTGCGCGGGTGTCGATCCTGTTTGCCTTGGCACTCACCGCGATCAGCGCCGCCATCGGCATCGCCGCCGGGGCCTTGCAAGGCTATTACGGTGGCTGGGTGGATCTGCTCGGCCAACGCATCCTCGAGGTGTGGTCCGGGCTGCCGGTGCTGTACCTGCTGATTATCCTGTCGGGGTTTGTCGAGCCGAACTTCTGGTGGCTGCTGGGCATCATGGCGCTGTTTTCCTGGCTGGCCCTGGTGGATGTGGTGCGCGCCGAGTTCCTGCGCGGGCGCAACCTGGAGTACGTCAAGGCCGCACGGGCGCTGGGCCTGGGTGACGGCAAGATCATTCGTCGGCATATCCTGCCCAATGCGATGACCGCCACCTTGAGCTACCTGCCGTTCATTCTGACCGGTGCGATTTCCACCCTGAGCGCCCTGGATTTCCTCGGTTTCGGCATGCCGGCCGGCAGTGCGTCACTGGGCGAGTTGATTGCCCAGGGCAAGCAGAACCTGCAAGCGCCGTGGCTGGGCTTGACGGCGTTTTTCACCTTGGCGCTGATCCTGTCACTGCTGGTCTTTATCGGCGAGGCATTACGTGATGCCTTCGACCCACGTTCATGAGTGACTGCATATGAACCTGATCGAAATCCGCGACCTCTGCGTCGCTTTCAGCGGCCAGACCGTGGTGCACAACCTGAGCCTGGACGTACGCCCCGGCGAGTGCCTGGCGTTGGTGGGCGAGTCCGGCTCCGGCAAATCGGTGACGGCCCATTCGATTTTGCAACTGCTGCCCGAGGCCGGCACCGACACCCGCGGCTCCGTGAAGTATCACGGCCAGGAACTGATCGGCGCCTCGGCGTCGACCTTGCAGAAACTGCGCGGCAACCGCATTGCGATGATCTTCCAGGAGCCGATGACCTCGCTTAACCCGCTGCACAGCATCGAAAAACAGATCGGCGAAACCTTGCTGCTGCATAAGGGCCTGGGCGGCAAGGCGGCGCAGGCACGCATCCTCGAATTACTACAGCTGGTGGGTATCCAGAAACCCCAGGAACGCCTCAAGGCCTATCCACACCAACTCTCGGGGGGCCAGCGCCAACGGGTGATGATCGCCATGGCCCTGGCCTGTGAGCCGCAATTGCTGATCGCCGACGAACCGACCACCGCCCTCGACGTGACCGTGCAGCGCAAGATCCTGCTGCTGCTCAAGTCCCTGCAACAACGCCTGGGCATGTCGCTGCTGTTGATCAGCCATGACCTCAACCTGGTGCGCAGCATTGCCCAACGCGTGTGCGTGATGCATGCCGGCGAGATTGTCGAGCAGGCAGACTGCGAGACCTTGTTCACGGCGCCACAACATCCCTATAGCCGCCTGTTGCTGGACGCCGAACCGTCCGGCGATGTGCTGTGCAGCGAGCCACGGGAGACCGTGCTGGAAGTGAACGACCTGAGCGTGCAATTCCCCCTTGGCGGCGGCCTGTTCCAGCGCAAGACCTACCTGCGCGCAGTGGATGGCATCAGCCTCAGCGTGCAGCGCGGCAAGACCCTGGGGATTGTCGGCGAGTCCGGTTCGGGCAAGTCCACCCTCGGCCAGGCGATCCTGCGTCTGCTGGATTCCACCGGCAGCATCCGCTTCCAGGGCGAGGCCCTCGACCCGCTCAACCACAAACAGATGCGCCCGTGGCGCAAGCAGATGCAAGTGGTGTTCCAGGATCCCTACGGCAGCCTCAGCCCGCGCATGTCGGTGCAGCAGATCATCAGCGAAGGCCTGGAGGTGCATGCGCCGTGCAGCGTGGCCGACCGCGACGCGCAAGTGATCCAGGTGCTCAAGGACGTGGGCCTCGACCCCGCCAGTCGCCATCGCTTCCCCCATGAATTCTCCGGCGGCCAGCGCCAACGCATCGCTATCGCCCGCGCGCTGGTGCTCAAGCCGGCGCTGATGCTGCTGGACGAACCCACCTCCGCCCTTGACCGCACGGTACAGAAGCAGGTCGTAGCGTTGCTGCGCGAGTTGCAGGAAAAGTACGGCCTGACCTACCTGTTTATCAGCCATGACCTCGCCGTGGTGCGCGCCATGGCCCATGACATGATTGTGATCAAGGACGGCAAGGTAGTGGAACACGGGCCGAGCCATGACGTGTTCGAAGCGCCGCAGCACCCGTATACCAAAGAACTGCTGGCGGCGGCCGGCGGGCTGTCGTCATGAGTACCAGCCTCAAGGACTACCAACAGGTTCGTGGCCTGGCGATCCAGTCGCTGTTCGAGATCATCGAGCAGTCCAGCGAAGGCACGGTGATTGTCGACCGCGACGCCAATATCGTCTGGATGAACGAGCGCTACGCCAAGCGCTTCGGCCTCAACAGCGCCGATGAAGCCATCGGCCAGCCGTGCGAGCGGGTGATTTCCAACAGCCTGTTGCGCCAGGTGGTGCGCACCGACCGGCCGATTCTGCTGGACATCCAGGACACCCCCAAAGGCCCGCTGGTGGTGATGCGCCTGCCGATCCACAACGATGCCGGGGCGGTGATCGGGGCGATTGGTTTTGCCTTGTTCGATGAGCTGCGCAACCTGTCGCCGCTGATCGAACGCTACCTGAGCATGCAGCAGGAACTGGCCTCCACCCGCTCGTTGCTGCGCTCACGCCAGAGCAAGTACAACTTCGCGCACTTTATTGGCACCAGCGCCGCCAGCCTCGAAGTCAAACGCCGTGCGCGGCGCAGCGCGAGCGCCGAGTCGCCAGTGCTGCTGCTGGGCGAAACCGGCACCGGCAAGGAGCTGTTGGCCCAAGCGATTCACGGTGCTTCGCCGCGTGCGCACAAAGCCTTTGTCAGCATCAACAGTGCCGCGATTCCCCATGACCTGCTGGAAGCCGAATTCTTCGGCACCGCGCCGGGGGCCTTTACCGGTGCCGATCGCAAGGGCCGTCCGGGTAAATTCCAGATTGCCCAGGGTGGCACGCTGTTCCTCGATGAAATCGGCGATATGCCGCTGCCGCTGCAAAGCAAGCTGCTGCGGGTGTTGCAGGAAAAGGAATTCGAACCGGTGGGTTCCAACGAGATGCTGCACAGCGACGTGCGGGTGATCGCGGCGACGTCCATGGACCTGGAAGCGGCGATCAAACGCGGCGAGTTCCGTGCGGACTTGTATTACCGCCTGAATGTGCTGCCGATCCAAGTGCCACCGCTGCGTGAGCGGCTGGAGGATATTCCGGCACTGAGCGAAGCGATCCTCGAAGAGCTGCGCAGCCAACATGAACTGGACCGCGAGGCACTGGCGTTGCTGGCGCAACATGCGTGGCCAGGGAATATCCGCGAGCTGCGCAACGTGCTGGAGCGGGCGGCGTTACTGAGCGATGACCTTGTGTTGAACGCCAGCGAAATTCGTGCGGCGATTGGCACGTTCAGCCCGGTGGAACGCGGTGCGGTGGACACGGTTGAGGGGGAGACGTTTGCAGCGGCGCGGGCGCGGTTTGATCGGCAGGTGATTGCGGCGGCGCTCGAGGCGTGTGGTGGGAATGTGGTGGAGGCGGCCAGGCGCCTGGGGCTGGGGCGGTCGACGCTGTACAAGAAGATGGTGGCGCTGGGGATCGCCTAATCTTCAAACAGAGACAAAATTCTCCATACAAAGACACTCCCTGTGGGAGGGGGCTTGCTCCCGATAGCATCAGATCAGTCAACACATCTGCAGGCTGATGCACCGCTATCGAGGGCAAGCCCCCTCCCACATTTGATCCGTGCTTGTCTCCATATTGAGACAATACTCAAAATCCATCAAAAGAAATCATAAAATATTCATATATTTCAACAGCTTGAAAACATGGCACACATCTCGCTAGAGCCTTCCCAAAGCTTCACCCACAAAAATAACAATCCGATGGAGACACACCATGAGTGTGATCATTGCCCTGGCCGCGCTTGCGCTGCTGATGCTGGCTGCCTACCGTGGCTATAGCGTTATCCTGTTTGCCCCCATCGCCGCCCTCGGCGCCGTGCTGCTCACCGACCCATCCGCCGTCGCCCCTGCCTTTACCGGGGTGTTCATGGAGAAAATGGTCGGCTTCATCAAACTGTATTTCCCGGTGTTCCTGCTCGGTGCGGTGTTCGGCAAGCTGATCGAGCTGTCGGGCTTCTCGCGTTCTATCGTGGCCGCAGCGATCCGCCTGCTCGGCACCCGCCAGGCGATGCTGGTGATCGTGCTGGTCTGCGCCCTGCTCACCTACGGCGGCGTGTCGCTGTTTGTGGTGGTGTTCGCGGTGTACCCGTTCGCGGCGGAGATGTTCCGCCAGAGCAATATCCCCAAGCGCCTGATCCCGGCGACCATCGCCCTCGGTGCGTTTTCGTTCACCATGGACGCCCTGCCCGGCACGCCGCAGATCCAGAACATCATCCCCAGCACCTTCTTCAACACCACTGCCTGGGCGGCGCCGTGGTTGGGCCTGATCGGCACGATCTTCGTGTTCTGCGCCGGCATGCTCTACCTGGCGCGCCAGCGCAACAAGGCCCAGCGCGCGGGTGAAGGCTATGGCACCGAGTTGCGCAACGAGCCTGAGACCGCCGAGAACATTGCCCTGCCCAACCCCTGGATCGCGCTGTCGCCGCTGCTCCTGGTGGGCGTGATGAACCTGCTGTTCACCCACTGGATCCCGCAGTGGTACGGCAAGACCCACAGCCTCAGCCTGCCGGGCATGAGCGCGCCGGTCACCACTGAAATCGCCAAGCTCACCGCGATCTGGGCAGTGCAGGCGGCGTTGCTGGTGGGCATCATCATGGTGCTGGTGTTTGGCTGGGCGGCGATCAAAAGCAAGCTCGCCGAGGGCAGCAAAAGCGCAGTCAGCGGCGCGTTGCTGGCGGCGATGAACACCGCTTCCGAATATGGCTTTGGTGCAGTCATCGCCTCGCTGCCGGGTTTTCTGGTACTGGCGGACTGGCTCAAGGGCATCCCCAACCCGCTGGTCAACGAAGCGATCACCGTGACCCTGCTGGCCGGTATCACCGGCTCTGCGTCCGGTGGCATGAGCATCGCCCTGGCGGCCATGTCCGAGAGCTTTATTGCGGCGGCCCATGCGGCCAATATCCCCCTTGAAGTGCTGCACCGGGTCGCCGCCATGGCCAGCGGCGGCATGGACACCCTGCCCCACAACGGCGCGGTGATCACGCTGCTGGCGGTGACTGGCCTGACCCACCGCGAAGCCTACAAGGACATTTTCGGCATCACGATTATCAAGACCCTCGCGGTGTTCGTGGTGATCGGTACTTTCTACGCCACCGGCATTGTGTGAGGTTTTCATGACGACTTTGAACGGCAAGACCGCCCTGGTTACCGGCTCTACCAGCGGCATTGGCCTGGGCATCGCCCTGAGCCTGGCCAAGGCGGGCGCCAACCTGATCCTCAACGGCTTCGGCGACGCCAGCGCGGTGGTCGCCCAGGTGCAGGCGTTCGGCGGCAAGGTCGGCCACCACCCGGCGGACGTCAGCGACCCGGCGCAGATAGCGGACATGTTCGCCTACGCCGAGCGTGAGTTCGGCGGTGTCGACATTCTGGTCAACAACGCCGGCATCCAGCATGTGGCGGCGGTGGAGGACTTTCCGGTAGAACGTTGGGACGCGATCATCGCCATCAACCTATCGTCGGTGTTCCACAGTACGCGCTTGAGCCTGCCAGGCATGAAGGCCAAGGGGTGGGGGCGTATCGTCAACATCGCCTCGGTGCACGGCCAGGTCGGCTCGGTGGGCAAGGCCGCGTATGTGGCGGCCAAGCACGGCGTGATCGGCTTGACCAAGGTGGTGGGCCTGGAGACCGCCACCAGTAACGTCACCTGCAATGCGATCTGCCCCGGCTGGGTGTTGACGCCGCTGGTGCAGAAGCAGATTGATGATCGCGTGGCCAACGGCGTCGATCCGCAGCAGGCGCAGCATGATCTGCTGGCGGAGAAACAGCCGTCGCTGGAGTTTGTGACGCCGTCGCAGTTGGGTGAGCTGGTACTGTTCTTGTGCAGCGAGGCCGGTGCCCAGGTGCGGGGCGCGGCGTGGAACATTGATGGCGGCTGGCTGGCCCAATAAATCAAACACAGAAAATCAATCTGTTGATTGTTAGATTCATACAAAAGAATAAGAGACCTTGCTGATGTCCGAGATTCTCTGGCAACCCTCCCCGGAACGCATCCACAACACACGGATGGACCAGTTCCGGCGCTTTATCAATGATCGCCACGGCGTGCAGCTCAGCGACTACCCGGCCCTGCATCAGTGGAGCATCGACCAGCGTCCGGACTTCTGGCAGGCGATCGTCACGTTCTTTGATGTGCAGTTTCGCAGCCCGCCCAGCGCGGTGTTGATTGAAGACGCCGAGATGCCCAGCGCCCAGTGGTTTCCGGGCGCGACCCTGAATTTTGCCGAACACCTGCTGCGTCGACGCGACGATCACCCGGCCGTGGTCGCGATCAGCGAAGACGGCCAGCGCGAACAACTCACCTATGCCGAGCTGGCCGCCCATGTCGCCGGCCTGCAAGACAGCCTGCGGGCGGCCGGGGTCGGCAGCGGCGACCGGGTGGCCGCCTGCATGCCCAACACCTGGCAAACCCTGGTCGGCATGCTCGCCACCACCAGCCTGGGCGCGATCTGGTCGTGCTCCTCACCAGACTTCGGCACCCAAGGCGTCATCGACCGTTTTGGCCAGATCGAGCCCAAGGTGCTGATCACCTGCGCCGGGTACCGCTACGCCGGCAAAACCATCGACCAAAGCGCCAAGCTCAATGAGATCCTAGAACGCCTGCCGTCCCTGGAGCAATTGATCATCGTCCCGTATGCACGGCCCCAGGCCTGCGTCGAGGACTATCAGACCCCGGCCCGCGTTGCGCTGTGGAATGACTTCTACCAACCCGGCGGCGAGCCTGCGTTCGTCGCGGTGCCGTTCGATCACCCGCTGTACATCCTCTATTCCAGCGGCACCACCGGCGTGCCCAAATGCATCATCCATGGCTCCGGCGGCGTGCTGCTCACCCACCTCAAGGAACACGGCCTGCACGCGGACATAGCCCGCGAGGACTGCCTGTTCTACTACACCACCTGCGGCTGGATGATGTGGAACTGGCTGGTCTCGGTGCTGGCGATCGGGGCCACGGCGGTGCTGTATGACGGCTCGCCGTTTCATCCCGGCCCGGAACGCTTGATCGACCTGATCGACGCGGAAAAGATCAGCGTGTTCGGCACCAGCCCCAAGTTCCTCGCCACCCTGGAAAAGGCCGGGCTGCAACCGCGCCTGAGCCACGACCTGAGCAGCCTCAAAGGCCTGATTTCGACCGGCTCGCCCCTGTCGCCCCAGAGTTACGACTACGTGTACCGCGAGATCAAGGCCGAGCTGTGCCTGTCATCGATGTCTGGCGGCACCGACATCGTCTCCTGCTTTGTGATCGGCAACCCGGTGCTGCCGGTGCGGCGCGGTGAAATGCAATGCAAGAGCCTGGCGATGGCTATCGAGGTGTGGGACGACCGGGGCCAACCGTTGCTCGGGGAAAAAGGTGAACTGGTGTGCACCCGCCACTTCCCGGCGATGCCCATCGGTTTGTGGCACGACCCCGGCCAGAAGAAGCTGCGCGCCTCGTATTTCAGCCAGTTTCCCGGCGTGTGGGCCCAGGGCGACTACGCCGAGCTACGCCCCAACGGCAGCCTGCTGATTCACGGCCGCTCCGACGCGGTGCTCAACCCCGGCGGCGTGCGCATCGGCACTGCAGAGATTTATCGCCAGGTGGAAAAAGTCCCGCAGGTGCTGGAGAGCCTGGCCATCGGCCAGCGCTGGCAGGACGATGTGCGCGTGGTGCTGTTTGTGCGTCTCGATGACGGGATCGAACTGGACGAAGCCCTGGAGCACCAGATCCGCCAGGTCATACGCGCCAACACCACGCCGCGCCATGTGCCGGCGAAGATCCTCGCCGTCAGCGATATTCCCCGCACCATCAGCGGCAAGATCGTCGAACTGGCGGTGCGCAACGTGGTGCACGGCGAGCCGGTGAAAAATACCGACGCGCTAGCCAATCCGGAGGCCCTGGCGCAGTTTCGCGACCGCCCTGAGCTGGCGTGAAGATGAAAGGTTTCAGCCTTAAAGCACTCATTTGAAGACAACCCCCCAATGCATGCTATTTTTCGAGGGTAGTCACCCATAGGTTTCCCACGGGATAATGGGTGTTGTCATTTTTCAAAGCGTTACGCTCAGGGCTTTTTATGAAGGGAACAACCACCGGTAGCGAAGCCGCTGCATTGATTGCGCGGCTGGACTGGGCACACAGCCCCCTCGGTGAGGCCAATGATTGGCCGCAAAGCCTGCGCACAGCCGTGGACATCGTCATCCACTCACCGATGCCGATGCTCCTGCTGTGGGGCAACCAACTCACCCAACTCTACAACGACGGCTTCGCCCTGCTGGCGGGCAACAAGCACCCCGAGGCCATGGGCCAGCCGGCGCACCAGACCTGGCCGGAACTCGAAAGCTTCACCGCGCCGATCTACGACGCCGTACTGACCGGCCAGGTGCGTACGTTCAGCGAGCAGCGTTTCGTCCTGCAACGCAACAATCGCGACACTGAAATCTGGCTGGACCTGACCTACAGCCCGATCCGCGATGAAAGTGGCAGCGTGGCTGGCATCCTGGTCACGGCCATCGAAACCAACGAGCGCCGCAAGGCCCAACACAACACCGAACAACGCCTGCAACTGGCCCTGGCCGCCACCGACGCGGTGGGCACCTGGGATTGGGATATTGGCGAAGACCGCTTTATCGCCGACGCGCACTTCGCCTACCTCCACGGCGTCGACCCGAGCGAGTCCGACCAGTTGCCAATCAGCGATTACCTGCTGGGCGTGCATCCCGAAGACCGGGGCACAGTGACGCGCAGCATCAAGCACTGCATCACCCACGGCACCGAATACGCCGAGGAATACCGCCTGCAACAAGCCGACGGCCAGGTGCGCTGGGTGTTCGCGCGCGGACGTTGCTACAAGGATCACCAGGGCCGCCCGGCGCGCTTCCTCGGCGCGGCACTCGACCTCACCGAGCGCAAGCACACCGAGCAGGCCCTGCGCCAGAGCCAGACAGAGCTGCAGTTGATCATCAACGCCATGCCGGTACTGATCGGCTACGTCGACCATGAGCAGCGCTTTCGCCTGAACAACAGCGCCTACCTTGACTGGTACGGCATGACGCCCCAGGAGCTGTACGGCAAGACCATCCGCGAGGTGCTCGGCGACGAGGTGTATGCCGGGCGCGAAGACAAGATCGCCGCCGCGCTCAAGGGCAAGTCCTGCAGCTTCATGACCATTACCCCCCATCGCGATGGCCGGCCGCGCCACGCGTTGATGAAATACCTGCCACGCTTCAGCAACGACGGTTCGGTCAACGGTTTCTACATCTTTGTGATCGATGAAACCGAACGCAAACTCACCGAAGAAGCCCTGCGCCACCTCAACGAGAACCTCGAAGAACGCGTGGCCCAGCGCACCCAGGCGCTGGCCGAAGCCAACGAACGCCTGCAAAACGAGATGTTCGAGCGTGAGCGCGCCGAAGACGCCCTACGCCATGCGCAGAAGATGGAAGCGGTGGGCCAGCTCACCGGCGGTATCGCCCATGACTTCAACAATATGCTTACCGGCATCATCGGCAGCCTGGACCTGATGCAGCGCTACATCGCCGCCGGGCGCAGCGAGGAGATCGGCCGGTTTACCGATGCCGCCGTGTCCTCGGCCCATCGCGCGGCCGCCCTCACCCACCGGCTGCTGGCGTTCTCGCGGCGCCAGTCGCTGGACCTTCGCCCGTTGGATCCCAACCAGTTGGTGGCGTCCCTGGAGGAGCTGTTCCAACGCACCAAGGGCGCGCATATCACCCTCAAGGTACAACTGGGCCACGATATCTGGCCGGTCAACACCGACGCCAGCCAACTGGAAAACGCCCTGCTCAACCTGGTGATCAACGCACGCGACGCCATGCCCGACGGCGGCGAACTGCTGATCGAAACCGCCAACAGTTACCTGGACGGTACCGACATCACCACCCTCGAACCGGTCAGGGCCGGCGACTACGTGATGCTCGGCGTGTGTGACAACGGCAGCGGCATGGCACCGAAGATTCTCGCCAAGGCGTTCGACCCCTTCTTCACCACCAAACCCATCGGCCAGGGCACGGGCCTGGGGCTGTCGATGATCTATGGGTTTGCCCAGCAGTCCGGTGGCCACGTGACCATCCAGAGCGAACCGGGCCAGGGCACCTGCGTGCGCCTGTACCTGCCGCGCCTGCACGGCACCTCCCTGGAGAGCAACCTGCCCACGCATCTGGGCGAAGCGCCGGTAGCCCTTGCCGGTGAGGCGGTGGTGGTGGTCGAGGACGACCCGGCGGTGCGCATGCTGGTGGTCAACGTACTCGACGAGTTGGGCTACACCGCGCACCAGGCCGCGGATGCGCGGGCGGCGCTGCCGTTGCTGGAGTCGGATTTGCGCGTGGACCTGCTGGTGACCGACGTCGGCCTGCCCGGCATGAACGGCCGCCAGTTGGCGGAGATCGCCCGCCAGCATCGGCCGGGCCTCAAAGTGCTGTTCATGACCGGCTACGCGGAAAAAGCCGCCGAGCGCCAGGGCTTCCTGGAGGACGGCATGGACATGGTCGCCAAGCCATTTTCCATCGACGTGCTGGCGACCAAAATCCGCAGCATGATCAGCGTCGACGGTTCAGTTCAGGCATAATCGCGCGCCGTCGCACACCTGGTAGAGATCAATGAAAGCCCAAGCCCGCCATATCCTGGTGAAAACCAGCGAAGAAGCCGAACAACTCAAGCAGCGCATTGCCAAGGGCGAAGCCTTTGATGTGCTGGCCAAGAAGTACTCCACTTGCCCGTCCGGCAAGCGCGGCGGCGATTTGGGTGAAGTGCGGCCTGGGCAGATGGTCGGGGCGATTGATGCAGTGATCTTCAAGAAGCCGGTGAAGGTGGTTCACGGGCCGATCAAGAGCAAGTTTGGCTATCACCTGGTGCAGGTGTTTTATCGCGATTGAGGCGTTGACTTAAGACTGCTATCGGGAGCAAGCCCCCTCCCACACTTGACCGCATTTCATCTGGACGAATGCGGTCAACTGTGGGAGGGGCGGTGCGACGATTCGACTTGCTCCCGATCCGCCGCAGGCGGCCATTCACCTACTCCCTGGGGATCAGCGCACCCGGCACCTGAATGACACGGCTCGCCAACCGATGTCCGGCCAACGCCGCCTCCTGCGGCGAACCGCCCTTGAGCCGACTGGCCAGGTACGCCGCACTGAACGAATCCCCCGCCGCCGTGGTGTCCACCACCTTCTCCACCTTCAGCGCCGGCACAACAAAGCGCTCACCGTCGCAACGGATCAAACACGCATCCGCACCGCGCTTGAGCACCACTTCCGCAATCGCCGGATAGGCCGCAAATACCTGTTCACTGTTGGCATAGCCAAAGAGCGCACGCTCGTCGTCCTCGGTCAGCAAGGCGATATCCACCTCGGCCAGTACGGCGCGATAAGCCTCACGGGCAACGTCCACCGTGGCCCACAGCCGTGGCCGGTAGTTGTTGTCGAACACCACTTTGCCGCCACGCCGGCGTGTTTCGATCAGGGCCTTAAGCAAACGCGCGCGCCCACTTTCACCGAGTACCGCCAGGGTAATGCCGCTGAAATACACCACGTCGTACCCCGGCAATGCCGCCAGGATCGGTTCGGCTGCCGGCGTGGTAAAGCAGTCGCGCACGGCCGCTTCGTTGCGCCAGTAGAGAAATTTGCGCTCGCCGTTGGCATCGGTCTGTATGCAGTACAAACCGGGCAGACGCCCAGGCAGGCGCTGGACCCTCTCCAGCCCAAGACCCTCTTCTTGCCATTGCTGGCACATGGCATCGCTGAAGCTGTCATCGCCCAGGGCGGTGACGTAGTCGACGGTGCCGACATCGCCCAGCTCACGGCGCAGGTACACCGCCGCGTTCAAGGTGTCGCCGCCGAAGCTTTGTTGCAGGCTGCCGTCGGCGCGGTGTTGCAGTTCGATCATGCATTCGCCGATCAGGGCGATGCGTGGAGAGGCGGTGGTCATTGTTTACACTCAGAAACGGGTTTCCAGGGACTCGATCACCTGCAACTGCTCATCCACCAGGCAGCCCACCTGCCATTTGTCGAAGGTCAGGCAAGGGTGCGAGGTGCCAAAGGAAATGATGTCGCCAATGCGCAGCTCGACACCTGCCGCGACGGTCATGAAGGCGTGTTGGTCCATCACCGCGGTGACGGTGCAGGCGCTCACATCATCGCCTTCCGCCGGTAGGATCCCGGCCCGGTAGCGTTTGAGCGGCACCGGCAAACCGGCGTCGTAGGCCACGTCGCGCTTGCCCAGGGCGATCACCGCAAAGCCAGGCTCAGGCAACGACTGCACATGGGCCCAGACTTCGAGGGCCGGACGCAGGCCTTCATGAAGGTCGCTGCGGCGGTCGAGCACACAGCATTGCGCCGCTTTGTAGATGCCATGGTCGTGCGCCACGTAGCTGCCGGGGCGCAGCACGCTGAGGAAACGGCCGGCGGCGTTTTGCGTCTCGAAGGACTCGGCGATCAGGTCGTACCAGGCCGAACCTGACGCAGTGATAATGGGCTTGGGCAGGTCGAAGGAACCATTGTTTTGCAGGTCGACAGCCAGGCGCACCAAACTGGCGGCGAAGTCGCGGATGCCGCTGATGGCGTGCTCGCCGTGGATCACGCCTTCATAACCTTCGATACCGGTGAGGGCCAGGGCCGGTTGGGCCTTGATCGCCTTGGCCAGGTCGCGCACTTCCTGCTCGCTGCGGCAACCGCAACGGCCGCCGACCACGCCGTACTCGATCATCACGTTCAGGCGCAGGCCACGGGCGGCGAAGAACAGGCCCAGGTCGGCGACGTTGTCCGGGTGGTCAACCATGCAGTGGAAGTCAAAATCCTTGTCGGCCAGCAGGTCGGCGATCAACGCCATGTTCGGCGCGCCCACCAACTGGTTGGCCATCAGCACGCGGCGCACGCCACCGGCATAGGCGGCGCGGGTCTGCACCGCGCTGGCCAGGGTGATGCCCCAGGCGCCTTGGGCGATCTGGCGCTGGAACAGCGCGGGCATCATGCTGGTTTTGCCATGGGGCGCGAGTTCGGCGCCGCTGTTGCTGACAAAGTCCTGCATCCAGCGAATGTTGTGTTCCAGAGCGTCGCGGTGCAGCACCAGGGCGGGCAGGCTGACGTCGCGGACCAAGTGGGCACCGACGGCAGCGGCGCCCTTTTCAACGGCATTGATGGCAGACATGGAAAACTCCTATTCGTTGATGCGACGGGCCAGGTTGTTGGCGCTGTCGATCAACACCCGGCGATAGTCGTTGTAGTTTTTGCTGGCATCCGCCCGTGGGGCGACGATGCACAGGGTCGCAATGCTGACGCCCTGCGCGTCCCGGACCGGGGCGGCGAAGCAGTGGGTAAAGGTGTCGGCCACGCTGTCGAAGGAAAAGAAGCCATCGAGGGTGGCCTGGCGGATTTGCGCGAGGAAGGTCTCCAGCGGCAGGCGCTGGCCATCCGGCAGGATAAAGTCGTCGTGGTCGATCAGGTCGATGATCTGCTGGTCGCTCAAGTGCCCCAGTAACAGGCGCCCGGACGCCGTCCATGGGATCGGCGCGTCTTCACCGATGTCCGAGGAAATGCGGAAATGCCGCTCGCCTTCACGCATCAGCGCCACCGTGTATTTGCGCCCGTTGAGCAGGCACATCTGCGCGGTTTCGTGGGTCTGGCTAACGATCTCCTGCAAGGCGTGGTCGGCCTCGCGGGTCAGGTCGAAATGGCGCAGGTGCGCCTGGCCGAGGAAGTACAACTGACGGCCGAGGTAGACGTGACCGTCCTTGCCCACGGTTTCGAGGATGCGCCGCTCCAACAAGGAGGCGACCAGCTCGTAGACGGTGGATTTGGGACTGCCGATGCCGCTGGCAATATCATTCGGGCGCAGGGGCTGGCCGACTTCCTTGAGAAAATCGAGGATATCGAATGCACGGTCCAGGCCTTTGGCGCGGCGTTTGATGGTGTCTTCGGTCATGGCAATTTCGGTCCGGTCGAAATGGTAGGGCTGGCGCAGGTCCACTGTGGGAGGGGGCAAGCCCCCTCCCACATTTGATCTCTGGTGGGCTTAAGAGTGGGGCAATTTAGCCCTTTTTCTTGTAGGCCACGCAATCAATCTCGACTTTGCAGTCCACCATCATGTTGGCCTGCACGCAGGCCCGCGCCGGGGCGTGTTCCGGGGTGAAGTACTCGCCGAAGACCTTGTTGAAACTCCAGAAGTCCCGCGGGTCTTCCAGCCACACGCCCACCCGCACCACGTCTTTCAACTCGTAGCCGGCTTCTTCGAGGATCGCCACCACGTTGCGCATGGTCTGGCGGGTTTGCTCGATGATCCCGCCGCTGATGATTTCGCCGTCCACCGCAGGCACTTGGCCCGAGACGTACAACCAGCCGTCCGCTTCCACAGCGCGGGCGAAGGGACGAGGCTGGCCACCGCCGGCAGTACTGCCGGCTCCGTAACGAGTGATGCTCATAAAACTTTGCTCCTGATTAAAAACGAATGTTCTTGAGAAATTCCGCCAGGCGCGGCGATTGCGGCCGCTCGAAGATGGCCTTCGACGAGCCCTGCTCTTCAATCCGGCCCTGGTTCATGAAGACGATCTGATCCGAGACTTCATAGGCAAAACGCATTTCGTGGGTGACCAGCAACATGGTCATGCCCTCTTCCGCCAGGCCCTTGATCACGCTGAGCACCTCACCCACCAATTCCGGGTCGAGGGCCGAGGTGACTTCGTCGAACAGCATCAGGCTGGGGTTCATCGCAATCGCGCGGGCAATCGCCACACGCTGCTGCTGGCCGCCGGACAACTGGCCGGGGAAGTGGTTGCGGCGCTCCAAAAGTCCTACGCGATCCAACCATTTTTCCGCGAGCGCTACTGCCTCGTCCTTAGGCATTTTCTTAACTTTCAATAAGCCCAGGGTCACGTTCTGCAACGCGCTCAAATGTGGGAACAGGTTGAACTGCTGGAACGCCATGCCGGTCATCGCCCGGTGCTGGGCGATCACGCGCTCGGGGTGACGCACGCGCTTGCCGCCGATCTCGCTGTAGCCGATGGACTCGCCGTCCAGGGTGATCTGCCCACCCTGGAATTCTTCCAGCAGGTTGACACAACGCAGCAGTGTGGTCTTGCCCGAGCCGCTGGAGCCGATCAACGTCACCACGTTGCCGCGCTGCATGGACAGGTCGACGCCCTTGAGCACTTCAACCTCGCCGTATTGTTTACGCAGGCCGCGAATGTCCAGCAGCGGTTGGGTTGTTTGAGGTTGGTTCATGGCAAGGCCACCCGCTTTTCAATGTAGCGCCCGAATAACTCGATGGCGTAGTTGATGACAAAGAACAGAAACCCGGCGAACAGGTAGAACTCCAGGGTCATGAAGGTACGCGCGATCACTTGCTGGGTGCTCAACAGCAATTCGGCGACGCCGATCACCGAGAGCAAGGTCGAGGCCTTGACGATTTCCGTCGAGGAATTGACCCAGGTCGGCAGGATCTGCCGCAGTGCCTGGGGCAACAGCACGTAGGCGAGTGACTGCCGGAATGTCAGGCCAATCGCCTTGCCGGCTTCCAACTGCCCACGGGGAATGGCTTGCAGCGCACCGCGCACGATTTCCGAAACGTGGGAACCGCAGAACAACGTGAGCCCGACGGCGCCGGCCTGGAATGCGCTGATTTTCCAGCCGAGCGCCGGCAGCATGTAGAAACACGCCAGCACCAGCACAAACACCGGGGTGCCACGGATCAAATCGACATACAGGCGAAACGGCGCACGCATCCAGAACTTGCCATACGTCAGCACCAGCCCGGCGAAGATACCGATCAGGGTGCCAAAGATAATCGCCAGCACCGAGCAATAAATGCTGGTCTGAAACCCCGCCCAGAGGGTATCCCGGGCGATCCACAACTCATGCAGCCAGCTGGGAGACTCGTACATGGAAACCCTCCTTAACGACGGATCGCCAGACGCTGTTCCAAGTAACGGAGCAGCATGGCAATGAGGTAACAGGCCGCCACGTAGAGCGCGGTCGTGACCAGCCAGGTTTCAATCACCCGGTAGCTTTCGACGTTGATCTTGCGGGCGTAATAGGTCAGCTCGGGCACCGCGATGGCGGCGGCCAGCGAGGTATCCTTGAACAGCGAAATGAAGTTGTTGGACAGCGCGGGCAACACGTTGCGCAGCATCACCGGCACGGTGATATAGGCGCGGATCCGCCATTCACCCAGGCCGATGGCCAAGCCGGCTTCGCGCAAGCCCTTGGGAATATTCAACAGCCCGGCGCGGAACACCTCGGTCAGGTAGGCACCGGCGTACAGCGACAGGGTGATGATGAACGACGGGATCTTGTCCAGGCGGATGCCCAGGCTGGGTAAGGCGAAGTAGATCAACAGGATCAGCACCAGGATCGGCGTATTACGGATCACCGTCACATAGACCGAGGCGAAGATGCGCAACGCGCGGTGCCTGGACAGCATGGCAAACGCCATCAACAGGCCGATCACGCAGCCGATGGCGATCGACAGCAAGGCCAGTTGCAGGCCCAGGCCGAGCCCCGCCAGCAAGGTGTCGAAATCGCGCCACACGGCGGCAAAGTTCAACTGATAGTTCATGGTCAGCAGTACCTGATTGGGGCGCCGTGACGGCCGCCCCGATTATTCCGAATCACTTGAATTCAACAGGGAAACCAATCGCCGGCTCTGGCAGGTCTACACCGAACCACTGCTTGAACGAGGCCTTGTAGGTGGGGAACTCCACACCGGTCATGGCTTCATGCAGCGCGGTATTGACGAAGTTCAGCCAGTCCTGGTCGCCACGCTTGACCGCGCACGCATAGGTTTGCGGGCTCCAGGCGTAGGCCGGGCTGCGGTAGCGGCCGGGGTTCTGCACCATCAGGTACTTGACCGAGGACTGGTCGGTGGCGGCGGCATCGGCGCGGCCGGAGTTCACGGCCTGGTACATCAAGTCGACGCTGTCGTACTGGTCGACCTTGGCCTTGGGCAATGCCTGGTGCACCAGTTCTTCGGCGTACACGTTCTGCAGCACGGCCACGGTGACGCCATCGCCCGCCGCCTGCAGGTCTTCGATTTCCTTGTACTTGCTGTTGTTCGGCAGCAGCAGGCCCACGCCTTCGCGGTAGTACGGCAGCGTGAACGCCACTTGCTGCGCACGGCTGGCGGTGACGGTGATGAACTGGCAGCTCATGTCGACCTTGTCGGTCAGCAGGTTGGGAATGCGGGCGTCGGAGGACTGCACCACAAACTCGACCTTGCTCGGGTCGTTGAACAAGCCCTTGGCCACAATGCGACCGATATCGATATCAAAACCCTGCAACTTGCCATCCGCTCCCTGGAAGTGCCACGGCGCATTGGTACTGCCTGTACCCACGATCAGGTGCCCACGCTTGAGCACATCATCGAGCTTGCTGTCCGCCGCCTGCACGATGCCTGCGAGGGAAGCCGATGCGGCGAAGAGAAAAACACACGCTTTAAACACGGAAGGTCGGTGATGCATGACAAGCACTCCAGGAGTTGTGTATTCCGCTATACCGGAACTTAGTATGTAACAACGGAACAGACAGCAGAAAGTGTGCCACACGTACCGAGTGAAACCTATGGCTTGGATAAATTGCTTAGTAATCAGGTAGATAAATCGCAATCTGAAATGCGGCGTTGCGCCAGCACTTGCAAGCGGATTGCTACCCAAGGCCTCACACGGTGGTGACAGCACGATTCAAGTGCGTCACCGCCCCGTTACTACGCACATCGACAGTGCACTCGCCCGATGGAAAATCCACTGTGCTGGACTAGCCTTTGGCACACCCCTCATGACAAGGACCGCAGTCCGATGAAGTTCAGTCTCACCCTGGTCTTGCTGTGTTTTCTGGCGGCCGGCAGCGCCTCGGCCAACAACGACCGCCGCGAATGCAAAGAAGAACTGCGCAACCTCAAGGAAGCCTTCGACGCCAACTACAGCAGCCAGAATCACCATGGCTATCGCCGCGCCAAGGCGTCCCGTGACAATGAGGAATACCGCAAGTGCGCTAGCCAGGCGCGCAAGGCCCGGGAACGTGCGGAGCGTGATGTGGACCTGTGAAGGTTGACAGTAGACGGTAGTGATCTCGCGGTTTAGCGTGCCAAAAGTGGCACTCCAACCTTCCCAAGGAGATCAGCATGGGCATTGCAACATCGATCATTGCCAGCGCCAAGGACTACCAGCGCACGCTAGCCGAGCACCCCCTGTTGTTCATGCTGTTTGTTTCCCCCCACTGCCCCGCCTGCGCCGAAGCCACCCCGCTGTTTGAGCAGATCGCCAGCAGATACGTCGATCAGGTGAAAAGCATGGTCCTCGACACCGAACACACACCCAGGCATCCGGAGGTCAACGGCACGCCGACCTTACTCATCTTCAAGCAGGGGCAACTTGTAGACAAACTCAAAGGACTTGGCCCCCAGGAGGACCAGGAACACAGGGTGAATGAGCTGTTCAGCCACTACGCTAAAGAGGCTTCGACCCGCTGACTCTCGCCTGGGCGCGAGCATGCGGCACGCGCTCAACGTGCTGTTCTTTTTACTGATAGTGCTTTACCGGAGGGCCACTTACTGGATAATGGCCCAATGCCTTTACTGCGTCACCCTTGACAGACCTCTCCCACTTCCGCTCGCACCGCCTCGGCAGCCAGCGTCACTGCTACAATGGATTTTAAAACCCGTATGGATACTCCGCTTCTTCCGCAAAAACGCCTGAATATCGCAATCACTAAAGTCATGGCCGGCATCAGCGCCACACTGGGCACGATGTGGGCGCTGATCACCTACGTGTTCCCGGACCCCAGCGTGTTTGGTTTTGGCTTTCTCAATTGGAAGAACCTGATCCTGGTGATCAGCGTGTTCCTGTTCTTGGCCGCCCTATCTATCGGCTGGCAGGCACGACGCTTACCTGAGGCGATTAAAGGCACGCTGTCGGTTGCCCTCGCGATACTGCTCGCGGGTGGTTTCTTTATCCTGGGCAGCGAATACGCTAAACCCACTTTCGAGTTTGCCCAGTCGCAAAAGCTGATCATCGAAAATGACGGCGCCAACCTATTTGGTAAACGTATCGAGCTGGTCGATGGCGTGCGTATCGAACTGGTGGAGTGCGAACAAATCGGCCAGTCCCCCAATTGCGTGCTGGAGCTGACCAACACCAATGTGGACCGCGATGTGCGCGACCTCAAGCAGAGCACCCTGTTTGAAAAGACAGGGGGCTCAGTGGATGTCGAACAGTTGCAGGTCGGCCAATCGAAGACAGATCAATGGAACAGCTTCCCTCTGGTACGCAACGTGCCGACCCGCATCACTCTGGTGTTTCAGCCCGTACGCGGCAAATTGGACAGTATCCCGGCGCTCAAGGTCAGGTTCCGCAGCCTTAAAGGCGAGGACAATGTGGTTAAGTTCAGTGGTGTGGCGGTTAACTGAGGGGCATGGATATGAGCGATCCGCTTGACGCAGTGAAACCGGAATCCCCATGGGAAGACACGTTGATTCTGGCTTTCCGAGATATTCAATGGGTGCTACACAATGAAGAACGCGAGAGCCTGATACTGGAGTCGTGCACGGGTTTAATTCCAGAAAAAAATCACTCTCCAGACCCGTGTGATCCTGCAATTCTATTGTCCCTGTATAAAGCTGCCTTGGAATCCATAGCCAAGGACGTCAAGCGCAAACCGATTACACCGCCATTGCTTGCCAAACTTGATGGAAAGGCAGAAAGCGCCGCCGGAGATGTCGTCACCGCCAGTGGAAAACGCTTCTTTCTGATGGAGTTCAAAGCTCATATCGGAGATAAAAGCACTGAGCACACCAAGTTCATCGGTGTATTGATGCGCCTGCTCGATTGTGTAAAACACAAGCGGCTAATCGAGATATCAGAGCGGGGGCACTACTTCGTATCTGCTGATACTCAAGACTCGGACATTCTAAAACCCCTCACGCTTGAAGCCCGCATTTATTACCAGGTTGTCACTCAACCCGCGAGCAATCGCCCTCCAGCCATAGAGATCAGAACACTGCTCCGCGATTCGTCCTACGGATTAACGCTTCAAGAGATGGCGGATTATCTAAGCTTGCTGTGCAGGGTCCATACCGATGGCGCGGGCGGTGGCAAGCACCCTATGAAAGTGGCAATCGCCAGCGACACTGGCGAGTGCTGGCCGGTGTGCGACCTTGGTGAACTGCACAAACTCTCGGCCTTCTTTGATGCCCAGCCATCCATGCCCCAAAGGTCTAACCCCTCGATACCCGCGGGCATGGCTGTTGTCCTGACAAAAAAATTCCAAAACTATGTCGCGCTTGACTCCGATGAAGAACGGGAGAAACACCTCGAAGTGCAATTTAAGAGAAACAAAAACACGGGCCCACAATCTTTCACTCCGAGTCAATGAATGAGCGCGGCGACAGGTAATTCACATCACCTCCTGACCTGTTGAAGCAATAACACCTGCGTCACCCGCCGCTCCTCCACCGCTGCCACCGTCAGGCGCCAGCCCTCATGCTCCAGGCTATCGCCCACCACCGGCAGGCGGTCGAGCAGGCTCATTACCAGACCGGCCAGGGTCTGGTAATCCTCGGTCGCGACAGCCTTGAAGCCGGTACGTTGACGAATCTGGGTGAGGTTCAAGGCGCCATTCGCTCGGAAGCCAGCGCCCTCCTCGACAATATCCGGCCCTTCGATCTCGCTGGCATCCGGCAATTCACCGGCGATGGATTCAAGAATGTCGGTCATGCTCAACACGCCCATGAAGTCACCGAATTCGTTGATCACGAAGGCAATATGGGTCGATTCCTGGCGCATCTGTTCCAGGGCGTTGAGGATCGAAAAGCTCTCCAGCAGGTTGATCGCCCGACGCGCGAGGTGTTCCAGGTTCGGCTCGTTGCCGGCCAGGTATTCCTTGAGCAGTTCCTTCTTGTGCACGAAGCCCAGCGGCTCATCCACCGCGCCATTACGGATCAACGGCAGGCGCGAATAGGACGAATGCATCAGTTTCAGGCGAATCGTGTCGGGATCATCCGCCAGGTCGATAAAGTCGACCTTGGCGCGCGGCGTCATCAAGGTGCGAATCGGCCGCTCGGCCAGTTGCAGCACACCGCTGATCATCACCCGCTCACGTCGGTCGAACAGCGGCCCTTGCGCTGCATCCGTCTCGCCCAACAGGTCGGCCACGTCTTCATCCACTTCTTCCACCGCCAGGCTGCGGCCGCCGAGCAAGCGCATCACCGCATGGGCCGTCCGCTCACGCACCGGCAACACACCCTGTGCAGATTTCTTGCGACGCGCGCGGGCAATCTGGTTGAACACCTCGATCAGGATCGAGAAACCAATCGCCGCGTACAGATAGCCCTTGGGAATATGGAAACCCAGGCCTTCGGCGGTCAGGGCAAAACCGATCATCATCAGGAAGCCCAGGCACAGCATGATCACCGTCGGGTGGGCGTTGACGAAGCGCGTGAGCGGCTTACTCGCGACGATCATCAGGCCGATGGAAATGATCACCGCGATCATCATCACCGCCAACTCATCCACCATGCCGACGGCAGTAATCACCGCATCCAGGGAAAACACCGCATCGAGCACCACGATCTGCGCCACGATCGGCCAGAACATGGCGTACGCCACGTTGCCGGTGCGCTGGGCCACATGACCTTCCAGGCGTTCGTGCAATTCCATGGTGGCCTTGAACAACAGGAACACACCGCCGAACAGCATGATCAGGTCACGCCCGGAGAAGCTCTTGTCGAACACCTCGAACAGCGGCTGGGTGAGGGTCACCAACCAGGAAATACTCGCCAGCAGGCCCAGGCGCATCAGCAACGCCAGGGACAAACCGATCAACCGCGCACGGTCACGTTGCTCCGGCGGGAGCTTGTCCGCCAGGATCGCAATAAACACCAGGTTGTCGATGCCCAGCACCAGTTCCAGCACAATCAAGGTCAACAGGCCGAGCCAGGCCGTTGGATCCGCTAACCATTCCATTTATAAAGTCTCTGTATTCAGGTGTTCAGAATGCCGGACACGGCAATGCGCGGTCAGTGGACCGGGACAAGGTTATCAGTCGGAATACGGGGTGCTTCAGGGGGAACAGCGGCAGCAAATGTCTTGGGGAAAGACGACTGGGAGGCTCCGAGAGGATGTTCATGCACGTCCTGAAATAACAAAAGGACTTGAATCCTACAGGCGAAATACAAATTTCCCACAATGCAAAACTATTACAAAACCTGTCTTCGAACCCCACACAAAATCATGTGGGAGGGGGCTTGCCCCCGATGAGGGTGTGTCAGTAAATGCAACTGTGACTGACCCACCGCCATCGGGGGCAAGCCCCCCACATTTGAGCACTGACGTGTCAGGTTTTACGGGTTGCATCGTCCAGCGCCAGGATGGTGTGGGCATTCGTCACCGTCGTCGCCAACGTATTGATCACGCCCGACCGCAGCGCCCCCAACGTCGCCGCCGCCTTGGTGTTCTCGCTGGCAATCGCCACCACGTCCGGGATGCGAAACAACTCCTGCACCGTCAACCCGATCACCCGCCCCTGAATCGCGTTGACCGCCGGCTGGCCGTGAATATCGATGAAGTCATAGCCCATCATGTCGCCCACGGTGCCGGACAGCCGCGCCTGGGCAATCTCCTGGGGCGAGAACCAGCCCATGCGCACCATGTTGCTGTTCTCGCTCATGTCACCGATGCCGATCAGCGCCATGTCTGCCCGCCGCGCGCGGTCGAGGGTGGAGCGCACCGTGTCGTTATTGATCAACACACCGCGCAGCTCCGGGTTGGCCACCAGGGCCGGGGCGTACAGGCTTTCACTCTCGCCGCCAAAGCGCAGGGCCAGGCGTCGGCAGATATGGTCGGGGTTCATGTATTCACCGGCCTTGAGCGAACCACCGATGGCGCAGACAAATGTGCAGTTGCGCGTCACCGGCAGGAACACGTTATCGGCCACGGCACCGACATTGCGGCCCATGCCGACGGCGACGATCATGCCGTCGCTCAAGGTCTTGTTCAGGTAGTTGGCCACCAGGCTGGCGACGGCCGAGCGCTGGGTATCGGGATCGCTGTGATCGACCGCGATCAACGCACGATCCAGCTTGAAGCGCGCCACCAGCGCCTGTTCCAGCTCGTTGTTCATCGCCGGGTGCTGCAATACGCGCACCTCGACAATGCCTTCGTCCCGCGCACGTTTGAGCAGCCGGCTGACTTTTGCCCGCGACAGGTCGAAACGCTTGGCGATGGCTTCCTGAGTGACGTTCTCGAGGTAATAGAGCATCGCCACTTCAGTCATCTGATCAATATCACTGGCCATGCGCTGGGTACTGTCACTCATGGGGACGGGCTTCCGTTTCGGCGTCAAAGGCGCATTCTCCCGACTCTTGCCCTGCTACGTCCACTATTGATGCCCATCGCGCTCGATCGCATTGATGCGCTCGACCTTGGCCCCGGAACGTGCCGCCTCGAACTCCGACTCCAGGAACGACTTGACGATGCTTTTCGCCAGTTCGGCGCCGATCACCCGCGCGCCGATAGACAGGATCTGCGCATCGTTGCTCTTGCGCGCCCGCTCTGCCGAGTAGGTGTCATGGGCCTGGGCCGCACGAATCCCGAGCACCTTGTTGGCCGAGATCGCCATGCCGATCCCCGTGCCGCACACCAGCACGCCCAGGCGCTGCTGCCCGGCATTGATGGCGGTGGCCACGGCCAGGGCGATGTCCGGGTACAACACCGGCGCGGTGGAATGGGTGCCGAAGTCGGTCACCGGATAGCCCAGCGCCTCGATATGGCGCTTTAACAGCTCCTTGAGCTCAAAACCCGCTTCATCGCATCCGATAGCCACCGGGAAAGGTGTGTTCATGGCGTCTGGCTCCGCTGCCGTGATCGTGCTTACGACTGATCAATTGATCACTCAATGAAATATCTCTCATCCATTTCGCGGGCTTTACCCCCTTTCTGTCAAGCATGATTTAACTGACTCGCCAGTCAAAGCGCTCTAAAAAAGGGTAATCTCCGCAAAAGAGCAGAATCACAGCATTTACATGAAAGAGATTGACTGATCAGAATTTCATTTGATACACATATGATCACAGCGAAACATGACTGTGCGACCTAATAAGAATTCACAGCACGAGGACACGCCGATGGCCACGCCATTACTGCTCCAGGCTGAACACGTCGCCAAGGCTTATGCCGGCATCCCTGCCCTGCGTGACGGGCGTCTCTCTCTGCGAGCCGGTAGCGTTCACGCCCTGTGCGGCGGCAATGGCGCAGGCAAGTCGACTTTCCTGAGCATCCTGATGGGCATTACCCAGCGTGATGCCGGCAGCATTCTGCTCAACGGCACCTCCGTACAGTTCAACCGCCCCAGCGAAGCCCTCGCGGCGGGGATCGCGATGATCACCCAGGAACTGGAACCGATCCCCTACATGACCGTTGCCGAAAACATCTGGCTGGGCCGTGAACCGCGTCGCGCCGGCTGTATCGTCGACAACAAGGCCTTGAACCGCCGCACCCGCGAACTGCTGGAAAGCCTGGAATTTGATGTAGACGCCACCAGCCCCATGCACCGCCTGAGCGTGGCGCAGATCCAGCTGGTGGAAATCGCCAAGGCGTTCAGCCATGAATGCCAGGTGATGATCATGGACGAGCCCACCTCGGCCATTGGCGAGCGCGAAGCCGAAACCCTGTTCAAGGCGATCCGCCGCCTCACCGCGCGCGGCGCCGGCATCGTGTATGTGTCGCACCGCTTGAGCGAGCTGGCGCAGATCGCCGATGACTACAGCATTTTCCGCGACGGCGCCTTTGTGGAAAGCGGGCGCATGGCCGACATCGACCGCGACCATCTGGTGCGCGGCATCGTTGGCCAGGAGCTGACTCGCATCGACCACAAAGTCGGCCGCGAGTGTGCCGCCGACACCTGCCTGCAAGTCGACAACCTCAGCCGCGCCGGCGAGTTCCACGACATCAGCCTGCAGCTGCGCCAGGGTGAAATCCTCGGTATATACGGCCTGATGGGCTCGGGACGCAGTGAATTCCTCAACTGCATCTATGGCCTGACCGTGGCGGACTCCGGCAGCGTGACCCTGCAAGGCAAGCCCATGCCCATCGGCCTGCCCAAGGCAACCATCAATGCCGGCATGTCGCTGGTCACCGAAGACCGCAAGGACAGCGGCCTGGTGCTGACCGGCAGCATTCTTTCCAACATCGCCCTGTCGGCCTACAAGCGCCTGTCGAGCTGGTCGTTGATCAATGCGCGCAAGGAAACCCAACTGGCCCAGGACATGGTCAAGCGCCTGCAGATCAAAACCACCTCGTTGGAACTGCCGGTGGCGTCCATGAGCGGCGGCAACCAACAGAAAGTGGTGCTCGCCAAATGCCTGTCGACCGAACCGGTGTGCCTGCTCTGCGATGAGCCGACCCGGGGTATCGATGAGGGCGCCAAGCAGGAGATCTACCACCTGCTGGATCAATTCGTGCGCGCCGGTGGCGCCGCCATCGTGGTGTCGTCGGAAGCCCCGGAACTGTTGCACCTGAGTGATCGCATCGCCGTCTTCAAGGGCGGTCGCCTGGTGACCATCAGCACCGACACCGCCCTTTCCCAGGAAGCCTTGTTGAGTCTTGCCTCATGAATGCCAAAACCATTGCCGCCCCCATCACCACAGCGCCGCGCAACCGCCTGCGCCTGTCCCTCGACCGTTTCGGCCTGCCGCTGGTGTTTATCCTGCTGTGTGTGGTGATGGCGTTTTCCAGCGAGTACTTCATGACCTGGCGCAACTGGATGGACATCCTGCGCCAGACCTCCATCAACGGCATCCTCGCGGTGGGCATGACCTACGTAATCCTGACCAAGGGCATCGACCTTTCCGTAGGCTCGATCCTGGCCTTTGCCGGATTGTGCAGCGCCATGGTCGCGACCCAGGGCTACGGGCTGCTGGCGGCGGTGAGTGCAGGGATGTTTGCCGGTGCGATGCTCGGCGTGGTCAACGGCTTTATGGTCGCCAACCTGTCGATCCCACCGTTCGTGGCCACCCTCGGCATGCTCAGCATTGCGCGCGGCATGACCTTCATCCTCAACGACGGCAGCCCGATCACCGACCTGCCCGACGCCTACCTGGCACTGGGCATCGGCAAGATCGGCCCGATTGGCGTGCCGATCATCATCTTCGCCGTGGTCGCGCTGATCTTCTGGATGGTGCTGCGCTACACCACCTACGGCCGCTACGTGTATGCGGTGGGTGGCAATGAAAAAAGCGCGCGCACCTCCGGGATCGGCGTGCGCAAGGTGATGTTTTCGGTGTACGTGGTGTCCGGCCTGCTCGCCGGGTTGGCGGGTGTGGTGTTGTCGGCACGCACCACCTCCGCCCTGCCCCAGGCCGGGGTGTCTTATGAGCTGGACGCGATTGCCGCCGTGGTCATCGGCGGCACCAGCCTGTCGGGCGGCACCGGCAGCATTGTCGGCACGCTGTTCGGTGCGTTGTTGATCGGCGTGATCAACAACGGCCTGAATCTGCTCGGCGTGTCCTCCTATTACCAGCAGGTCGCCAAGGGCCTGATCATCGTGTTTGCAGTACTGATCGACGTGTGGCGCAAGAAAAAACGCTAGAGAACGACCACTACAACAATAACCGGAGTTCCCCCCATGAAACTTGGTACCACCTTGGCCGCCGCGGCGGCTCTCTCCCTGCTCGCCAGCAGTATCGCAACAGCTGCCGATGGCAAGACCTACAAAGTCGGCGCGGCCGTTTATGGCCTCAAGGGCCAGTTCATGCAGAACTGGGTCCGCGAGCTCAAGGAACACCCGGCGGTCAAGGACGGCACCGTGCAGTTGACCGTGTTCGACGGCAACTACGACGCCCTGACCCAGAACAACCAGATCGAAAACATGGTCACCCAGCGCTACGACGCGATCCTGTTCGTGCCGATCGACACCAAGGCCGGCGTCGGCACTGTCAAGCAAGCCATGAGCAACGACGTGGTGGTTATCGCCTCCAACACCAAAGTCGCCGACGCCTCGGTGCCCTACGTCGGTAACGATGATGTGGAAGGCGGCCGCCTGCAGGCCCAGGCCATGGTCGACAAGCTCAATGGCAAGGGCAACGTCGTGATCATTCAGGGCCCGATTGGCCAGTCGGCGCAGATCGATCGGGAAAAAGGCGAACTGGAAGTGCTGGGCAAGCACCCGGACATCAAGATCATCGAGAAGAAGACCGCCAACTGGGACCGCGCCCAGGCCCTGGCGCTGACCGAAGACTGGCTGAACGCCCACCCCAAAGGCATCAACGGCGTGATCGCACAGAACGACGACATGGCCCTCGGCGCCGTGCAGGCCCTCAAATCCCACGGCCTCACGTCCAAGGATGTGCCCGTCACCTCTATCGACGGCATGCCGGACGCAATCCAGGCGGCGAAAAAAGACGAAGTAACCACCTTCCTCCAGGACGCCCAGGCCCAGTCCCAAGGCGCGCTGGACGTGGCCCTGCGCGCGCTGGCCGGTAAGGACTATAAGCCGCAGTCGGTGATCTGGGAGCGCTATGCCAAGGACGTGAAGTGGGGTGATGGCACGGCCAAGACCTACATCCTGCCGTGGGTGCCTGTGACTAACGCCAACGCCGATGCGCTGTACAAACAAGTCAGCAGCGGTAAGTAGTTATTGACTTGAAATACAGTCAAGTGTGGGAGGGGGCTTGCTCCCGATGGCGGTGTACCAGTGATAGATCAGGTGACTGACCCACCGCCATCGGGGGCAAGCCCCCTCCCACATGAGATCTTCACTGTTTTCGAAAATGGAGTCATGTAAATGTCTGGATTCTGGAACCAAGCCTTCGACCTCAGCGGTCGTTGCGCGGTGATCACCGGCGGCGCCGCCGGTATCGGCCTGGCTTGCGCCAGCCTGCTGGTGGAGCGCGGCGCCCGCGTGGCCTTGCTCGACCGCGACCCGGCGGTGGCTGAAGTGGCCGCGAGCCTGGGCGCCGGGCATCTGGGCATTGCCGTCGACCTCAGCCAGATCAACCAGGTGCAACACACCATCGACCAGGTCTTCGAACACTTCCAACGCCTGGACTACCTGATCAACAGCGCCGGCGTGGCCCTGCTGGACAAGGCTGTCGATGTCAGCGAAAGCGCCTGGGACACCACCCTGGACATCAACCTCAAGGCCAGCTTTTTCGTGGCCCAGGCCTGCGCCCGGCACATGCTGGCCCAAGGCAGTGGGCGCATTATCAACCTCGCGTCCCAGGCCGCAGTGATCGGCCTCGACCGGCACGTCGCCTACTGCGCCAGCAAAGCGGCCATCGTCGGCATGACCAAGGTGCTGGCCATGGAATGGGCACCGCACATCAACGTCAACGCCATCTCCCCCACCATCGTCGAGACCGCGCTGGGCAAGAAGGCCTGGGCCGGAGAAGTCGGCGAACGCGCCAAATTGCAGATCCCGGCGGGCCGCTTTGCACAACCGGAAGAAATCGCCGGGCTGGCGCTGTACCTGCTCAGCGATGCCGCGCAGATGATCACCGGCGCCAACATGGTGATCGACGGCGGCTACAGCATTCAGTAATTCATTTTATCTGTCGTGAGGCTCTGTCATGTCCACCGTCACCGAACGCACACCCGAACAACTCTCCCCGGTCATCCCGAAAACCATGCAGGCCGTGGTTTGCCATGGCCCGGAAGACTATCGCCTGGAAACCGTCGACGTACCCACGCCCGGCCCTGATGAAATCCTCACCAAGGTCGAGCTGTGCGGCATTTGCATGGGCGACATCAAGACCTATCGCGGCGCGCCGTCATTCTGGGGCGATGCCGAACAACCGCGCTACGTAAAGCCGCCGATGATCCCCGGCCATGAGTTCGTCTGTCGCGTGGTCGCCCTGGGGCCCGGCGCGGAAAAACGCGGCGTGAAGGTCGGTGACCGAGTGATCTCGGAGCAGATCGTGCCGTGCTGGGGCTGCCGCTTCTGCAACCACGGCCAATACTGGATGTGCCAGAAACACGACCTCTATGGTTTCCAGAACAATGTGCAGGGCGCCATGGCCCAGTACATGATCTTCACCAAGGAAGGCATCATTCACAAAGTACCGGAATCCATCGCCCCCGACGAAGCGATCCTGATCGAACCCCTGGCCTGCTCACTGCATGCGGCGGAGCGCGCCAACGTCGACCATGACGACATTGTGGTGGTCGCCGGTGCCGGCACCCTGGGCCTGGGCATCATCGGCGCCGTGCGCTTGCGCAACCCGAAAAAACTCATCGTGCTCGACATGAAACCCGAACGCGCCGCCCTCGCCCTGCGCATGGGGGCCGACGAAGTGTGGAACCCGGCCGAAGTCGACGTCATGGCCAAGATTCGCGCGATCACCGACGGCTACGGCTGCGACATCTATATCGAGGCCACCGGGCACCACAAGGCAGTGAACCAGGGCCTGGCGATGCTGCGCAAGCTGGGCCGATTCGTTGAGTTCAGCGTATTCAACGACGAGGCGACGGTGGACTGGTCGATCATCGGCGACCGCAAGGAGCTGGACATCCTCGGCTCGCACCTGGGCCCGTATATGTACCCGCGGGCCATCGACTTTATCGGCAACCGCAAGATTGATATGCGCGACGTGGTGACCCACAAATTCGCCCTGGCGGACTTCAAGGAAGCGTTTGCGGTGATGGAGCGTGGCGACAAGTCGCTCAAGGTTGTACTCGAGCCGTAAGACCACTAACTATCCAAATGTGGAAGGGGGCAAGCCCCCTCCCACACTGGCTAGCGGTGAACCAATAAAAAACAGGAACCCGCGTTATGAATCGAGTCATCAACGATCCGGACCAAGTGGTCGAGGACATGCTGCGCGGCATCCTGGTCGCGCACCCCGAACTGCGCCAATACGAGAGCAACCCACGGGTGATCGTCAAGGCCAGGCCTTCCGGGCCAGGCCGTGTCGGCATTGTCACGGGCGGAGGTTCCGGCCATGAGCCGGCGTTTCTCGGCTATGTCGGCCCCGGCCTGGTCGATGCCGTGGCCGTCGGCGAAGTGTTCTCCTCGCCCACCGCCAAGAGCTTTTTCGACGCCTTTCGCGCCGCCGACCATGGCGCTGGCGTGGCCTGCCTGTACGGCAACTATGCCGGCGACAATATGAACGTGAAGCTGGCGATGAAAATGGCCGCCAGCAAAGACATGCGCATCCGCACCGTAGTCGCCAACGACGACGTGGCTTCCGCGCCCAAGGCCGAGATCGCCAAGCGCCGTGGCGTGGCCGGGGAAATCTTCATGTGGAAGATCGGCGGCGCCGCAGCCGCCCAGCATTACGACCTGGACGGTGTGATTCGCGTCGCGCAGAAAACCGTCGACCACTGCCGCTCGATTGGCATCGGCCTCACGCCCTGCACCATTGCCGCCGTGGGCAAGCCGAACTTCCAGATCGCCGACGGCCAGATGGAACTGGGCATCGGTCATCACGGCGAACCGGGCATTGAGGTTGTCCCGATCGAATCCGCCGCCGCCATGGCCGAGCGCATGCTTGCGCCGATCCTCGCCGACCGCGACTTCAGCCAGGACGACAGCGTGGTGGTGCTGGTCTCCGGCCTCGGCGCCACGCCGGTGATGGAGTTGTATATTTTCTACGCCGAGGTCGAGAGACAGCTCAAGGCCAAGGGCTTGAAGATTCACCGTTGCTACGTCGGCAACTACTTCACCTCCCTGGAAATGATGGGCGTGACCCTGACCCTGCTCGGCCTCGACGCGGAGCTGAAAACCCTGATCGACCAACCCTGCCGCTCCATCGGCATGACCCAGGCGGACTGAACCATGAGCCAGCATTTTTCCAGCCACGACGGCAGCGCCATCGTCACCGACCTGGTCAGCGTGATTGTGGCCAACCGCGAATACCTCAGCGAAGTCGACGGCGCGATTGGCGACGGCGACCATGGCATCAACATGGCCAAGGGCTTTGCCCATTGCGGGCGCACCCTCGAAGGTCGCCAACTGAGCCTCGCCGAAGCCCTGGATGAACTGACCCTGAGCCTGATGGAAGGCATCGGCGGCTCCATGGGGCCGCTGTATGGCAGCCTGTTTATCGGTATGGCCGACGAAGTGCGCGGCCATGATGACATCGACGCCGCCACCTTCGCCCACCTGCTGCGCGGTGGCTTGACCTCGTTGCAGGACATCACCGAAGCGGGCGTCGGTGACAAGTGCCTGATGGATACGTTGATCCCGGCGGTGGAAGCGTTTGAGCGCGCGCATGCCTCGGGGGCGTCGTTCAACGATGCACTGGAGGCGATGAAAACCGCCGCCTCGCAAGGGCGCGACTCCACCAAGGACCTGGTGGCGAAGATCGGTCGCGCCAGTCGCCTGGGCGAGCGCTCACTGGGCGTGCTGGATGCGGGGGCGGTGTCGTGCTGCCTGATCCTTACGCGTCTGGCGGATTCAGTGCAGCCGCGCCTGAGTGTTTGACCTGCTGGATATACCGCGCCACCGCCGGCGCTTTCTCGAAGCGCCGGTGAATCAGCGACAGCCACGACGATGCATCGCTGCCCTGAATGCTGCGGTACACCACGCCCGGCAACTGCACATGCGCGACCATTGATGCGGGCACCACCGCCACGCCCTGGCCCATCGACACCAGCGCCACCACCGCGACCAGCCCGCCCGGTTGCGGCCCCAGGCGCGGCGCATAACCGCCTTGCGCGGCGATATGCAGGGTGCCGCTGATTTGCTCCGGCAGGATAAATGTCTCGTTTTGCAGGTGTTCGCAGCCAATGGCCGCGAGCCCCAGCAGCCAGGAATCCTGGGGCAACGCCAAGACAAAACCTTCGCTGTCCAGGCGCACCGCCTCCAGCCCTTCGGGCAACGTCATCGGCGAGCGGATGTAGCCGATGTCGTAGCGCCCGTCCGCCACCGCACCCGGCAGCGTGGCCATGGCGCATTCGCGCACAGTCACGCTCACGTCGGGAAATGCCTGGCCGAACGCGCGCATCTGCCGCTGCAACAGCCCGGAGTACACCGCCGAGGCCACATAACCCAATTCGATATGGCCGATCTCGCCACGCCCGGCACGCTGGGCATGCCGTTGGGCGAATTCGAACTGGCGCACGGTGGCTTCAGCTTCGACCAGCAAGGCCGCGCCGGCTTCGGTGAGGCTGACTTCGCGTTGCTGGCGGATAAACAGGCGAGTGCCCAGGCTGGTTTCCATGTCCTGGATCTGCCGACTCAGGGTCGGTGGCGCGACCCCCAATTGCTCGGCGGCGCGGGTGAAGTTGCGCTGCCGGGCCACAGCGAGGAAGTAGCGAAAATGGCGGATGTCCATAGCAGGATTAGCTCAAAGGTAATGAAGTATTCCATACCGGCTAACAATGTCAGCAATGGCCGGGGATAAGCTTGAAGCACCTCAACACTAGAGAGCCCTTGCGATGTCCGTCAACTGCATTCCCCATATTGCCTGTAAGGTAATCCAATCATGAGCCGGGTCAGCCCGCGCCTGACGTTGCTGACCGCATCCGGCGTCTGCTCGCTGATCGTGCTCGACACCAATATCGTCGCCGTGACCCTGCCGAGCATCGCCCGCGACCTGGGGGCGAACTTCGCCGATATCGAGTGGGTGGTCAGCGCCTATATGCTGGCGTTTGCCGCTTTGCTGCTGCCGGCCGGGAGCATTGCTGATCGGTTCGGCCGCAAGAAATCCCTGGTCTGGGGCCTGAGTGTTTTTATCCTCGCCTCCCTTGGCTGCGGGGCGGCGCCGAGTGCGTTGTGGCTGGACATCGCCCGTGCGGTAAAGGGCGTGGGCGCAGCGTTATTGCTCACTTCGGCCCTGGCCTCCATTGGTCACACCTTCCACGATGAGGTCGAGCGGGCCAAGGCCTGGGCGTTCTGGGGGGCCTGCATGGGCGTGGCGATGACGGCCGCGCCGACCGTGGGCGGCTTGATCACCGAGTACCTGGGCTGGCGCTGGATTTTCTACCTCAACCTGCCCGTGGGCCTGGCGCTGATGGCCTTGGTATTGCGCGCGATTCCGGAATCCCGCGATACCCAATCCGCCCGCCTCGACCCGTGGGGCAGCCTGGCCTTCAGCGCGAGCCTGTTGTGTCTGATCTGGGGCCTGATCGAGGCCAACCGCGTCGGCTGGGACAACCCGCTGACTTATGCGCGCCTGATCGGCGGTGCGGTGTTGCTCGGTGTGTTTGTGGGGGTCGAACGTGTGCAACAGCGCCCCATGGTGGACCTGCAACTGTTTCGCCACCCGCGTTTTATCGGTGCCTTGCTCGGGATGTTTGCCTACGCCGGGTGCGCCCAGGTGATGATGACGTTGCTGCCGTTTTATCTGCAGAACGGCCTGGGTTTGTCCGCAATTGCCTCGGGCCTGGGCATGCTGCCGTTCGCCTTGACCATGCTGGTCTGCCCACGGATTGGCGCGCGCCTGGCGGGTCGCTTCGCACCGGCAACGATGATGGCGGCCGGATTGACCCTGGTGGGCTGCGGCAACCTGTTAAGTGCCTGGGCGGTGAATATCGGCGGCTACGTGCCCTTCGCCCTGGCGATTGCAGTCACCGGGGCCGGGGCCGGTTTGCTCAACGGCGATACGCAGAAAAACATCATGGCCTGCGTGCCACGGGACCGTGCGGGCATGGCCTCGGGCATGAGCACCACCATGCGGTTCAGCGCGATCATGTTGGCGATTGGCGTGTATGGCGCACTGCTGAGCAGCAACAGTGAGCAGTTGTTGCGCGCAAGTATCGACCCGCAATGGCAGGCGCAGGTGACGGGAATTGCTTCGCGGGTGGTGGCTGGGGATATGCCGGCGGCAATGGGTCTGTTGCCGGAATCCGCCCGGACGGTGGTGCAACCGCTGGCGCGGCAGGCGTTTGTGGACGGGTTCAGCGGGGTGTTGTGGGTGGCAGGGTTATTGGGATTGCTCGGAGCGCTGGTGGTGGGGAGGCTGATGCGCAAGCCGATACCCACACCGAACTAAATGTGGGAGAGGGCTGACCCTAATACCAGTCAGTTAAGGAGGAACACTGTAACTGTGGCGAGCGGGCTTGCCCCGCGTTGGGCTGCGCAGCAGCCCCAATAAGAGCGCTGCAGTGTGCCAGGCAGGTCCGGGGCTGTGTTTTGGGGCTGCTTCGCAGCCCAACGCGGGGCAAGCCCGCTCGCCACAACAGCCCTATCTGCCGGGCGTTCAGCGTTGAGCTAAAGTTGTGTAGATACCTATGCCCCTATGAGGGTGTGTCAGTAAATGCAACTGTGACTGACCCATCGCCATCGGGGGCAAGCCCCCTCCCACAGGGGACTGCATGCATTCTGAACGTCGGGTTACCAGAACCGTTGCTGGGTCAGGCGGCTCCACCAGGTCAGCAGCACCCGGTCTACCGAGCCGCTGGCCGCCAGGCCCACCCGCTCCTGCAGGCTTTTACGCTCGGCATAGTGCAGGTGGAACACCTCGGCGGTCTTGGCCTTGGTGGCCAGGTATTCGTCGCTGGTTTGCAGTTCGTCGACCAGTTGCTTATCCAGCGCTGCAACCCCCAGCCAAACTTCACCAGTGGCCACGTCATCAATCGCCAGCTGTGGGCGATAACGCGACACGAAGTTCTTGAACAGCTGATGGGTGATGTCCAGGTCTTCCTGGAACTTCTCGCGGCCCTTCTCGGTGTTTTCGCCAAAGACCGTGAGAGTGCGTTTGTACTCGCCGGCGGTCAGCACTTCAAAGTCGATGTCGTGCTTTTTCAGCAGGCGGTTGACGTTGGGCAGCTGCGCCACCACGCCAATGGAGCCGAGGATCGCAAACGGTGCGCTGATGATCTTCTCGCCGATGCACGCCATCATGTAGCCGCCGCTGGCTGCGACCTTGTCGATGCACACGGTCAACGGCACGCCCGCCTGGCGGATACGCGCCAGTTGCGACGACGCCAGGCCGTAGCTGTGCACCATGCCGCCGCCGCTTTCCAGGCGCAGCACCACTTCGTCCTTGGGCGTGGCCAGGCTCAGCAGCGCGGTGATTTCATGGCGCAGGCTCTCGGTGGCCGAGGCCTTGATGTCGCCGTCGAAATCCAGCACGAACACCCGTGGCTTGGCCTCGGGTTTCTTCTTGCTGTTCTTCTTTTCGGCTTTGCTTTCGGACTTGCGCAGGGCCTTGAGCTGCTCCTTGTCGAGCAAGCTCGACTCGAGGCGCTCACGCAGGCCCTTATAGAAGTCATTGAGCTTGCTGACCTGCAGTTGGCCGGCGGCTTTGCGACGCCCTTTACTGCGCAGTGCCGCGAAGCTGATCAGTACCACCAGAATAGCGACCACCAGGGTGACGGTCTTCGCCAGAAAGCTCGCGTATTCAGCCAGAAAATCCATGTGTCTCCTTAAAAATGCACTGCGCCAGGCGCGGATTGCCCAAGCATACCGACGGGACCGCCGGGCGACCAGTGCTCAAACAACCAGCAGGTGCGCGCTCTAACGGGGTTTTAAAACAAGCGTATGTTTTTTCATTGACAGCTCCCTGGCATCCTCATAACCTCGCCAGACTTTCAACGTACCGGGAAAACGGACGTGGGCAGCATCTATTTGATTCGACATGGCCAGGCCTCCTTCGGTGCAGACGATTATGACGTCCTGTCGCCCGTCGGCGTGGAACAAGCGCAAGTGCTCGGTCGTCACCTGGCGGATATGGGCCTGGTGTTCGACCGTTGCGTGGCCGGCGACCTGCGCCGCCAGCAGCACACGGCCACCGCCGCCTTCGATCAATACAGCACCCTAGGCCTGCCTGTTCCTGCATTGGAAACCGACAGCGCCTTCAACGAATTCGACGCCGACGCAATCATCCGCGCCCTGCTCCCCGACCTGCTCAGCAGCGAACCCGACGCCCTGGACATCCTGCGCAACGCCGCGCAAAACCGCAGCGAGTTCCAACGCATCTTCGCCCTGATCATTGAGCGTTGGCTGGCCGGCACCTATGACACGCCGGGGCTGGAAAGCTGGCTGGGCTTCGTGGAGCGCGTCCAGGGTGGCCTGCAACGCATTCTTGAAGCAGCGGACAACACGCAGAAAATCGCCGTGTTCACCTCCGGTGGCACCATCACCGCCCTGCTCCACCTGATTACCCGGATGCCTGCCGCCCAGGCCTTCGAACTGAACTGGCAAATTGTTAACACCTCGCTCAACCAGCTGAAATTCCGCGGTCGCGAGGTGGCACTGGCTTCCTTCAACAGTCACACCCACTTGCAACTGTTGAAGGCGCCGCAACTCATCACCTTCCGATGAAATGCGGCCAACCGTGACCCCAAGGTCACTGGACTCACCATAAAAGGATCGAAACCATGACTGACGTAGCTAAAGCCGTAGAAGCAATGAAAGCCAAATTCAACCCAGCCGCTGCTGCCGGCCTGGACTTGGTGTTCGGTTTTCGTATCGACGACACCCAGAACTTCTCGCTGATCGTCAAAGACAGCACCTGCGAACTGCAAGAAGGCGAAAACCCTGACGCCCAAGTGACCCTGGTCATGGACGGCGAGACCATGAAAGGCATCGTCGACGGCTCCACCGACGGCATGCAGGCCTTCATGGGCGGCAAGCTGCGCGCTGAAGGCGACATGATGCTGGCCATGAAGCTGAGCGAACTGTTCCCGGCCTGATTCACGGGCAACCCTGAATCGCTGTGGGAGGGGGCTTGCCCCCGATGGCGGTTTGTCAGTCGCTTCATCAGTTGACTGATTCACCGCTATCGGGGGCACGCCCCCTTCCACATTTGGGCTGTAGCAGCAACGCCACCAACGCACTCCACCCGGTCTGGTGTGATGCGCCCAGCCCTCGCCCGGTCTCGCCATGGAAATACTCATGGAACAACACCAGGTCGCGACTGGCCGGGTCCGCCTCCAACTGCGCATACCCGGCCATCGATGGCCGTGCACCGTTTTCATCCCGCAGAAACAAACGAGTCAGCCGCTGGCTGAGGCTGTCGGCCACTTCCTCCAGCGATGCCAGATACCCACTGCCCGTCGGGTATTCCACCGAGAAGTTGTCCGCGTAATAGCGGTGAAATTCGCGCAGCGATTCGATCAGCATGTAGTTCACCGGCATCCACAATGGCCCGCGCCAGTTGGAATTGCCGCCGTACAAGCGCGAGTCGGATTCACCCGGCTGGTAACGGGCGCACAGGGTGTCGCCATTCATCTTCAGCGCCAATGGCTGCTCGGCGAACGCCTTGGACAGGGAACGCACGCCAAAGGCCGAGAGAAACTCGTCATCATCGAGCATGCGCCGCAGCAGATCCTTGGTGCGCTCGCCACGCAACAGCGCGAGTAACAGACGATTGCCCTGGCCCGGTTCGTTCCAGCGCGACACCAGCTTGGCCAGGTCCGGCCGGTGATGCATGAAACCCAACAGCCGCTCACGCAACCCCGCCAGCCCTTCGTGTTCGCGCTGTTCCAGCACCAGCACGGCAAACAACGGCATCAGGCCGACGATGGAGCGCAGGCGCACCGGCTCGTTCTGGCCGTCGGGACGGTGCAGTACGTCGTAGAAGAACAGGTCCTGTTCGTCCCACAGGCCTTCGGCGCTGTCGTCGACACGGTTGATGGCGCCGGCGATGTACAGGAAGTGCTCGAAAAACTTCACGGCAATATCAACGTACACGACATTGCGCTTGGCCAACTCCAGGCCGATGCGCATCAAGTCCAGCGCATACGCCGCCACCCAGGCGGTGCCGTCGGCCTGATCGAGCTGATAACCCGGCGGCAACGCCGCCGAGCGGTCGAACAAGGCGATATTGTCCAGCCCCAGGAAGCCGCCCTGGAACAGGTTGCGGCCTTCGGCGTCCTTGCGGTTGACCCACCAGGAGAAATTCAGCAGCAGCTTGTGGAAGATCCGCTCGAGGAAATCCAGATCGCCCACACCGGTCAGCGCCTTGTCCTGCTGATACACGCGCCAACTGGCCCAGGCATGCACCGGTGGGTTGGCGTCGTCGAAACGCCATTCATAGGCTGGCAGTTGACCGTTGGGGTGCATGAAGCGGTCCTTCACCAGCAACAACAACTGTTTCTTGGCATACCCAGGATCAATCAGTGCAAACGCCACCGCCTGGAAACCCTGGTCCCAGGAGGCGTACCACGGGTATTCCCAGGTGTCGGGCATGGACAGGATGTCGAAGTTGGACAGGTGCCGCCAATGGGTATTGCGGATATGCAGGCGCTCGGGCGGTGGCGCGGGCTGGGCCGGGTCGCCGTCAAGCCACTGGTTCACATCGAAATAGTAGAGCTGCTTGGACCACAGCAAGCCGGCCAGGGCCTGGCGCTGCACATTGCGGGCGTCGTCATCGACGATGCCTTGCTGCAAGGCGGCGTAGAAGTCATCGGCCTCCTGGCGACGCTGTTCAAACAGTTTGCGCGCGTTGACCTCGGGGGCATCCACGGGCGCAAAGCGCAGGTAAAGGCTTTTGCTTTGCAGGCCCGCCAGTTCAAGGATAAAGCGCGCGGCAACCTTGGTACCGGTGTCGCGACGAATCGCAGCATCCAGCCCTTCGACCACGTAATCGTTGACCCCATCCTTGAACGGCCCCGGCGCCGCTTGCCCGTCGAGCAACGGGAAGTTGCTTTCGTTTTCACAGAACAGCCATTCCAGGCCTTCCTGGCCCCAGGCGCTGAGATGCCGATCGGGCAGTTCATGATGACGGGCCAACACGTGTTCGCCCTCCAGCCTCAACTGCGGCTTGCGCGCATCAACGGTCCAGCTCCAGTCATTGCGCGCCCACACCTGCGGCAGCACCTGCAGGCGCGTCGGCTGCTGCGAACGGTTGTGCACGGTGACGCGCATGAAAATATCGTCGGGCTGGTGCTTGGCGTATTCGATGCTGACGTCGCAGTAGCGGTTGTCTTCGAACACGCCGGTATCAAGGATCTCGTACTCGGCATCGTCCAGCCCACGCCGGGCGTTTTCGGCGAGCAGGTCGGCGTAGGGAAAGGCGGCATGGGGGTATTTGTAGAGCATGCGCATGTAGGCATGGCTGGGCACGCCGTCGACGAAAAAGTACAGCTCCTTGACGTCTTCACCGTGGTTGCCCTCGGCGTTATTCAGGCCGAACAGGCGCTCCTTGAGGATCGCGTCGCGCTCGTTCCACAGGGCCAGGCCCAGGCACCAGCGTTGTGCCTTGTCGCTGAAACCGGCCAGGCCATCCTCGCCCCACCGATAGGCGCGGCTGCGCGCATGTTCATGGGGGAAGTAAGTCCAGGCATCGCCGTCGGCGCTGTAGTCTTCGCGCACCGTGCCCCATTGGCGTTCGCTCAGATAGGGGCCCCACTCGCGCCAACGCTCGGCATTCTGCGTCGCCAGGCGTTGGCCTTCAATCGTGTCCAGTATTCGGGTGTCGGGTGTGGCCGTCATCGGGTCCTCCATCGCCTACCAGGTGAGGAGCAGTGTAGAGCCCAATGACGCCCGGGCGCACATGAAGACTTAGAAGATGGCGTACGTGTAGTTGAAGATCAGGCGGGTCTGGTCCTGATCGGCGGTGCCGGTGTTTTTGCCGTGATAGGTACCGGTACGCAAGGTGGTACCGAAGCCTTTCAGAGGACCGGCCTGGACTACATAGTCGAGGCGCAAGTCGGTTTCGTTTTCTTTCTGGTCAGGGCCACCGGCCACCTTCGACTTGATATCCGTACCGTCCAGGTAGGCCACGGACGCTTTCAAGCCCGGCACGTAGGCCTTGAAGTCATACGCGTACTGCCCGAAGTTGACCTGCTCGCCCGCCCGAGAGAATTGGCCCACCACCGCGTCGGTGAACAGGTAGAAGTCGCTGCCGCCGGCACCTTGGGCGTGCGGGTCGGCAAGGCTGCCCTGGTTGACCCACACAAAGCCACCGTCGCCACCCACGCCGATATGGCCGAGCATCAGGCTGCTGCCGCCCAGTTGGTAGGTGAACGCGGCACTGTAGGTTTTGTTGTCCACTTCGTTCGCGTGCTTGGCGTAGCCGCCGTTGTTGTTGAACTGGTAGCCGCTCTCGCCATTCTTGCCGTCGCTGCTGCTGTCGAAGTAACGCAGATCGGTCTTGAACGACTGATCGTTACCCAGCGGCAGCACATGGACCAGGCCAACGTAGTTCTGTTTGTAGAAGTCCTGCAGGTTGGCGTAGTAGTACTGCAACGTCAGGTTTTTCGCGATGGCGTTGTCGGACGAACCAAACGGTTTGTAGTCCACCCCACCGAATTTGAAGCTGTCGCTGTCGCGCGTACCGCCGGCCACGCTCAAGCCCGTGGAGTTGCTGGAGGCACGGCCTTCGACGCGGTTCAGCTCGCCGCCGGTGAAGGTGACGTTGGGAATATCGCTGGAGGTAAGGATGCCGCCGTCAAAGGTTTGCGGGGCCACGCGGCTGTCGTTGGAGACCAGGATCGGCAGCACCGGCGCCAAGCCACCACCGACATGCAACTCGGTCTGGGAAATGCGGAACTTCACGTTGCCGGCTGCGCGACCGAAGGCATCAGCCGGCTCGGTGCCGTTGTTCCTGGTCGGGAAAAAGCTGTTGCCGTTACCCGCCAGGCCCGGGCCCGCGGTGTGACCATCGCCACCGTCCAGGCGCAGGGCACCGAAGGCCATCACGTCGAAACCCAGGCCAACGGTGCCTTGGGTGAAACCGGATTTGTAGTCGAAACGCAGCGCGGTTGCCGCTTCGCGCAAGTCGTTGTTAGTCCCCGAGCGGTTATCCGCGCTGTAGTACATGGTCCGCGAACTGACGGACGCATGGCTGTCTTCGAGAAAGCCGCTGTGGCCATTGCCCGTGCCCAGCGAACCGAGCCCGAAGTCATCCGCGTAAGCCTGTTGTGCAAGAACGGCGGCCGTGATCGACAACGCCAGTGTAGAAATTTTCATTAACTGCGGCCCCTGAATGTTTTTTTATCGTGCTTGGCGTGCAAACCCGTTGTGGGCTCTGCAAACGTGACGATTCTTTCATGCCGGCCTGGACGGACCTCGTGAAGCTTTCTTTAGAAAAGTGCCTGGAAAATGAAATTTCCTTGCCGCCGTTTTTTGTCATATTCACGTCATTTCATTCATTTGCAGAATGAAGTCCAGAGGATTCTTCGTTTGCACGCCCGCCCACAGCCCAACAAAATCCAGGCATAGGCCGCGCCCATCTCCATCGCCATCAGGAATTTTTCTATGCACGCCACCGCACATGTCAGCCCCGACGAGATCCGCAAGGGCTTTTCCAAGGCCATGTCCGACATGTACCGAGATGAAGTTCCCCTGTATGGCGCACTCATGGAGCTGGTCGCCGAGACCAACACCCGCGTACTCGACACCGAACCGGGCCTGGCGCAACAGCTGCAACGCACCGGCGAGATCCAGCGCCTGGACATGGAACGCCATGGCGCCATCCGCCTGGGCACCGCGGCGGAACTGGCGACCATCAGCCGCCTGTTCGCGGTGATGGGCATGCAGCCGGTGGGCTACTACGACCTGACACCCGCCGGCGTACCGGTGCACTCCACCGCCTTCCGCGCCGTGCATGAAAGCGCGCTGCAAACCAGCCCGTTTCGCGTGTTCACCTCGCTGCTGCGCCTGGAGCTGATCGAAAACCCCGAGCTGCGTGCGTTTGCCGAAACCGCCCTGGCCAAGCGCTCGATCTTCACCCCCCGCGCCCTGGCGCTGATCGAGCAATCGGAGAAAGACGGCGGCCTCACTGCTTCGGATGCCGATGAGTTTGTGCGCCAGGCCCTGGAAACCTTCCGCTGGCACCACACTGCGACCGTCACCGGCGCGCAGTACCAGCAGCTCAGCGACCAGCACCGCCTGATCGCCGACGTGGTGGCTTTCAAGGGCCCGCACATCAACCACCTGACCCCGCGCACCCTGGACATCGACCAGGTCCAGGCCGCCATGCCCGGCAAGGGCATCACCCCCAAGGCCGTGATCGAAGGCCCACCCCGCCGCCACTGCCCGATCCTGTTGCGCCAGACCAGCTTCAAGGCCCTCGACGAACCCATCGCCTTCACCGATGCCCAGGGCAGCCACAGCGCGCGCTTCGGCGAAATCGAACAGCGTGGCGTGGCGCTGACGCCCAAAGGCCGCGCGTTGTACGACCAACTGCTGAATGCCGCGCGCGACGAACTGGGCGCCTTCCCCAACGAGGGCAACGCCGCGCGTTACATGCAATTGATGGAGCAGCACTTCCAGGCCTTCCCGGATAACCACGCGCACATGCGTGAACAGGGCCTCGCTTACTTCCGCTACTTCGCCACGGAAAAAGGCCTGGCAGCACGCGGCCAGGCCGATCAACCGCGCACGCTGGAGGCACTGGTCGCCGCCGGCCATGTGGATGTCGAACCGTTGGTGTATGAGGATTTCCTGCCGGTGAGTGCGGCGGGGATTTTCCAGTCGAACCTGGGGGACGCGGCGCAGAGTCACTACGCCGCCAATTCGAACCAAGCCGAATTCGAGAAGGCCCTGGGGCGCAAGACGATTGATGAATTGAAGCTGTATGGCGAGACGCAGCAGCGCTCGATGGATGAATGCACCCGCACGCTGCTGGGGTAAAAACCGACAGTGCCCACCCGGCTCACCGGCGCAATCCTTGCGCCGCAACAGTCCCTTGAGCGGGGTGGGCGAGCGGCATCATAGGTAGGCGGGACAGCGATGTCTTTCAGTCAATTCTGAAAAAATCTGCACAGCCGATGGCAGGTGTGGTTCTCTGCTTAACCCAGTCGCCCCACAATCTCGTCTTTGACCAACAGTCGTTTCTTCTTCAGCTTCTCCACATCCTCATCGCTGGCTTTGGCCGATTCCGCCTTAAGCACCTCCCCGTCGGCAGCGTCGTATTGAGTGAGCAGCGAGTCCAGGCGTTTGTCGCTCGCCCTGCGTTCGTGAACGTCTTCCTTGCTCAACCCCAAATCCTGATACAGGTCGTGTTTCACTGGCATGGCGTACCTCCGCAAGTTGATCAATGGCTTACACCCTTGAAGCTAGCCCATTCCGACGGGTCTTGTCATGTTTAGGCTCAATCCATCCCCGTTCGTCGCGACGCAGGCAATGGGATCAAACCTTTGCCACGTCCAGCCCTCCACTGTAGATCGCCACCCGAGGGAGAACGGTTTCATGACTCACGCTGCCACTGCTGTCGACACCCAATGCATCAACACCCTCCGCACCCTGGCCATGGACGCTGTGCAGAAGGCCAACTCCGGCCACCCCGGCACGCCCATGGGCCTGGCCCCGGTGGGCTATACGCTGTGGAGTCGCTTCCTGCGTTACCACCCCGAGCATCCCGACTGGCCCAACCGTGATCGCTTTGTGTTGTCGGTGGGGCATGCGTCGATGCTGCTGTATTCGCTGCTGCACCTGGCGGGTGTGGTCGAGATCGATGCCCATGGCAAACGCTCGGGGCAGCCGGCGATCAGCCTGGACGACATCAAGCAGTTCCGGCAGATGAGTTCCAAGACCCCGGGCCATCCCGAGTACCGCATGACCACCGGCGTGGAAACCACCACCGGGCCGCTGGGCCAAGGCTGCGCCAACAGCGTCGGCATGGCCATGGCCGAGCGTTGGCTGGGCAAGCGTTTCAACCGCGATAACCAGGTGCTGTTCGACTACAACGTCTACACCCTGTGCGGTGACGGCGACATGATGGAGGGCATCAGCAGCGAAGCCGCGTCGATGGCCGGGCACTTGAAGCTCGATAACCTGTGCTGGATCTACGACAACAACACCATCAGCATCGAGGGCCACACCGAGCTGGCCTTCAGCGAAGACGTGATCAAGCGCTTCCAGGCCTATGGCTGGCACACCTTGCACGTGACCGACGCGAATGACTTACAGGCCTTGAGCGAGGCGCTGCAAACCTTCCAGCGCACTACCGGCGCGCCCACCCTGATCGTGGTCGACAGCGTGATCGGCTATGGCTCGCCGCACAAACACAACACCGCCGCCGCCCATGGCGAGCCATTGGGCGATGAAGAAATCCGCCTGACCAAGGCCGCGTATGGCTGGCCCGAAGACTCCAGTTTCCTGGTGCCGGACGAAGCCCGCAACGTGTTGCGTGATGCGCTGCTGGAGCGCAGCCGGCCGCTCTATGAAGCATGGAACCAGAGCTTGTCGCAGCTTGATCAAGCCGAGCCGGCATTGGCCGACGAGTTGCGCCGCATGCGCGCAGGCGAAATGCCGCAGCATTGGCAAGATGACCTGCCCAGCTTCGACAGCGACGCCAAGGGTGTGGCCAGCCGTGCCGCCGGTGGCGAAGTGCTGAATGCGTTTGCCCGGCACATCCCCTGGCTGCTCGGCGGCTCGGCGGACCTCTCGCCCTCGACCAAGACCAACCTCACCTTCGACGGTGCCGGGCGCTTCAGTGCCGACGACTACAGTGGGCGCAACCTGCACTTCGGCATTCGCGAACACGCCATGGGCGCGATTGCCAATGGCATGGCGCTGTCCTACCTGCGGCCGTACACCTCGACGTTCCTGGTGTTCAGCGACTACATGAAGCCGCCGATCCGCCTGGCCGCGATCATGGAGCTGCCGGTGGTGTTCGTGTTCACCCATGACTCGATTGGCGTGGGCGAAGATGGGCCGACCCACCAGCCCATCGAACACCTGACCCAACTGCGCGCCACGCCGGGGCTGCTGACCCTGCGCCCCGGCGACGCGAATGAAACCCTGGAACTGTGGAAGGTCGCGCTGGCGCAGACCCACAGGCCAAGTTGCGTGGTGCTCTCTCGCCAGCCACTGCCGACGTTGGATCGTACGAAGTATGCGGCGGCGTCGGGTGCGGCCAAGGGCGCGTATGTGCTGGCAGGGGCTGATGATCCTAAGGTGATTCTGTTGGCAACGGGCAGTGAAGTCAGCCTGGCGGTTGCAGCTTATGAGCAGTTGAAAAGCGAAGGGATTGCCGCGCAGGTGGTTTCAATGCCCAGCTGGGAACTGTTCGAAGACCAGGACCAAGCCTACCGCGACAGTGTGTTGCCGCCGGCAGTGAAGGCACGGGTGGTGGTGGAACAGGCCGGGCCACTGGGCTGGGACCGCTATGTCGGCCAGACCGGCGCCAAGGTGGTAATGAACAGCTTCGGCGCGTCAGCACCGCTGGCGAAGTTGCAGGAGAAGTTCGGGTTTACGGTTGAGAACGTGGTGGAGCAGGCCAAGGCACAGATCCAACTGACCCAACACTGAGCAACATGTGGGAGGGGCGGTGCGACGATTCAACTTGCTCCCGATGGCGGTCGGTCAGCCACAAATGCATCAACTGACACGCCCTCATCGGGGCATAGGCATCTACACAGCTTGAGCCGAGCCACCTGCGTAGCAGCTGTCGAGCCTTGGCGAGGCTGCGTGAGGCCCTCACAAACACCCAGCATCACGATGAATCGCCGCGAGAACGTGGATGGTCAGTGATATCGGCGGTGCGCCCAACGCAGCCTCGCTTGCGCTCGGCAGCTGCTACGGGAGCGTGAGATGGCGCGTAGCAGCTGTCGAGCCCTGGCGAGGCTGCGTGAGGCCCTCATAAACACCCAGCATCACGATGAATCGCCGCGAGAACGTGGATGGTCAGTGATATCGGCGATGTGCCCAACGCAGCCTCGCTTGCGCTCGGCAGCTGCTACGGGAGCGTGAGATGGCGCGTAGCAGCTGTCGAGCCCTGGCGAGGCTGCGTGAGGCCCTCACAAACACCCAGCATCACGATGAATCGCCGCGAGAACGTGGATGGTCAGTGATGTCGGCGGTGCGCCCAACGCAGCCTCGCTTGCGCTCGGCAGCTGCTACGGGAGCGTGAGATGGCGCGTAGCAGCCGTCGAGCCCTGGCGAGGCTGCGTGAGGTCCTCACAAACACCCAGCATCACGATGAATCGCCGCGAGAATGTGGATGGTCAGTGATGTCGGCGGTGCGCCCAACGCAGCCTTGCTTGCGCTCGGCAGCTGCTACGGGAGCGTGAGATGGCGCGTAGCAGCTGTCGAGCCCTGGCGAGGCTGCGTGAGGTCCTCACAAACACCCAGCATCACGATGAATCGCCGCGAGAACGTGGATGGTCAGTGATGTCAGCGATGTGCCCAACGCAGCCTCGCTTGCGCTCGGCAGCTGCTACGGGAGCGTGAGATGGCGCGTAGCAGCTGTCGAGCCTTGGCGAGGCTGCGTGAGGCCCTCACAAACACCCAGCATCACGATGAATCGCCGCGAGAACGTGGATGGTCAGTGATGTCGGCGGTGCGCCCAACGCAGCCTTGCTTGCGCTCGGCAGCTGCTACGGATTTGCGCGGTGTTGGATAAGACGGTATCTACGGGATACATGGGCTTTTAAAGCCACCAGACATCCCACAGCGGGTAGTCGTGAACACGCCTGACCAGCCCTGCACGAATGGGGTTACACACCACGTAACGTGCAAAGTCTTTCAAGTCCGCTTCGCGCCGAACACCACGGTCATGATAGCCCTTTTGCCATAACCGCCCCTTACGACCTAGAGCACCGTTAACCGTTAGGCTGCTGCGCGATTTAATTCGACACATCAGTTCCGCCAACGTCCGCTCATGGAGTTGAACCAGCCAATGCATATGGTCTGGCATGACCACAAAGGCCAGAGAGTTAACCCAATCATCCTCGTGGGCTTCTCGAAACTGCTTCACAACCAGGCGCCCGAGCCGCCAATCGTCGAAGATTGGTTCACGCCGGTTCACTACGGCGGTCAGTAAGTAAACGCCCCCTGCTTGTGACGCTCTACCGATTCGCAAACGGCCTGATTTGTTCGATGTGAGCATTCCTTGCCCCCGTTCTATTGAAAGGAGGCAAGGACGCTACAGAAAAAAACAGCTAAACAGCGAACCCAAAAAGCGACGAGATATTACCCGTCAGCGGCCCATACGAATGGTGTTCCACACCCGTGTGCGAATCCGGTCGATATTCAGCGGCATCGCTTCCAGCGCGAATAACTTGCCCATCATTTCATCGCTGGGGTAGATCTTGGTGTCGGCCTTGATCTCAGGGTCTACCAGACTATCCGCTGCACTGTTGCCGTTGGCGTAGTGCACGGAGTTGGTGATGTCCGCCATCACCTGGGGCTCCAGCAGGTAGTTCATGAACGCGTAGCCGGCCTTTTCATCGGGGGCATCGGCGGGCATGGCCACCATGTCGAACCAGATTGCGGCGCCTTCCTTGGGAATCTGATAGCCGATCTTCACGCCATTCTTGGCTTCCTTGGCGCGGCTTTCGGCTTGCAGTACGTCGCCGGAGAAGCCGACCGCCACGCAGATGTCGCCATTGGCCAGGTCGCCGGTGTATTTCGAGGAGTGGAAGTACGCCACATAGGGCCGCACTTTCATCAGCAGCGCCTCGGCTTTTTTGTAGTCTTCAGGTTTTTTACTGTGGGGTGGCAGCCCCAGGTAATTAAGGGCGATAGGCAGCAGTTCCGGGCCGTTATCGAGGATGGCTACCCCGCATTTGCTGAGCTTTTCCATGTACTCGGGCTTGAAGATCAAGTCCCAGGAGTCCACCGGTGCGTTATCGCCCAGCACCGCCTTGACCTTGTCGATGTTGTAGCCGATACCGGTACTGCCCCACAGGTACGGGAAGCCATGGGCATTGCCCGGGTCGTTGTTTTCCAGGGCCTTGAGCAGCACGGGGTTGAGGTTTTTCCAGTTGGGCAACTGGCTCTTGTCGAGCTTCTTCAAGGCGCCGCCCTGGATCTGCCGCGCCATGAAGTGATTGGACGGGAACACCACGTCATAGCCGGAGTTACCGGTCATCAGCTTGCCATCGAGGGTTTCATTGCTGTCATACACGTCGTAGCTGAAGCCGATACCGGTCTGCTTCTGGAAATTCTTCGTGGTGTCCGGCGCGATGTAGCTGGACCAGTTGTAGATCTTCACCGTCTCGGCGGCCTGGCTGATAGAGGCCACCAACATCAAGGGCAACAGGGCAATGGCTTTCATGGTTCGATTTCCTGGCGATTTTAGGGCTGTTTTTATGGCAGGCGGTCAAGGATCAAAGCGTTACAAAATCAGTACGTAGGTCTTGCGCACGGTTGCCTGGATGTCCCAGATGCCGGTGCTGTTGGCCGGCAACATCAGTGCATCGCCGGCTTGTATGTGAGCGATTTCACCGTTGTCAGGGGTGAAGGTGCAGCGCCCCTGGATAAAGTGGCAAAACTCCTGGGATTTGATCTGCCGACGCCAGCGGCCCGGGGTGCATTCCCAGATACCGGTCTCGACGCCGTCGCTGCGTTCAACGCTAAGGGTCGAGGCCACGGCGATCGGCTCGCCCAGGGGCACGGCCACCGGTGACGAGTCCGGCAAGTGGGCATTCAGCGTGTCTTTGAATTGAGTGATGCTCATGGGGTTTTCCCGTGTAGGTGAAACGACTTAGTGCATGAAACCTTCCATGAACCCGGCCACACCGGTCGCCAGTTTGCGGCGCCAGGGGGCGGTGTTGGGGTTGGCCAGCACCTGGTCTTCATGGACAAAACTGCGAATGATCGCGTTGTAGCCGAGCCAGCGGCACGGCTCCGGCTCCCAGGCTTTGAGCGCGTCGAGGCCGCGCTCGCGGATCACCCAGGGCTGGTGGATGAGCGGCGTGTCGCGCCCGAGGATCAGGTCGGCCAAGGTGCGACCGCCCAGGTTGGTGGCACCGACGCCCTCCCCGCCGTAACCACCGGCCAGGGCGATGCCGGTCTTGTGATCGCAGAGCATGTGCGGCCGGAAACTGCGCGACATGCCGAGGTTGCCGCCCCAGGAATGGGTAATCCGCACCTTTTTCAGCTGCGGGAAAAGTTCGCCGAACAGGTAGCGACGTAACGCCACTTCGCTGTCAGTCAAATCGAAGTTATGGCGCAATTTGCCGGCGAACTGGTAACCGCCCCGGGCACCGAACACCAGGCGGTTATCCGCCGAGCGTTGGCCATAGGTGACCTGGCGGCTACTTTCGCCAAAGGCCTGGCCGTGGCTCAGGCCGATTTCATCCCAAGTACTGGCGGGTAGCGGTTCGGTCGCGACGATCAGGCTTTGCACGGGTAACTGGTACCGACCGAGGAGTGGCAAGGTATTGGCGTAACCCTCGACAGCCGGCACCACCCAGGCAGTACGCACGCTGGCCCTGGCGGTACGCAGGCTGCCGGATTGCCAGTGGGTGACCGGACTGTTTTCATAAATCGTCACGCCCATGTTTTCCACCACCCGCGCAAGGCCGCGCACCAGCTTGGCCGGGTTGATCGTGGCGACATGGGGTGCATGGATACCGCCATAGGGCTTTGCGATGCGGATCTGTTCAGCCAACTGTCGAGGGCTCAGCCAGCGGTAGTCGGCTTCGGTCAGGCCTTGGGCGTAGAGCTTGTCCAGGTAAGCACGCAGGCTGCCTTCTTGCTCGGGGTAGCGTGCGGCGCAGTACAGCGCGCCGCCCTTGCGGTAGTCGCAGTCAATGCCTTCACGGGCCAGCACCTGGGCCACTTCGTCGGGAATGCCATGCAGCAAGTCGAAGGAGGGCCGGCGCTGTTCAGGCGCAAGGCCGGCCAGCAGGCGGTCTTCGCCCAGCAGATTGCCCATCAGCCAGCCGCCGTTACGGCCCGAGGCGCCGAAGCCTGCGGTTTGCGCCTCGATAATCGCGATCTTCAGCTCGGGCGCCTGGCGTTTCAGGTAGTAGGCGGTCCACAGTCCGGTGTAGCCGGCGCCGGTAATGGCCACATCGACGTCCAGGTCATGCTCAAGGGCCGGCCGCGCCAACAGCGGGTCGTCCAGTTGGTCCATCCATAAACTGATAGTGCGCCATGCCGGCATGCCAAGCTCCCCAACCACGTTTCGATGGGGGGATCCTAGAACTCCGGGTTATTCGCTGTCTTGCGCGCGTGCACGCAGGGAAATTTGTTTGACGTAGGCCTTGGGCGATTGGCCGGTGTGCTGGCGGAAGGCGCTGTAGAACGCCGACAACGAATTGAAACCGGCGGCGAAGGCCAGGTCGTCGACCTTGATCGGTGGCTGTGCTTTATCCAGCGCGGCCAGCAGATGCTGGAGCCGAGCCTGGTTGACATAGCGGTAGAAACTTTGCCCCAGCACCTGGTTGAGCAGGTAGGAAATCTGATTGCGGCTGTAGCCACATTCCTTGGCGACGCGCTGCAGGTCCAGTTCCGGGTCCAGGTAAGGCTGCTTGCGCTCGAAGTACTGCTGCAAGTCATTGGCCATATGCCCCAATTGCTGGGGCGACAGGCCCAGGCGGCTGACGCTGGGACGCTGGGCTCGGGAGGGCTGTTCATGCACCAATGACGCGTACTCATTGACGCGCCAGATCAGACCATCGCGCACGGTGATGGCCTCGCTGGTACGAAATGACACCAGTCCCTGACCACCACGCAAGGTGATGCGGTACTGGATGAACGCGGTATCGCCATCGGCGCGAATGCGGTCGGTGTGCTCAATCGCCTCGTCAGCTTCGCGGGGCATGCTGGCTTGCAGGTATGCGCGCAGTTCGGCGTAACCGACTACACGGTTCTGGAGAAAGTCGTGGTACTGGATGTCCGGGTGGTAGTAGGACATCACCCCATCCAAGTCGCGATGGCGCCAACACAGATGGTGGCGCAACACCAGGTCGCCCGTGGCGTGGGTGTGCTGGCAATCATCGTCGGGGGCAATGTCGGGCATGGAGGACTCTGCGGCGAATAAACCGTGGAGATTGCCGAAGTTCAGCGGGGTCTTCAATGCACAATTGCAGCGCCTGACTGATGGCCTTTTGCCCTGCATTGGTAAGTCATGACCTACATCAATCTTTAGGAAAACAACCGCCGAACGGGGCGAAAAAAGTCACCTTGCACTTACGAACGAATGCTATTTTTAAGCTCTTCGACGCCACGACCAGTGACGGTCATGGCCCCCCTGCCGCGAGCTAAAGGAAGCGCTCAATGAACAAGGTGGGCAACATGAACAAAGTGACGTTCCCCAACGCCTGCCAGCTGATGCGCTGGCATTTTCATCCGATGGGCTTCGAGGCGAGCATGGACGCGCCCGGCAGTATGATCGCCCGCCTGTTCGACCGCGCCAGCGGCGAGACGCTGATTGCCATTGCCGGCATCCCCTGCGCCACGGTGATGAATGCCGCCGATGTGGAGCGGATTATCGAGGCGGTGGAGGATGAATTGGAGTCGTTTGTGCCGCCGTTGTCGCTGAGGGCCTGATCCCGGCCCAGCCAACAAAAAGAAGCTCAACTGTGGGAGGGGGCTTGCTCCCGATAGTAGGGTGTCAGTCACCACCTACAGTGACTGAACCAGCGCTATCGGGAGCAAGCCCCCTCCCACATTGGAATCGCATTTGTCCCCTACTAATGGCGCTGATCGTCGAAAAACGCTTTCTTGCCGTCAACCCGCTCCGAGGCCTTGGGCACATTCACTGCCTGGCCTTCGGGCTTCTCCACGTACCAGTAGCAATGGCTCACGGCCCGGGTAATCCCGACGTAGGCCAGGCGCAGCACTTCGTCCTTTTGCGCAGTGTCATAGGGCTCGCTGTCCCCGTCCTTGCCCAAGCCCGCCATGCGGTACACCTGGTTCTTGTAGGGCGAACTGGTCAGATGCTGGCAATCACCGAGCAGGAACACCGCATCCGCCTGCAGGCCCTTGGCGCTGTGGTACGTCAGCTGCTTCAACCTGCGCGCCGCCGCAGGCAAGCTAGAATCAACATTAACAATCGACTGAATATTCTCTTGAATCAGTATCTTATCGCTACTTTTTCGATACAGCATTAACACTGAATCGCCCCTTTGATAATGCTCCAGCAGCTGCCGACCCAGCGCTGCATCGTCGCGCTCCACTACTGTGACCGGCACCAACGCTTTTGGCGTGCCGCTGGCCTTGGCCTTTTTCCCGGGGATGGCCGGCGCGGCGCGCACAATATGTTCGGCGGCGTCGATGATGTGCTGATGGCTGCGGTAGTTCTCGCTGAGCATCACGCGGGTCGTGCTCGGCGATGGGAATTCCTGGTTGAATTCCATGAAGTACTTGGGCGAACTGCCGCGCCAGCCGTAGATCGACTGCCAGTCATCGCCCACGCACAGCAAGGACGATCGTTGCGCGCCACGGCCCACATGCATCGCCGGGCCACGGCTGCGGATTTCCCGCAGGCTGGCGCGTATCCACGAGACGATCTGTGGCGATACGTCCTGGAATTCGTCGATCATCAGGTGCGACATCGGCCGCAGCAGCGGATCGCTGAGCAGCTTGAGGTTTTCCGGGGTGTTTTCGCCAAACAGCGAGAACATGCGGTTATAGGTCATGATCGGCGGCGACTGGTCGAGAAGATGGTCTTCCAGGGCTTTCCAGAAAATGCTCAGGGCTTCAAAGAAGTACCGGTCCGGATCGTCCTTGGCGAAGCTCATCTGGCCGACGGCGGTGGGTACGTCCAGCCCCAGGTTCTCGATAAAGCCGGCCGCCATCACGAAACTGTCCAGCAGCGGCGCCGACGCCAGCTCGCCCTTGACCTTGTAATCAAAGCCGGGACCCGCGCTCGCATCACCGGCGAGGCTGCTTAAAAGACGCTTTGACGAATCATAGCTATCAAGCCATATCAAAGGCTTACGACAGAAAGCTTGAAACAATGTGCGCTTTACCGCCCACTCTGCGCGTACCGACAGCTTCGAGTTAGGCCGACTGATCTGGGCGTTTTCCCTGGAGTCAAAGCCCAGCACCACCCACGCATCCAGCTCCGGGATGTAGCCATGGCAGTGAAACTGCGCGCCATTGATTTCGAAGCGCTGGCGACTGGGCTCAATCCCCTTGATCGGCCAGGCGCCGGCACGAAACCACAGGTCTTCGATCACATCGCAGAGCTCTTCATCGCGCTTGGCCGCCAGTTCGGTTACCGCCATGCGTTTTTGTACATCCGGATGATCGCGCTCCAGCTCCCGCAGTTGCAGGCCTTGGCGCGCCAGCGGTGCAATCAGCTCACGAAACCGCGCGTGCTGGCCATGCAAACGGTGATAGCAGGCATTCATCTGCTGGCGCTGGGCGTCGCTGATGCGCAGGTCGAACGGGTTGCTGTCAGCGTCTTCGAAACCGGCACTGAGGTTTTCGAACGCCTGCAGGCGTTCGAAACCCGGCAGGCTGCGGACCATCGGCAGAATGCGCGAGTGAAAGGTGCGCACCACCGCCTGGGCTTCTTTCATGCCAAGGGGTTGGCCCCACAGGTTGAGAATTTCCATCAGCTTGTTGATGAAGTCTTTGCGCGACTCGCGGGTGAAGGTCACCACGGTCATCGAGCTCAATTCGAAGCCCAGGTAATGGGTGAGCAGCAAAATGCGCAATACCAGCGAGGTGGATTTACCCGCACCGGCACCGGCGATCACCGAGGTTGACGGCGTGTCGCTGAAGATCATCTTCCATTGCGCCGCACTTGGCTGGGCATGGGCCGGTAGCAACCGAGCCACGTCAGCCTTGATGCGTTTCTTCACGTCGGCGCTCAAGGGCAGCCGCCAATCATCGAACAGGCTGTCATCGACGCCGGGCGCGCGGTGCTCATCGGGACGGAAGTCGCGGATCAACAGGACTTGCCGGCCTTCCTCAATGCCATCGGCCTTGCCCTCGCGATAGCCATACTCCACGCCGGCCTCGTGACCACTGCGAAAACCATCGGCCTGCCCATGCAACCAGGAAAACCGGTGCTGCGCGCGCAAACGCGTCAGGCCATGGCCAAACAGGCGCGCGGCGAGGCGCTTGAGCAGAGGCATTTCCGCCAAGGGGCGCAGTTCGGGGGGCAGATCAGGCTTGTGTTGCGACACGCGGACTCCTGCGATGAGCTGGGTTTTGACAAGTGCGCCATGGTCGCCGGAATCGGCGCTCAGTTCCAGCCAATTGCTTTACGGTCATGCAGTTAGGCGATGAAGTGAAAGTCAAAACGCCAGTAACCAATCTAATCCTTCGATAGAATTCAGGCATTTTTTTCGCTTTTTATCGATCATGAGCTCCCGGATCATTGGCGCCATCAACAGGAGACGATCATGTTAGAACTTCGACCTTTCAACGCCCTGGGCGGCGCCCACCATGGCTGGCTTGACGCCCATCACCACTTTTCATTTGCCGAATACCACGACCCCAAGCGCATGCACTGGGGCAACCTGCGGGTGTGGAACGACGACATCATTGCCCCCGGCACCGGCTTCCCGCAGCACCCCCATCGCGACATGGAGATCATCACCTACGTGCGTGAAGGCGCGATCAGCCACGCCGACAACCTGGGCAACAAGGGCCGCACCGAGGCTGGGGATGTGCAGGTGATGAGCGCAGGCACCGGGATCGCCCACAGCGAGTACAACCTGGAAGCCACGCCCACCAAGATCTTCCAGATCTGGATCATCCCGAACGAGGCAGGCCTGCCACCCTCCTGGGGCGCCAAGCCGTTTCCGAAGGGTAATCGCGAAGGGTTTGTAACCCTGGCCAGTGGCAAGGCTGGAGATAACGTGAGCTTGCGCATTCGTGCGGATGCGCGCCTGGTAGCAGCGAACCTGAAAGCCGGGGAAAGCGCGCAATACCGCTTGGACAGCGGGCGTCGTGCTTACCTGGTGCCGGCTACCGGAGTGATTGAAGTCAACGGCTTGCGTGCGCAAGCTCGAGATGGTGTGGCGGTGGAGGATGAGTCGGTGTTACGGGTGACGGCCATCGAAGACAGCGAGATCGTGCTGGTCGACCTGGCCTGAGCCAGCGCTTTGGCCCAATAAAATGTGGGAGTGGCCTGCCCCTCCCACATGGGTTTTGCGGTGTTATTCCGAGATGGCGCCGTCTACCAGCACCTGCGCTTCTTCCACCAGCTGCTTGAGGTGGTCCTCGCCAATGAAACTCTCGGCGTAGATCTTGTAGATGTCCTCGGTGCCCGATGGCCGCGCGGCGAACCAGCCGTTTTCGGTCATGACTTTCAAGCCGCCAATCGCCTGGTTGTTGCCCGGCGCATGGCTGAGGATCTGCTGGATGCTCTCCCCGGCCAGTTCGGTGGACGTCACCTGCTGCGGCGACAGCTTGCCCAGCAGGGCCTTCTGCGCCGGCGTGGCCTTGGCGTCGACACGAATGGCGAATGGCTCGCCGAGGGCATCGGTAAGGCCACGGTAGATCTGGCTCGGGTCCTGGCCTTTGCGCGAGGTCATTTCCGCGGCCAGCAATGCCGGGATCAGGCCGTCCTTGTCAGTGCTCCACACCGTGCCGTCCTTACGCAGGAACGATGCACCCGCGCTTTCTTCCCCGCCAAAGCCCAATGAGCCGTCAAACAGGCCGTCGGCGAACCACTTGAAGCCCACCGGCACTTCGTAGAGGCGACGGCCAATGCGCGCGGCCACGCGATCGATCAGGCCGCTGCTGACCACGGTCTTGCCTACGGCCGCGTCGGCGCGCCACTCGGGACGGTTCTGGAACAGGTAGTCGATGGAGACCGCCAGGTAGTTGTTCGGCGCCAACAGGCCGCCGGACGGGGTCACGATGCCATGACGGTCGTGGTCCGGATCGCAGGCGAAGGCCACGTCGAAGCGCTCCTTGAGACCGATCAGGCCTTGCATGGCGTAGCTGGAGGATGGGTCCATGCGGATCTGCCCGTCCCAGTCGACGCTCATGAAGCGGAACGTGGCATCGACTTCGGTGTTCACTACGTCCAGGTTCAGGCGGTAGTGCTCGGCAATCGCCGACCAGTAGCGCACCCCTGCTCCGCCCAGCGGGTCCACGCCCAGGCGCAGGTTGGCGCTGCGGATGGCGTCCATGTCGATCACGTTGATCAGGTCGGCCACGTAGCTGTTGAGGTAATCATGGCGATGGGTGGTGTCGGCCTTGAGCGCCTGGGCATGGGTGATGCGCTTGACCCCGGCCAGTTTATTGGCCAGCAGCTCGTTGGCCTTGGCTTCGATCCACTTGGTGACGTGGGTATCGGCCGGGCCACCGTTAGGCGGGTTGTACTTGTAGCCACCACTTTGCGGCGGGTTATGGGACGGCGTGATAACAATGCCGTCAGCCAGGCCGCTGGTACGGCCACGGTTGTAGCAGATGATGGCGTGGGAAATCGCCGGGGTCGGCGTGTATTCATCGCCTTCGGCCAGCATCACGTGCACACCATTGGCGGCCAGCACTTCCAGCGCGCTGGCGCCGGCCGGGGTCGACAACGCGTGGGTATCCAGGCCAACAAACAACGGGCCGTTGATGCCTTGGGCTTCGCGATACAGGCAGATGGCTTGGCTAATGGCAAGCACATGCCATTCGTTGAAGCTCAGTTCGAACGAGCTGCCACGGTGCCCGGAGGTACCAAAGGCTACGCGCTGGGTGGAGATCGCTGCATCAGGCTGGCCGGTGTAATAGGCCGTGACCAGTCGCGGGATGTCCACCAGCAACTGGGCCGGCGCCGGCTTGCCCGCAAAAGGACTGATTGTCATGCATAAACCTCGGATAGAAGGATTCGGAAAAATGGCAGTTTACTGAGAGTTTGACTACTGCGCGACGGTATCGATCCTACATCGTTAAGAGAAACTTCAACCAGTCTGCGCCTGGCGCAATGCCTCGCTCAATGCCGCCAGGGCAATATCAAGATTGGGTTGCCCGTGAAAGGTGTGACTCAGGCGCAGGTTCTGCTGGTGCAAGCCACTGACACTGAACAGCTCGCCAGGCGCGATCACCACCTGCCGTGCCAGCAGGCGCTGAAATGCCTGGCGCATGTCCACCGCTCGGGTGGACGCCAGCCAGAACGTGGCACCGGCGGCCGGCATCCGATAGGTCACTTGGTCACCCAAGTGCTGCTCCAGGCGCCGGCTCATCTGCGCGGCCTGCTCGCCCAAGCGCTGGCGCAACGTGCGCAGGTGCTGATCAATCCGCCCGCTTTGGTACAGGCGGGCAATCGCGCGCTGGCGGATTGACGATAAGCGGAATGAGCGCAGCAGGAACTGGCGCTGCAACTCATTGCTCATGCGCCGGCACAGCAGATACCCGTAGGGAGCTTCCGAGCCGAGCACTTTCTCGAACGAAGAAAACACGATCAGCCGCTCAGGGTTCACCAGTTCGCGCAATGCCGTGTGGGGGGCTGCGAAACCCAGCTCACCAAAGGTGTCGTTTTCAAGCAACCAGCAACCGTACTGACCCAGCAGATTTGCCACGTCAAGACGCTCGTCGATTGACATGGCCACCCCGCAGGGCAGGCTGACGGAAGACGAGAGCAACACCAGATGCACCGATTCATCGCGCAACAGCCTACCCAGCGCCGTCCTGTCCAGGCCGCCCTCCGGCGTCCAGGGCAGCTCGATGACACGCACCCCGGCGTCCTGCAACAGGCGCAGGATCAGCCAGTCGCAAGGCGATTCCACAATCACAGTGGTGCCCCGCAGGCCCAGCACCTCGATCAGAATGTCCAGCACGCCACGCAGGTCGGCACCGATATACACGTCATCGGCGTGCCAGCAGCGCGTAGGCGACGAGGTATAGCGTGCGGCCAGCGCTGCGCGTAACTCCCACACGCCGCAAGGCTGGGACCAGGGCTGCAGATTTGGCGGGTATTGGCGCACCAGCTCCCGCTCCAGTCGCAGCAGTGTTTCATCCAGGGAACCCAGCAATGCCGGCTCGTCACCACTGAGTACCACCATGCCGGGACGCCGGGCTGCCGCGTAGAGACGGTCAAGCAGATCACCACCCGCCCATACTAGGGAGTTCGCCGACATCGGCCAGGCGTAATAACCGGATTTGGCCACCGAATAGACCCTGCCCTCCTTCTCCAGCAGCGCATAGGCGTACTGGATCGTCGAGATCGACACGTTCAGGCGCTCGGCCAATTGCCGCAACGACGGCAGTTTTACCCGGGTGTCGGTACTGACCTCGTTGATCAGACTGATCATGTAGCGATAGACCGCCTGATACGCAAAATCCGCCTGACGCTCGCCGCGCAGCGTCATCGCCCGAACAATGGCACGGCCTGCGCGGCGCCCTGGGCCGCACCGACGCAAGACGTGCCGTTCTCGCCGGCCAGCGGCCGTTTGCGATACAGGTGTTGCAACAAGGGCATCGGTAAGCCGCTGGTGTCCGTTACCCATTGCTGCAGCATTTCGGCGGAGCCGTTGCCCTGGAGGACCTTGTGCAACTCAGGAAGTGCCACCAGCATGCCCGGATGACAGTGGCGCAAATAACCCTCGAGTCGCTCTCCGTGATGCAGAAACGGCGAGAACAGCAGGCAGGTCAGTTGGGTCTCATCCAGGCCGAAGAACTGCTGGGCGTAAGTACTCCACAGCATGCGCCCTTCGCGGGTCCCGGCCTGCATGAGCAAGTCGTCGGGCATGCGCAGGCGTCGCATGTACGCATTTGCCTGCTTAATAAAGCTTTCGACCCCTTCTTCATAATCCAGCCCGCGCAGGCATTCGGCCTGCAGCCCGCGCAGGTGAGCCATCAGCAATGGATTGGAATAGGCCGGATGGCTGAAGTAAAAACCCAGTGGATCGGGAATATAGGCCATGAACTCGGTCAGCAAGGATGTCGACGCGATGTCGACATCTTCCAGCAGGTCGGCGATGCCGATGTAGGCCAAGTGACGATGCCCCACCGTGCTGGGGTTGTCGCTGTCCATGTAATGCTCACCGAACACATCACGGTAATAACCGGTGCTCCACTCGTCCATGCGCGCGAACAACGCGTTGAGCGACAGCGGATGCCCCTTGGGAACACGGATGCCTGCGCCCTGCGCGGTTTTCTTGAGCCAGGCAAGAAACTGACTTTGCTTGCGCGGGGAGTCGCCACTGACCAGCGCGTGGACGCCGCCGTTGCAGGTGGTGACACGCTGGTAAAAATCACCGACGGCCAGGTAAGTGTCGTTGCACAGTGTGGCCCGACAGTCCCCGGCGCTCAGATGGCCCACCATCAACATATTGCGCTGGCTGATCTTTCGCCCGCTCGCTGAGGCTGGACGCTGGTGATTGAAGGGCTGTACTTCCTGGTTTTCCACCATCAACAACTCGACGCGCGGGTCATCGTGGAGAAACAGCCGGCCGTAGCCGCGATTGAGGGTATCGAGCTGCCCTTCGGTCATGCCCGCATGCCGTAGCGTCGCGACCCTCAGTTGAAAGGTGCGCGGCGCACGACCAGCAATGGTCAGTTGAGCAGCTCGGAGCAACGCCAGGGTATAGCTGCTGACTTCACCACCACCGTGGGCCACCAGAACCTTGAAATCCCCCACCTGCTCCATTCCCCCCGCCGCGACGATGATTCGCTGGACCAATAACTGGAGCGCTGTACGTCCGGAGCGAGTGAAGTGCCCGATCAAACGTTGCAGAACTTGCTGGTAAACATGATTCATAGCCTGTTCGTGAATAGTGCTCATAGTTCTACTACCCGAGTTGAAATATCAGTTTCAAGCAACTGCTGAGAGTGTTTGCTTGACCTATTTTGCGTGTAGGAAAATCGCGCACCGTACTGTGCGTCGATGATTAAACACTAGCACCGCGCAATAAAACGATGTGGGTTGCCCGTGGAGCATCACTCACCTGCACAAGCGCATAACCCAATGAAATAGATGGAAAATTCATTTTTAGCGCTAGACTTAGGACTCTTCCGACAAGCTCCTACGCTTTTTTAACCAGACTTTTAAAGAAGTGTCCGACAATAGACTCAAACAACTTTTCCATTTGCATGGCAGGTACGCTTTATGACCGCGCCCACCTTCCCGAGTCCGCATGTGTGTCGTATCGATAGTTCGAAAAACTATCTGCAGCCGTGCCAGAGATTCAATCATTGCTCAATCCTTGAGATGAAAGTGAAGGCGCAATTATCAGTGCTGGAATAATGATTAATAGATACAGAAGCGAGCCGAAAACCAGCTCAGATGGGCGACCGATGTCGCATAAATGGTGCACATACAACGACGCCGCACTGGGAATCAGGGCGGCGTGAGGGAGGAAGGGCCGGATTTGCGGGCTAAAGTGCCAGGGCGGCACCTTCTGGGGCGGGCGGGTTAAGCCCTGTAAAATGGCGCATTTGCCCCATGCGCTCAGGCGTCGGAGTACTCATTTACGAATACTCCTACAGCTCAAACAGCCGCAACCTGCAACGCAACCCGCTCGCGGCACGGGCATTCGTCCATATAACGGTGCGCTTCGACAAACTGATTGAACGGAAACACCGTGGTTTTCAGAGGAACGAGCACACGATCTGCGGTCAGTTGGTTGATGTCGCGCAACGCGCGCTGCAAGGCTACCTGGTCCTGGATGATGCCCAGTTCCGGTTTGCCGGTGAAGTTACCGATGCAGTGCACAAAGAACTGAATGTTCTTCTGGAACGCCGCACACGCCGGGAACGGTGTCTGGTTACCGCCCTGCAAGCCATACAGCACCAGGCTGCCACGGGGCGCCAGCACATCACCGAGCAACGACATCTGCGGGCCGCCCAAGCCATCGAATACCACATCGACGCCGCGGTTCTCGGTGAACTTGTTGACTTGCATCAGCAGGTCCTGTTCCTCGGTGACGATGACCTTTTCTGCGCCCAGAGAGAGCAGGTACTCGCGCTCTGCGCTGTCCTTGGTGGCGGCAATCACCCGCACACCCAGGGCCTTGCCCAGTTGTACAAACGAAGGGCCGGCGCAGTGGCTGGCGTCGGTCACCAGGGCAAACTGCCCGGGCTTGACCCGTGCCAAGTCCACATACGCAAAGTAGGCAATCAGCAGCGGCGTGTAGTGCACGCTGGCTTCGATGGGGCTCAAGACGTCCGGGTAGCGGGTCAGGGCCGAACGGGGCAGGACGATCTGTTCGCCATACACCGGGTAATCATTGGGGCTCTCGGCCGGAAAACTGGCCACTTTATCGCCCACTGCCAAGTCATCCACGCCGTCGCCCAAGGCCACAACCACCCCGGCCATCTCATGGCCAAGGCCGGATGGAAGACGTGCGTGGGAAGACGCCAGGTTCTGGCGCCACAAAATGTCATACCAGCTGATGCCAATCGCCTCGACACGCACCTGCACTTCGCCCGGTGCGGGCTGCGCGGCTGCATGCTCTTCGCACTTGAGCACCTCGGCCGGACCAAACTTGTGAAAACGGATCGTGCGGGACATCGCAAACCTCGTCAAAGTAACCTCTATTGCCATGAACTCTATCTGGGCTTTACGGCTAAGACCACCGGTCGCCGTTAATAGTCGACATGTCTGTCATTGATTCCGCATCTGAGGAATAGACCTCAAGTATCGTAGGAAAACTCAATTAGCCGGTGCAGAGTACCAGCCTTTCCCCGTAAGATTCATACCGGTCACGCGTCTGAATGGACCTTCAGGGCTCTTATATGGCCGCTCTCGTCAAGTAAAGCTGACTCTTCCAGGACACAAGATGAACCGTAACGACCTGCGTCGTGTCGACCTTAACCTCTTGATCGTATTCGAAACCTTGATGCATGAGCGCAGTGTGACCCGCGCGGCCGAGAAATTATTCCTTGGTCAGCCAGCCATCAGCGCAGCGTTGTCGCGCCTGCGCGGGCTGTTCGATGACCCGCTGTTCGTGCGCACCGGGCGCAGCATGGAGCCATCGGCCCGCGCCGTGGAAATATTCGCCCTGCTCTCCCCGGCCCTGGACTCGATTTCAACCGCTGTGAGCCGCGCCGCCGAGTTCGACCCGGCCACCAGCACGGCGGTGTTCCGTATCGGCCTGTCCGACGACGTCGAATTCGCCCTGCTGCCCCAACTGCTCAAACGCCTGCGCGCCGAAGCGCCCGGCATCGTACTGGTGGTACGCCGCGTCAATTACATCCTGATGCCCGGCCTGCTCGCCTCCGGCGAAATCTCCATCGGCGTCAGCTACACCGCCGACCTGCCGGCCAACGCCAAACGCAAAGTGCTGCGCCGCAGCCTGCCGAAACTGCTGCGCGCCGACAGTGTGCCGGGCTCCCTGAGCCTGGACGACTTCTGCGCCCGCCCCCACGCACTGGTGTCGTTCGCCGGCGACTTGAGCGGGTTCATCGATGAAGAGCTGGAGAAGCTCGACCGCAAGCGCCATGTGGTACTGGCAGTACCGCAGTTCAACGGGCTGGGGACATTGCTGGCAGGCACCGACATTGTCGCCATCGTGCCGGACTACGCGGCCGAAGCACTCACGGCCGCGGGAGGCTTGCGGGCAGAAGAACCACCATTGCCGGTGCGCACGTTCGAATTGCACATGGCGTGGCGTGGGTCGCAGGACAATGATCCGGGAGAGCGGTGGTTGAGGTCGCGGATTCAGATGTTTTTCGGGGATCCCGATAGTCTGTAACGGAGTTCCAGCAAGCTCCATAAAACTTTTATAACAATAGGTTGTTGGCTATATCAGTCCATTGCCGCCTGTCTAAACTCAATCGCTCAGCTCAAGGCCAGAACCGCCAATATCGAGGCGTAGTTGTTCAACGAAGAACCATGTGCCGGTTCGATGTTCATCGTTCACTCTGCGGCACATTGAGGGGAACATCGAGGGTGAAGGTTGCGCCCTGTCCAACCCCGTCGCTGTGCACGCTCAAGCTCCCACCCATCTCATGCGCGGCTAGCGCGCAGCTGTGCAGGCCGAAACCGTGACCGTCTTTGCGAGTAGTGAAGCCATGCGAAAAGATACGCGCCAGGTCCTCTGGCGCAATCCCATTGCCGTTGTCGGCCACCGTAATTCGCAATACTGATCCGTCAACAAGGGAGGCGTGGAGCGTGATGCACGGGCTGCGATCAACCACACCGTCCAACGCCTGTCTGGCGTTGCTGATCAGGTTCACCAGAATCAGCAGCACCCGGTGCCGGTCGAGCGACAGCAGGGGCAAGTCGGCAACCTCCTTGATCACCGTCACGGCCTGACGCGCCAGTGATCCGGCACTCATGCGCAGGGCATCATCGATTAACTCGGGAACCGGCACTGTTTCCACGACACTGACGGCCACGGCATAGGACTGCTGGGCGGCGACAATGCTTTTGATGTGGTCAACACCCTTGGTCAGTCGCTCGAGTTCTTCGATGATGCCCTGTTGCTCCGCCTTCACCACCTCCGCCAGCTTGAGCAGGTAGCCGGGCAGCATCTTTCCTTTTGGGTCGCTGGTGAGAAAAGTGCTCAGGTCATCGACGTGTTCGTTCATCAACTGAGCCACCTTGCCCAGCCCCTGGGCTTTGGAGGTACGCATCTGGCTTCCGACCAGTTCTGCCGATACGTTCACGCTGTTGAGGACGTTGCCAACGTTATGCAGCACAGTCGTGGCGATTTCGGCCATACCCGCTTGACGGGATTTGGCGTGCAGTTCGGCCTGCACCTGGCCCATGCGTATCGCTGCGCGTATGCGAGCCTTGAGCTCCAACGGCGAGAAGGGTTTGGCGATATAGTCATCGGCGCCACTCTCCAGCCCGGAGACGCAGGCCTCACTGCCGCCGCGGGCGGTCAACAGGATCACGGGCAAGTGGGCGAAACCGGCGCTGGCTTTGATTCTGGCTGTCAGGCCAAAACCGTCGAGCTTCGGCATCATCACATCCGAGACGACCACATCGATCGGTCGGCGCTGCAGGAGTGCCCAGGCCTGCTCTCCATCAGCCGCGGTGGCGACAATGTAGTCATTGTGCAAAAGTTCGCTGAGGTAGCTAAGCATTTCAGGGCTGTCGTCTACGACGAGTACCCTGGACTGCGAGGCACGCTCCGGGGACTGCTCGTCGTCTGCGCCTTGCGTCGAAACCTGGTCGTTGCCATTGCCCTGGCGGCCGTCGTCGAAACGCAGGTGGCGCTGCTCGGTTGTGCTCGGTGACGATCGCTCGTGCATGTTGCTGGCTTCGCTCGGCAAGGAGTCTTGCTCAGCCCCTACCGGAAGTCGAACAAAGAAGCACGAGCCTTGTCCGGGCTCACTGTTGACACCGACTTCGCCGCCCATCAGTTCGACCAGATCCTTGACCAGGGCGAGACCGATGCCTGTGCCGCTGTAGTGGCGCGTGGCGGAATTGTCGATCTGGGAAAAGCGCTGGAACAGCAGCGGTAGTTTGTCTGGCGCAATGCCAATCCCCGAGTCTTGCACCGCGAATTCAAATCGCTCGGCATCAAGGTGAGTGACTGCCAGGTGCACGGTGCCGCCAGCGGGCGTGAACTTGATGGCATTGCTCACCAGGTTGAGGAGAATTTTCTCGAAGTGATGGGGGTCCAGGAAAACCGTGCCGAGCGCAGGATCGATGCTGCAGGTTAACGTGCAGCCTTTGCCCTTGGCCGCCATGGCGGCATCTTCGGCCAGCACACCAACCACCTTGCTCAAATCAATGGGCGCCGGACACAGCTCAAACTTGCCCGCTTGGGCCTTGGAGAAATCGAGGATATCGTTCACCCGGTTCATCAAGCGCAGTGCGTTGCGTTGGGCGCGCTCGATTTGCACACGCCAGTCCGCCGGCGGGCTGGTCGCCGCCGAGAGCTGCTCCAGGGGGGCGAGAATGAGAGTCAGGGGGGTGCGCAGTTCGTGGCTGACCGTGGCGACGAAATCGCTCTTTGCCTGGTTAGCTGTCTCGGCCTGGTTGCGCGCCTGAATGAGTTCGACAGCCTGGGCCTCCAGCACCTCGGTCTGTCGGTGCAGCGTGTCGGTCCGTTCAGCGACCATTCTCTCCAAAGAGGCCTGGACTTGCTGTCGTTCGGCCTCGGCCTCGGCCTCCAGCACCCGGATTCTCAGGGCGTTCTCCTGGAACACCCGTACGGCGCGGGTCATGATCCCTATCTCGTCGCCGCGTCCGGCGCTGGCGATCTCGGCGTTCAAGTCGCCGGCGGCAAGCCGGCGCATAACCGAGGCCAGGGCCACGATGGGCTGCGCCACAAACCGCGAGGTGCTCCAGGCGATGGCGCCAGCCAGCAAAATGGCGACGGTGCCCGCGACTATCGTCGCAAGCATGCCGCGATCATTGTGAACCAAGGCGTCAGAGCGCGCTTCACCCGCGAAGCGCGCAACCAACAGGCCGGCGCTCCGTGCCTCGCTTCGAACTTGGTCGCGTGCGCCGCTCAAGGAGTTGCTCGCCTGATGGAACCTGGCGAATGCCGCGCGATAGCCGGCAATCTGGTCGGTAACCGTCAGGGGCGCAGCTTTGGCTTGCAGCCCCATGGACGAAGGGAGAACGCGAGCGAGACGGGTGAGCTCGTCGAGGATGTCGCCGACAGCGCCGGCGACATCGGCCGACGGTGCCAGGCGAAACGACAGCGTCTGCGCCTCCAGAGTAGCAACGCGCTCGGCGAAGCGCTTGGACAGCGCGGCTGCATTGTGCAGTAAACCGGTTGCGGCCTGAATGTCGCTTGCGTCATGGGCAGCGTGCTCCTCCACTTCAGCCAACATTGCCTCAAGGCGCTCGGCCACCTCCCCGACGGCGGCGAGATGCTGCAAAACTTCACCTTCAAGGTGTTTGGGCGACTCGCCGAGGTGCTCGACCGCCAGGCAGGCAGAAGCGAGCGCTGTCGCCAACCGGGCCAGGGTCTCTCTTGCCTGAGGCTCACCCATCACCTCGCGCAATTGCTCGACCACGGGCGGGAGTGCCGCGCAAGCGTTTCGCGCGGTGGTGGCAGCCGCGCCATCGCCGGTCACCAGCCTCTTGGCCACATTGGCGGTGATGATCCGTTCGCTGTTGCGCAGAATATCCAGGATGCGATGGGCGCTTTCGATGTTGCTCACCTGCGCCTCGTGGTCGGCGGTGCGCGCATCAAGCCCCTTCAGCCCATCGGCGATGCCCTGCTCGACGAGGACCGTCGCCTCTCGCATCCGGTCGTAGTGGACTGTCATGTTCTCCGTTTCGCCATCCATGGTCAGGGTCGCCGCCCGCAAGGTGGCGATCGCTGCCGAAAGCCTCTCCAGGCTGCCTTTGAGCGATTCCGCCTCAGCCACCGGAATGGCGCTGAGGCCGGCGATAGCTGTGGCCACCATGCCTTCGGCCTGGAACAGGCTTTCCTGGTCGCGGGTCGCGATAAAGTTTTCCACCCGCCCGGTGGCCCCATTGACCGACGCCAGAATTTCCGCGGAATGGCTGGCAGAGTCCACTGCACGGACCATGCCCCGAAGGCCGTAGAGGTTCACCAGCGACACCGCCAGCATCAGGAACACCAGTGCAGCGACCGCCAGGCCAATTTTGACGGCAATGGGCCTGTCCCTGAACGGTCTGAGTGTCAACATGGCACCTCGCATCCCCGCCCGCCGCTACTGCTTCATAACCTCCGGCACAGGCGCCGGAGGCGCAGTTGTATTGTTGTTGGCCGCGTCGATCATCGCCGTAACGGAAGCCTGGCCGTAGAAAGGATTGGCAGCGCCGCCCACAGGCATAGTGGCGAGCCAGGCGTCCAGGTCTTTCGCATCAATGCGTACCAGCGGCACCTCGACGAACTTCGGCACCTGCTTGCCCGCCAGAATCTGTTGGGCCACCCAGAAACCCACCTGGGAGACGCTCGGGGACGCGGAGACCGAGACAGTTTCGTAGCCATTGGCATCGCGTTCCTGTTTCCACAGGGCGAGTTCATCCTGACGGTTCCCCATCACGATGATCGGCAAAGGGCGTCCCGCCGCCTTGAACGCCATGGCCGCGCCATAACCGTCGCCCCCTTGAGTAGCGACGGCATCAATGCTGGGCAGCGACGGCAGCGCCAGAGCCACCTCCTTGCGTGCGACGGAAGCCGTCCAGTTCCCATACACGGTCTTGGCGAACCTCAGGCCCGGATAGTCGCTGGCGGCCTTGCGAATGCCGTCGCTGATGTTTTTATCGGTAGCGTCGCCGGCAATGCCGCGGATCTCCAGCAGCGTCCCGTTGCCCTTGAGACGCTCGGCGATATAGTCCATCTCCACGCGGCCCATGGCGGACCAGTTGTAATCCACGGTATAGACGCAACGCTCGGTGACCAGGCTGGCCATGACCACCACCACGATGCCGGCGTTGCAGGCATCGCGGATCACCCCGTTGAGGGCCGTGTCGGACGCGGCCAGGATAACGATGGCGTTGACACCCTTGACGATCATGTCCTGGATCTGGGCGGCTTGTTCCGACGCCGAGTTATTGGCGCTGACCACCGGGGCCTCCCGGATCAAGCCATCCTTTTGCGCTTGGGCCGCAATCTCCTGCCAGTTACGCACCATCACCTTGCGAAAATCGCTGCCCGCGTAGGAGTTGCTGAAGGCAATGCTATGACTTGCAGTAGGGCCGTCGACGGCGGCATGGGCAGGAATGGCAGCAATCATCGCCAGTCCGGTCACGCAGCCGGCGAAGCGCCACAACACTTTGTGGATCGGTTTAGTATCCATGCTGTTCTCCATAATGCGCCGATAAACACTGGTTACCAGACTGCTCATTCGGTTGTTCCAATAATAGAACCGGGCATGAAGAACCAGGCATATACAGACTTCTTTCCTTAGCAACCGACAATTGAAACCAGCGAATTGCCTGCAGTGAGCATGAGCATAGTATCAAAGTGCCCACTTCGCGCGCGGCCATGGAGGATTTCGGGCGGCCAGTGCCCTGGATTCGAAAGTCGAAGTCGCCATCCAGGCCGACTGGCAGCCGGCGGGCGTCATCGACTCTGACTGAAAGCCAATCAAATCACCAGGCTCTCAGATCGTGGCGACGCCGTATCACCCGGCCAAAGGGCATCTACGACTTGCACGTAGATGCCCGGGACCCACTGTAATTCAGCCCAACCCCGACGGATGTTGAGTGGTCGTAACAGGTCAGTCATTGAAACAAACGGATTACGACTTCGGCTCGCAAAAGCCGAGGCTCGAGCTCTGATTCCTATAGATTAAAACCTTTGTGGCATAACACTCCCCACTCCGGTGTAAGGCTTAAACCAATTCGGCTAAAGAGGCCGGATTGAAGCCCTTCAGATCTGCGTAATCGCCTTTTTCCACTTTGGCCACCCAATCCTTGTCACTCAGCAGAACACGCCCTACCGCGATCAGATCAAACTCTTCGCGCTCCATGCGCTCGACAAGGCGGTCCAAGCTTGCAGGGGCGGAGCCCTTGCCGGCGAAGGCGTTGGTAACATCGTTATCCAGCCCAACCGAGCCGACGCTAATGGTTGTGGCTCCCGTGACTTTCTTCGCCCAGCCCGCGCAGTTCAGCCCGTTCTCACCATCAATTTCGGGAAACTCAGGGTCCCAAAAGCGTCGCTGCGAGCAATGCAGGACATCAACACCCGCCTCAACCAACGGCAGCAGCCAGTCCTCCATCAGTGCAGGGGTATCGGCGAGGCGCACCCCGAAGTCCTGCTGCTTCCATTGACTAACGCGCATGATGATGGGGAATTCGGGCCCGACCGCATGACGAACAGCAGACACGATCTCAGCGGCAAAACGCGAGCGCTCTTTGATCGTCGGTCCGCCATAACGATCGGTGCGCTGATTGGTGCCGGCCCAGAAGAACTGATCGATCAAATAACCATGCGCCCCATGGATCTCAACGGTGTCGAAACCCAGGCGTTTGGCATCCGCCGCCGCCTTGGCGAACGCAGCAACTGCGTCTGCAATATCCTCTTCGCTCATCGCCACACCGCGCGGTTCATTTGGTGAATCGAGGCCGGATGGGCTCTCAACCGGCGCATCAGGCTCCCAGCCGCTGACGTCACGAACTGCGCCGGTGTGCCAGAGTTGCGGCCCCATACGGCCCCCCGCATTGTGAACAGCATCGATCACATTCTTCCATCCGGCCAGCGCTGCTTCACCGTGAAAAAAAGGGATGCCGGGGCCGTTACGTGAAGCGGGACGATCAATGACGGTCCCTTCTGACAAAATCAATCCGACCCGCCCCTCGGCCCGCCGCCGGTAGTATGCAGCGCTGCCTTCACCGGGGATGCCCTCTGGCGAAAACTGCCTCGTCATCGGCGACATGACAATGCGGTTTTTCACTTCAAGCGAGCGGATGGAAAGAGGACGAAATAAAACGCTGGTATCAGGGTTTGACATTGGATGGACTCCATTTGCTTTTGGAAGCCATATAAGTATATTTTGTAGACCTAATGTCAATTAGGCACCTAGAGTAGCCTAGGTATATATGAGGAAACTTAGATGCTGGAATTAAAGCCGCAATGTTTTTCATCGGAGTGCCCAAGCCGGGCACTGTTCGACCAAATCGCAGACAAGTGGTCGATGATGGTTCTGGCGGTACTTGATGACGGGCCGCATCGTTTTAACGCCATCAGGCGTCGCCTGGAGGGCGTCACTCAGAAGGCCCTGACACAGTGCCTGCGGCGACTGGAACGAAATGGTCTCGTCTCGCGCCAGGTCATCTCGTTCTCGCCCGTGGCGGTCCAGTATGAAATCACCCAACTGGGTCGAACACTGCAGCAGCCATTTCGCGAATTGCATAAATGGACGCTCGACAAATTGCCTGAGGTTGAAACGGCCCGGTTGAAATTTGACGAGGCCGCGCAGGTAAGCCTGACGGAGTGAATGAACTCGAAGGTTTGCCCGCGGTATCCCTGAACCTACCAACGCTACATTAAGTGCCTAAGCGCTGATCCCATATGACAAGGATTAAAATGCGCGAAAACCTTCAGTTTTAAATTGATCGTTCGTGGGTGCCAATTGCGTCATTACGCGACGCCGAGGCAATCATGCAGGTCATGGACGCGGTCTACGCTTCAGCTCGGCAAGGAGGTGCACTTCTGACGCTGACAGGCGATGAATACACTCGCATTCACACCACCAAATCCGAATCCATTTGAGAGTGGCTGATGGCATGGCGATCCCTCAAGGATGGATACGCCACATTTATTCATGTGACCATTTACCACAATAGTCACAATCTCGACAGATGAAGCCGAACTTACAGGGACACATTGGCACAGTGATAGAGCTGATCAGCGTCGGCTCACGGCATCAAGCTACGCAGAATGAGATTGGAGGTGAGGACTGGAGCCAGCTCGACGAAGTCAAGGTTGTATTGCAAAAGCAACGGATTGACGAAAGGGCGAAGCGCAAGGTGGATCGCATCGACCGTTTCGTCCAACGGTGTCTTGCGTTCAAATTCACCGAGTTCTCGTCCTTCGCGCACGATCTGCAACACGAACTGCCTGACCTGCGCATCATATTTCAGTGTGCTGGGCCAGCTCTCAGACGCTGCAAATGCGGCGATGTCATAGAGCTTGCGGTCACTGAAGAACAAATTCACCCCGGTAGCGATCAGCGTTTTCACCAGGCGGCGAAAACGTTCGGTCGGCGAGATGTCCTCTACATTGATGGCTTGCTCTACTGCGGCAATGATTTCCGCCAGGCAATTGGCACAGATAGCCTCACCAATTGCCTGCTTGGAATCAAAGAACTTGTAGATGTACGCCTTGGAAAACCCGATCGCTTTGGCCAGGTCGGAGACCGTGGTTTTGCTGTAGCCGTATTGACTGAAGTGCTGATTGGCCGCTGCGACAATCTGGTCCCGGATCTCATGATCGGCTGGGCCACGGGTGCTGGGGGAAGCTATGGAGGTCTTGTTCATGCGGCTAGCTTACGCATCCGAAAAGCCCTTGACAACGGGTGACCGCTTTATAATTTCGTCACTAACTTGCAATGATAAACAGCGAGTACCCTCATCTTTTCAACGCCGCTTCGCCTTCGTCAGCTCAGCGATCAGAAAATCCCTGAACGCAGAAACCGCCGCCGGTAGATTGCGCCCCGCCATGCTTTGCAGTTCGATACGTCGTGCCTGCATGCCTTCATCAAGGATCGGCAAGCATTGCAACTGCTTGTCCGCCACCTGTTTGTGCAAGGTCATTTCGCTGGCCAGGCTGATGCCGCCCTCTTCACGGACGAAACTGTAGAGCGCGGCAACGTAATTAGTGGTCAAGACCGGATCGAACAACAACCCCTGTACACCGCAACAGATATCGAAGAGTTGCCGTATCGTAGTGTCAGCCTTGGGTAATGCAATGGGCCAGGGTTGCAACTCGGCGAGGTTGACAGATTGACGCCCGGCCAAGGGATGGGCGTTGGAGACCACGGCAAAAATCGCCCCGCTCAAGACATGTTCGACCTTGATTTCCTTTTGCGGCGTCAGGCTGAACGTCATCGCCAGATCGGCTTCACCGGAGCGAACCTTCTCGGTCGCTTCAGCGGGCGCACAGACCTCCAACGTGAAATGAATGCCCTGGTACTCACGCCTGAATGCGCTGATGCTCCTGGGCATGTATTCCAGTGCAAATCCTTCCGAGCAGGCAACATGCACATGGCCCCGCTTCAGGCCATGCAACTCGGTAATTTCCAGCACCACCTGCTCGGCCTCAAGCTGCGACTTGCGCGCATACGCCGCCAGTCGCGCGCCCGCCTCGCTGAGCACCATGCCGCGGGCACGACGCTCAAACAGGCTGGCATCCAGGGCCAACTCAAGCTTGGAAATTTGTCGGCTCACTGCTGAGGCCGCCACATTCAGCCGCACGGAGGCCTCGCTGATCGATCCGCATCGCGCGACCTCAAGAAAATAGCGCAGTGCCGTGGACTGCACGCCATACAGCTGCATCGGAGCCCCCAAGGATTGCCTTTTCGGCAAAGGAAGTATCGAAATATTGTGCTTGTGGCATTGATAGCCCTTCCCTACATTCGTGTCCAGACCAAAAAAAACAGTGCCCGACCTTTTCATCCTCCTTTACGCATTTGCGATTCGCTGCCCTTTGATTCAACCACTCTCGCCAACGGAGACGACGGCATGGGCATCAAAGGTTTCGCTTGCAGTCTTGCGCTGATGGGCCTTATCAGCAGCTTTCCGGCGCATGCCGGCAAAGCCAACGACACCCTGGTTTACGCTTCCGACAGCGAGCCTGAAAACATCAGCCCCTATCACAACGATTTACGCGAAGGCGTGATTCTCGGCCGGCTGATCTGGGACAACCTGATCTACCGCGATCCCAAAAGCGGCGAATACAAACCCATGCTGGCCACCAGCTGGAAGCAGGTCGACGACACCACCATCGACTTTGAGCTGCGCAAAGGCGTCAAATTCCACAACGGCGACGCCTTCACCGCCGACGACGTGGTGTTCACCCTCAACTACGTGGTGTCGCCCGAAGCGGAAGTCGTTACCGTGCAAAACGTAGACTGGATCAAGAGCGCCGAAAAAACCGGTGACTATAGCGTCCGCCTGTATTTGAAGAAGCCTTTCCCGCCGGCACTGGAATACCTGTCCAACGCCGTTCCGATGTTCCCCAAGCAGTACTTCGAGAAGGTCGGCCTGGCCGAATTCAGTCGCAAGCCAATCGGCACCGGGCCGTATAAAGCCGTGTCGGTGGTGGCCGGCGAAGGCGTGACCATGGAGATCAACAAGGACTACTTCCCGGACAGCCCGCAAGGCAAGCCACATATCAGCCACCTCAAGTTCCGCGTGATCCCGGATGCAGAAACCCGCCTGGCCGAGTTGATGACCGAGGGTGTCGACTGGACCTGGCGTGTGACCTCGGATCAGGCGGTCGACCTAAAGGGCATGCCGAACCTGACCGTGACCAGTGGCGAAACCATGCGCATCGGTTTCCTGATTCTTGATGCACGCGGCACCTCCACTGAAAACTCACCGATGAAGAACCTCAAGGTGCGCCAGGCCATCAACCATGCGATCAACCGCAATGCGCTGGCCACGCAATTGGTCGGTGGCGAAGCCAAGCCCTTGCAGGTTGCCTGTTATCCGGGCCAGTTCGGTTGCGATACCACCGCGGCCACGGTCTACAACTATGACCCCGCCAAGGCCAAGGCGCTGCTTGCCGAAGCCGGTTACCCCAATGGTTTCGAGACAGAAATCTTCGCTTATCGCGACCGTGATTACGTCGAAGCTATCATCGGCAACCTGCGCGCAGTGGGCATCAACGCCAAGCTGCGCTACTTGAAGTACGCCGCCCTGCGCGATCAGCAACGTGGCGGCAAGGTGCCCATGTCGTTTCAGGCCTGGGGCTCGTTCTCGATCCTCGACACCTCGGCGTCGGCCGGTACCTGGTTCAAGGGCAATCCGGACGACAATATCAAGGACCCACAAGTGCAGGGCTGGTTGCAGACCGCCGACAATGCCCTCGACCCGCAAGTGCGCAAGGACAACTACCGCAAGGCCTTGCAGCGCATCAGCGAACAGGCCTACTGGGCGCCGCTGTTCAACTACTCGATGAACTACGCCTACACCGCCGAACTCGCGTTCACGCCGTACCCGGATGAGCTGCCGCGCTTCGTCGAGTCCACGTGGAAGTAATACGTAACCTGGCGCACGGACTCTCGTGCGCCACGGACACGTCCTCACACTTGTCATCCATTGGATATGAGGAAACTTGCCATGCTTGGATTCCTTCTGCGCCGCCTGGGCATCGCGATTTGCGTTGCTATTACCGTGTCGGTGATCAGCTTTTCTCTTTTACATCTGTCCGGCGACCTCGCCACCGCCATTGGCGGACCGGAAGCCACCAGCGAACAGATCGAACAGATTCGCGTGCAGTACGGTTTGAACAAACCGCTCCCGACCCAGTACTTCAACTGGCTGGGCGATTTGCTGCGGCTGGACCTGGGCAACTCGTTTTTCTTTCAGGAATCGGTCTACAACCTCGTCGCCAGCCGCCTGCCGATTACTCTGGGGCTAGGTGCCATGGCGCTGGGAATTGCCTTGCTGGTGGCCATCCCACTGGGCGTGTTGGCTGCCGTCAAACGCGACACCTGGGTTGACCGACTGGCCTTGAGCATCGCGGTGCTGGGTCAGGCGATGCCAAGTTTCTGGTTTGCGCTGATGTTGATCGTGGTGTTCGCGGTGACGCTCAAGTGGCTGCCGGTGTCCGGCAACGCGACCCTGCTGCACTTCGTCATGCCGGCCATTGCCTTGGGCTACTACGCGACACCGGCAATCATGCGCCTGACCCGCGCCGGCATGCTTGACGTGCTCAGTTCCGATTACATCCGCACCGCCCGCGCCAAGGGCCTGCGCCCTGCCCGCGTATTGTTCAAGCATGCACTGCGCAACGCCCTGATTCCGGTAGTCGCGCTGGCGGCGGTGGAGTTCGGCTTCATGCTGGGCGGCTCGGTGGTGATCGAAACCGTGTTCTCCCTGCAGGGCATCGGGCAACTTGCCTGGGACGCCATCGCCCGTGACGACTTTCCGGTGGTACAGGCCGTGGTCCTGCTGATTGCAGTGATCTACATCATCCTCACGTTGCTGGCCGATGTGCTCAACGCACTGCTCGACCCGCGCATTCGCGTGCGCTAGGAGGCTTACATGAGCACCCCCACTACCCTCGCGATCAATGACTACCTGCCACCACCGAGCAGCATCAGCCGAGTACTTGGCAAGAGCTTGCGTCATCGTGGTTTCGCCATCGGCGCGGTGTTGTTGCTGATCATCTTCGCGGGTGCACTGTTCGCGCCGTGGCTGGCACCTTACGACCCTTATGCGCAAGACGTCATGCTGCGCATGAAACCGCCGGTATGGATGGCCAACGGCACCTGGGAATACGTGCTCGGCACCGACAAACTGGGCCGTGACTACCTCTCGAGGCTGCTCTACGGCGCACGTATTTCGCTGTTCATCGGCATTGCAGCGGCGCTGATTTCGGGCTTCATCGGCACGGTCATGGGGCTGTTGGCGGGCTACTACGGCGGCAAGGTCGATGCGTTTATCAGCTACCTGATCACCACCCGGCTGGCGATGCCGGTGGTGATGGTCGCGCTGGCCTCGGCCTCGCTGATGGGCGGCTCACTGAAAGTGGTGATCGTGCTGCTCGGCTGCCTGTTATGGGATCGCTTCGCGGTGGTGGTCAGGGCCTCGGTGCAACAGATTCGCGATGCTGAATATGTGGCGTCAGCCCAGGCGCTCGGTTGCTCGACCCTGCGCATTCTGGCCAGTGAAATCCTGCCCAACCTGGTCGGCGCACTGATCGTCGTCGCGACGCTGGAAATGGCCCACGCGATCCTGCTGGAGTCGGCCCTCTCATTCCTCGGGGTGGGCGTACAACCGCCAACGCCGTCCTGGGGCTTGATGATCGCGGAAGGCAAGCCCTACATGTTCTTTTCCCCGTGGGTCATCGCCATTCCCGGTGTCGCCCTGATGATTCTGGTGCTGGGCATCAACCTGGTCGGCGATGGCCTGCGCGATCTGATCCTGCCCGACGGCCGTAACTGATAGACCGCCGTAACTGATAGAGGGAACCGAACATGGCACTACTCCATGTGGAAAACCTGCGCGTGGACATCCCCATGGGCAACAGCCCGACGCCGGATGACATGCTGCACGCCGTACGCGGTCTGAATTTTGAAGTCGAGCGCGGTGAAATGCTGTGCATCGTCGGGGAGTCAGGCTGCGGCAAATCCCTGACCTCGCTGGCGTTGATGGACCTGTTGCCACGCAAGGCCAAACGCAGCGCGTCCCGGCTGACGCTGGACGGCATCGACATGCTCGGCCAAAGCGAGCGGCGCATGTGCGACCTGCGCGGCAACCGTCTGGCGATGATCTTCCAGGAACCGATGACCTCGCTGAACCCGGCCTACAGCATTGGCGATCAGCTCAGCGAAGTGCTGACCCAGCATCGCAAGGTCTCACGCAAGGATGCCCTGGCGCGCGCCGCGCAGATGCTGGAGAAAGTCGGGATCAGCAATGCCACCGAGCGCTTGCGTCAGTATCCGCATCAGCTTTCCGGCGGCCTGCGCCAGCGGGTGATCATCGCCATGGCGTTGATGTGCGAACCGGACCTGATCATCGCTGATGAGCCCACCACGGCACTGGACGTGACCATTCAAGCGCAGATCCTGCGCTTGATCCGCGACATTCAGAAAGAACTCGGCCTGGCGGTGATCTTCATCACCCACGACCTTGGGCTGGTGGCACGGATCGCCGACCGGGTCGCCGTGATGTATGCCGGGGAAATCGTCGAAACCGCCCCTGCCCTGCAACTGTTCGAAAACCCGCAGCATCCGTACACCCGGGGTCTGCTGGCGAGTATTCCAATCCCTGGCCGGACCAAACCGGGTGAGGCGCTGGGTTCGATTCCAGGCCTGGTGCCGAGCCTGGTCGGCGAACAGCAAGGGTGTGCGTTCCGCAATCGTTGCGGGCAAGCGATAGCGGCCTGCGCGCAACACATCCCCGAAGTCGAACAGGACGGGCATATGGCGCGCTGCCTGTTCGCCGCACCGGCCCCGGCACCGATTCGCCTTCAGGAGCGTGCAAGGTCATGAAAAAAGACATCGCTTTGGAGCTGTGTGACATCCGCCGCGAGTTTCGGATCAACACGGGCTTTTTCAAACCCGCAGCGACCCTGAAGGCCGTGGATGGCGTTTCCCTGCGCCTGATGCGCGGCGAAACCCTCGGCCTGGTGGGTGAGTCCGGTTGCGGCAAAGTACCCTGGCCAAGATGCTGCTCGGTCTGTTGCCGCCCACCAGCGGCGATGTGCTGGTCAATGGCAAACACCTGGCGGCGACTGATCGCAAGGCAATGTCCCGGCATATTCAGCCGATTTTCCAGGACCCGTACTCCTCGCTGAACCCACGCAAGACCCTGCGTGAAATCGTTACCCTGCCGCTGATCGTGCATGACATCGGCAGCACCGCCGAGCGACGCAGGAAGACCGAACAGATGCTTGATGTGGTCGGCCTGCCCAAGCGGGTGATCGACAGCTACCCGAGCCAACTGTCCGGCGGGCAACGCCAGCGGGTGGCGATTGCACGGGCGCTGATCATGCGCCCCGATGTGTTGATCTGCGACGAGCCCACATCCGCGCTGGATGTGTCGGTGCAGGCGCAGATTCTCAATCTGCTGCAGGACCTCAAGCGCGAATTCGGCCTGACCTATCTGCTGATCAGCCATAACCTGGCGGTCATCGAACACCTCGCCGACCGGGTCGCAGTGATGTACCTGGGGCGCATCGTCGAAGAACGCACGCGCGAAGCGTTGTTCGCTAAACCCGGTCACCCTTATACCCGCGCCTTGCTGGATTCGGTGCTCACGCCCGATCCGCGCCTGGGCATTCCCGACATTGGCCTGCACGGCACCTTCCCCAACCCCATGTCACCGCCGTCCGGTTGCGCCTTTCATCCGCGCTGCCCGAGCTGCTTCGCCCCCTGCAAAACGGCCTACCCGGCCAATGGTTCGCTTATCGGCGGCAACGTGCGTTGCCACCTTCACGACACTTCTGCCCAAACACTGGAGCTTGTCCACTCATGAGTCGTTCACTGGCTATCAGCAACACCACAGCGCAATTCGACAACGGCGCATTTTTCAATCTGCTCGAACGCAGCGTCGCCTTGCACACCGAAAGCCAGGCAGCGGACAGCCAGCCCGAGCTGTATCGCTACCTCAATGACTTCATCACCCCCCATGTCGAGGCAATGGGCTTCAGCGTCAAGATCTATGACAACCCGGTGGCAGAGCGCGGCCCCTTCATGATCGCCACGCGCATTGAACACCCGGACCTGCCGACCGTGCTCAGCTACGGCCACGGTGATGTGGTGCGCGGCTATGAGGCGCAATGGCGCGAAGGGCTGTCGCCGTGGCAAGTCATTGCCGAAGGCGATCGCTGGTACGGCCGCGGCACGGCGGATAACAAAGGTCAGCACCTGATCAACCTGACCGCGCTGGAACAAACGCTCAAGGCGCGCGATGGCAAGCTGGGTTTCAACGTCAAGCTGCTGCTGGAAATGGGCGAAGAAGAAGGCTCGCCGGGCTTGAATGCATTCTGTGCCGCGCACGGCAAAGAGCTTGCGGCGGATATTTTCATCGCCTCGGACGGCCCGCGCCTGGCGGCGTCACGTCCGACGATTTTTCTTGGCTCGCGCGGGGTATTCAACTTCGAGCTGGTGGTCAATTTGCGTGAGGGCGCCCATCACTCCGGCAACTGGGGCGGGTTGCTGGCCAATCCCGGCATCATCCTGGCCAATGCCATCGCGAGCATGGTCGATGAACACGGTCGGGTGAAAGTTGCGGGCCTGATGCCCGAGACACTGCCGGAGCCGGTTCGACAGGCACTGGCCGATATTGACGTCGGCGGCGGACCGGGCGATCCGGAAATCGACGCCAATTGGGGTAACCCGCAGCTCTCGCTGAGCGAAAAGGTGTTCGGTTGGAACACCCTCGACGTCATCGCCTTCAAGACCGGCAACCCTGACGCCCCTGTGCATGCGATTCCCGGCAAGGCTAACGCGCACTGCCATATCCGCTTCGTGGTCAACAGCGACTACACGACCTTTATCCCGGCGGTACGCACCCACCTGGATGCCCATGGTTTCAGCAATGTCGAGGTCAAGCAAAGCCGCATTGATGTGATGCATGCCACTCGGCTGGACCCGCAGAGCCCTTGGGTCGATTGGGCGCTCAGTTCCCTGGCACAGACCACCGGCAAAAAACCTGCGCTGCTGCCAAACCTCGGTGGCTCGCTGCCCAACGACGTGTTCGCGGACGTGCTGGGCCTGCCAACATTGTGGGTGCCGCACTCATACCCGGCCTGTTCACAGCATGCGCCGAACGAACACTTGCTGGCGCCAGTGGTCAAGGAAAGCCTGCAAATCATGGCCGGGCTGTTCTGGGACCTGGGCAACGACGCGGCACGCCTGGCTCATGAACATCGGTTACGGGAGCAGGCGCAATGAGCGCCACTCCACAACAGGCCCTGGACTGGCTGGCTGACCAGCGCCAAGCCATGGAAGCGCTGCTGCGGCGTATCGTCGACACCGACTCCAACAGCTATGACAAGGCGGGTGTCGACGCGGTGGGCGCGCTGCTCGCAGCTGAACTGGAAGCCGACGGCATCCTGCTCAAGCGCATACCGGTCGAGGGTTTTGGCGACGTGCTGCTCGCCGAAGTGCCAGGCGATTCTGGAAAACCGGTGCTGTTGCTGGGCCATCGCGACACAGTCTTCCCCAAAGGCACCACCACGACTCGCGGCTACAGCCGCGACGCCAACCTCGCCTATGGCCCCGGCGTCGCCGACATGAAAGGCGGCCTGGTGCTCAATTGCTTCGCCCTCAAGGCACTCAAGCGCGCCGGTCGGTTGCCCTATCCGGTGCAGGTTCTGTACACCGGTGACGAAGAAATCGGCTCCGGCAGTGCCAGACCCCATATCGAAAACACCGCCCGTGCCGCCCGCGCCGTGCTCAATACCGAACCCGGCCGGGCCAGCGGCAACGTGGTCAGCGCACGCAAAGGCGGAGCCACGCTGCTCATCGAAGTCAGCGGCCGCGCGGCGCATGCCGGCGTCAACCATGCCGACGGGGCCAGTGCCATCGAGGCCCTGGCCCGCAAGATCGTCAAGCTGCATGCCTTGACCGATTACCCGGCTGGCATCACCACTAACGTTGGGCTGATATCCGGTGGTACGTCGAGCAACACCGTCGCGCCCAGCGCCAGCGCCCGGCTGGACGTGCGTTTCATTGAGTTCAAACACTGGGATCGGATCTTCAGCGCAATCGAGGCCATCGTCGCCGAAGAAGAACTGATTGGCACCCGCGCCGTGCTCAAGGAAGCGACGACCTTTCTACCGATGGAAGCACGCCACAGCGAACGACTGCTGCACCTCTACCAACAAAAAGCGCTGGCGCTGGGTTTCAGCGTCGAGGGCGAATTCACCGGCGGTTGCGCCGACTCCGGCTTCACCGCCAGCCTGGGCGTTCCAACCCTGTGCGGGCTCGGCCCGGTGGGTGGCAAGGTTCACACTGAGCGTGAATACCTGGAACTGGACACCCTGGTGCCTCGCGCCCTGGCCTTGGTGGCGACCATTCTGGCGGTCGGCGATAACGTTTGAGGTCACGGGTTTCTACACATCGCCGAGGTCAGGGTATCCGACAGGTTCACAGGCAGCGCCTACCGCTGTCGGGTATCACTTCAAGTTGGCGCGAATGGCTTACTCGGGCGAAGTTTTTTACCTGTTCCACTGCCGCAAGGACGGAGCATTCGGCCGCCCCATCCGGCGCTATCGAGTAGATGCATCGTTTACCCATGGAGAGACTATGCAATAAACGCTCATCAAGTTCACCGAGCACTACAAAAGAACAGTCACTCTCGGTCACTTGCACATCAACGAGCTTGCCAGGCACGGTGTCCACCGTATCGACATGGATCAGCGCAACATTGTCAAAACAGCTGAACCCTTGATGAATCAAGTCAATATGAACGCTATCAAGTCCACACACGATGACCACGATGCGCGTGCCACTTGAAGGCTCGCGCATCCACTTCATTGCGTTGGGACGACAATCGACAGTTCGGCTCATAAGCGGTGCCTTTATTGTTCCAACAGCCGAATGGACCAGGTCCTTGGTTAAATGACGCCGCGTGCCTGCAACACGCTTTTCGCCAGGCTTCGGGTCGCCGCCAACACCGCCTCCACCTGCTGATCCATCTGCGCAGTGGAGGAAGCTACTCCTCCAAGTTCGACCACGCGCAACGGATGACCGCAAACAGATCCCAGCCACGTCATGCCGCAATTCGTGCCAGTTTCGACATCCAGTAAAAAGCTTCCGTGGGAGACGCAGCGCAACAGTTGGCTGGCATGGCACGCGTAGCCCCCAGCGGATTGCTCCGGGCTGGACCCGACCCGCAACCAGTCGAGCATCAACACCTCGGAGTGTTTGACGGCCAGATAAGCCACCTGGTCCCATTCCTCTATCGCCACGTGCAGCTTGTCGATCATGTATTGAGGCAACGCGGCGCTGGTAACGATCACCACTCCGGCATCCGCCGAAGGCTCCTTGATCCAGACTGCGGATTGCGTTATCGCATGCATGGCGGTACTCCCGACGGTTGGATAGGAGCCGCGTGCTCCGGGTGGTGATCCGACGCTGGGGTGGTGACATTCAACATTCATGCCGACCACCCCCAGCGTTTCGTGAGCAAGCTCGCGCCGAAAGGCTATTGGCGTTAATCAGCCGTTGCGGAACAGGAAGCTGTAGGCATTCAGCGCAGGCGCCCCGCCCAGGTGCGCATACAGCACTTTCGAGCCTTCGGGGAACTCACCACGGCGGACCATTTCAATCATCCCGTGCATGGATTTGCCCTCGTACACCGGATCGGTCAGCACACCTTCAAGGCTTGCGCACAGACGAATGGCTTCCAACGTGCCGTCGTTGGGCAAACCGTATTCCGGGTAGGCAAAACGTGTATCGAGCACCACGTCGTCTTCGGTGATCTCACGGCCCAGTTCCACCAACTCTGCGGTATGCCGGGCGATACGCAGGATCTGAGCCTTGGTTTTCTCTGGCTTGGCCGAGGCATCGATGCCGATAACGTTCTTCGAACGGCCGTCAGCAGCGAAACCGACGACCATGCCGGCCTGGGTACTGCCGGTCACAGAGCACACCACGATGTAGTCGAACGTGAAACCCAGTTGTTTTTCCTGCTCTCGCACTTCCTCGGCAAAGCCGACGAACCCCAGGCCGCCGTAGGGGTGTTCGGAACAACCCGCCGGTATCGGGAACGGCTTGCCGCCCCGCGCCACCACATCGTCCATGGCCTTCTCCCAGCTGGGCCGGATGCCAATGTCGAACCCGGCGGCGTCCAGTCGTACGTCGGCGCCCATGATGCGAGACATTTCGATATTGCCAACGCGGTCATACACCGCATCGGAGTAGTTCACCCAGTTTTCCTGCACCAGCACGCACTTCATACCCAGGTGAGCGGCAACGGCGGCCACCTGGCGAGTCTGGTTCGACTGGATGCCGCCGATGGAAACCAAGGTATCGCAGCCTTGCTCGATCGCTTCGGGAATCAAATATTCGAGCTTGCGCGTTTTGTTCCCGCCGAAGGCCAGGCCACTGTTGCAGTCTTCACGTTTGGCATACAACTCGACCTTGCCCCCCAGGTGTTCACTGAGGCGCTTCAAGGGCGTGATGGGAGAAGGACCGAAGGTCAACGGATAACGTTTAAAACGATTCAGGTTCATGACGCTGCTCCTTGATTACTGGACATCAAAGCGCCAGGCCGAAAGGCAAAGGTTGCATTCCAGGTTGTTTCAGGCGGGCTTCGATGAGTTCAATACTAAGAAGTTTTCTAAAAAGATGTGTTGCAAACTTTTATTGTTTAAAGAACTATAATTTCTCACTTAAAATACAAAACACACTTTAATTGCGAATAAACAATCATGAACGCAATAAACACTCGAAAGAAGCCAGGCGTATCAGCCCCGATGCCGCAGCCACTGGATCGAACCGACCGCGCCATTCTCAAGACACTGCAGCGAGATGCCTCCATCTCCAATGTGGCGCTTGCAGAGAAGGTGAAATTGAGTGCACCGGCGTGCCTCAGGCGCGTCGAAAGGCTCAAGCAAGTTGGCCTGATCAAAGGCATCGTTGCACTGCTGGACAATGTTGCGCTGGAGGCGGGGATGGTGGTGTTGATCGGCGTGGTGCTGGACCGCTCCACACCGGAATCCTTTGCCGCATTCGAGGCAGCCGCACAAAAAGTGTCCGGCTGCATGGAGTGCCATGTGGTGACGGGGGAATTCGACTACTTCATGTTGATACGAACCAAGGACAGCAACAGCTTCAACCGGCTCCACGCGGAGCAATTGCTTTACCTGCCGGGGGTTCGCCAGATTCGATCGTTCATGGGGTTGCGTCAGGTCTTGTCGACCACCCACATTCCCCTTTGAAGCGCCGCTAGTCGAGCATTCCGCCCTGCTCCCTTGCGTGCTTGATGTCTCTCGAGGGCGGGGCTCCGAAACGCCGGGCATATTCGCGGCTGAATTGAGCGACGCTTTCATAGCCGACTCGCAACGCGGCGGTGTTCACGTCTACCCGATCGGTCAACATCAGGCTGCGTGCGGCTTGCAGCCGTAACGCTTTTTGATACTGAACGGGGCTGGTGCCTGTCAGCTTGCGAAAACTGTGATGCAGCGTAGAGCTGGCCATTCCTGATAGCTCGGCGAGGTCGGCCACGTGCAGCGGTTTGTCGTAGTGATGTTTCAGCCATTCAATGGCTCTCACGATGCCCTTGTCTCGGTAACCGTCGCGCGTGACGCTGCGCAACCACTGCCCTGCACTACTTAGCAATAGCCGAACGCATATTTCCCGCTTGATCAGCTCCGACATCAAGCCTGCTTCCAGCGGCCGCTCGATCAGCGTGGCGAGTCGAGCGAATGCATCGAGCAGCTCAGTCGACGCCGCACCGGATACGAAGCCCCGCGCTTGAGTAGCCATTTCCTGCGTTGGGGGTTCCAAGGTCTGGATCACCTCGCTGAGCATGGAAAGGTTGAGCTTCAACACGACGGATAAATAGGGGGTTTCCTCGCTGGCGGCGGTAGTGCGGGCCAGTGTGGGAATGTCGACCGACGTAACGAAGAACGCGCCCTGCCCGAACTCACAGGCTTCTTCGCCGAAGGTGATCTCCTTCGCCCCCTGCAGAATGATGGCCACGCAAGGCTCATAAATGCAGTAAGTGGGCGTACCCAGGTCAGTCATTCGATAAAAGGCCAGGCCAGGAATCGATGTTTTGCAGACCTCGTTCAAACCAATCTGCCGGGTGACTTTTTCGATCAGCCGCCTGAGTGCCTGGAGACGTTCGTTGGGCTGTATGGGATCGCGCAACACCAGAGAATGCAGATGGCCGGAACCAAACTGCGAGAAGGACCCGCTCGTCATCACATGCGCCCCTGTTTACGGAATGTTCGAGTCTGCTGAGAGTGTGTGCTCAGCACAAGCATATCGGCAGGATTATGCAAAAAATATGGCGTATTAGGGTCACCCGGCTATCCCTGGTTGTTCTAACTTCTCGTACGAATACCGGCTTCGATGATCCCGTGAAACCTCGGTCGTGAAAGGAAAGTTGGATGGACAGACGAGATTTTCTTACTTACTCGGCAGTGGGTACTGTTGCAGCCGCGTTGCTGCCAGCATCGAGTGTCGCAAGTTCGGCGACCACAGCCCCAGCGCCGTCTTTACTGACGGAGCGCGGGAGCGTGATGCGGACTGAAGGCCGGCCAGTGCGCACAGACCTGCCCACCAATTCGCCCTCGCCTACCCTGCGATACATGACGCCTCAACGCTTTGGTATGGGCGGGACACAGATTGGCAATATCTTCGCACCGATCAGCGACGAGCAGGCAGGCCTGGTTCTACAGGCCGCTTGGAACGCAGGTGTAAGGCTGTACGACACGTCGCCGTTCTACGGGTTTGGCTTGAGTGAATATCGTGTCGGCCGCTTTCTGCACGGCAAAGATCCAAACGACTATGTGGTCTCCACCAAGGTGGGACGCGTATTGACTGCCGCGGGTGGCCCGCGCGCGGACCATGCCATCTGGAAGTCCCCCGCGCCCTTCAACTACCGGTATGACTACACCGCGGCAGGCGCGCGTCGTTCCGTGGAAGACAGCCTGCAGCGGCTGGGGCTGCCGCGTATCGATATCGTCTTTATCCATGACATCTCGCCCGATAACACCGAACTGGAAGGCGGCTGGGAAGCGGCGTATCAAATTGCGCGCACTGGGGCGATGGTTGAGCTTGAAAAGATGCGTGATGAGGGGCTCATCAAGGCATGGGGCTTCGGAGTCAATACGCCGAATGCTGTGGTTCAGGCAATGGCCGGTGATGACCCGACGCCCGACATCGTGTTGCTTGCCTGCCAGTATTCGCTCCTTGAGCACGGCGATGCGTTGCGCAACACCTTTCCGGCGTTGAGCCGTAAGGGCACCAGCGTTGTGGTTGGAACACCGCTGAACGATGGATTCCTGGGAGGGCGCAGCCGATATAACTTCAGCTTGGATCTGCCTGCCGGCGCGGTGGAAAAGCGCGCGCGAATCATGGCGGTTGCCAAACGACATGGCATCGACATTCATACTGCCGCCCTGCAGTTCGCGGCAGCACATCCGCAAGTGTCTGCGATCATTCCGGGGGCCCGCTCGCCGGGACAGATCGTTTCCAATGTGCAGGCGATGAAGGTCGGTATCCCAACAGCCTTTTGGGAGGAGCTCAAGAGTCGGAACCTGATCGATGCTCAAGCACCGGTCCCTTCCTGAGTAGGCGCTACGCCCGTGCTACCTGCTGATGTGGCGTTATCGTCGCTGGACTCATTTAACCCGTAACTTATCTTCCTGGTTGCTGCAACGCTATAGATAGCAGCCGCTTGATCAGCCTATTCCAGTCAATAAACTGCGCACGCGCCCAACTAAAAACACTCATCCAAGGCCGTAATAAATGAAGATTCGCACGTCTCTCATGGTTTTAGGCGGCCTGCTGGCGCTGTCCGGCAGTGGTCACTTACTCGCCGACACACTCGCGCTTAGCGTTCCATTGCCGGATCCACTCCCACAGCTAAAAGTGCTGACCCTCCTTATCGGTATACACCTGCTCGGCATGTGCTTCGGTCTTGGTGGGGCCACGATGCTGGACCTCTGGATCTTGCGTTGGATGCGCCGGGGCAGCCTCCCGGTTGAAATCGGACGCACCTTTCACTTCATCAGCGACGCGGTCACTATTGGACTCTGCCTACTGTGGCTTTCAGGCCTTGGTTTCCTTGCCCTTTACGCGATGGAGTCGCCGGAAAAGTTTGAAAACCCCAAACTCTGGGCGAAGGTCATTGTGGTGATCGTGCTGACCATCAACGGAATAATCATCCACGCGCTTGTGCTGCCAGAAGCCCTACGCGACGTGAGTCGCCCCCTGCTCTTTGGCGTGTCTCGCAAAAGAGCGGCCTTATTTCTTGCGTCCGGTGCAGTTTCGGGTGTGTCTTGGTACACGGCTTTTGCCTTCGGCATTTTTCGTGAGTTAAACAACAGTGTCACTTTCACCCTGCTGGTCATCATGTGGCTTACGCTGATAGTCGCCGCCTCTCTCGCCGCAATGCTGCTCTGGTTAAACTCTGCGGCAGGAGCCAGAAAACCTCCTTCGCTCAGTCATCCGACATAAAGATAAAGACCCGCTTGGACATTGCGTGTCACTGGGCGGTCGTCATGTGGGAGTTTGCGCGTCACTACCCGCCCTGCTCCAAAACTCTTCAGCAGATTGACTGAGGATTGCTTTCGGGCGCGTCAGATGAATTTCCAAAGGTATATCCCAGCTTTCGTCGAGTGCCCTGACTAAGCGCCCGTCCAGGATTTCTTGCTCGGTAAGGCTCTTGGGCAACCACGCCACGCCTTTGCTTTCCAGGGCCATGGACATGAGTACCGCTGCAAGGTGGCTGCTGAAAAGCGGCTTGAGGTGAAGGTAATCTTCTTTGCCACGCAATCTGTGGGCGACGATACGTCCCAGTCCAGACTCATGGGTGTAGGCGAGGTAAGGCAATGCCGCCGGCGAGGTGCCGAAGTGAGTGGAAGCACTCGCAAGCGGAACGAGGACGTCCTCCCCCACCTTCTTGCTGGTGAACTGATCAGGCGCCAGTAAAGGTGGAACGTCGGGATGGCGGTGACAAAGCAGGAACTGCACCTGGCCATGTATCAGCATCTGCTCACAGACGGCCATGCTGTCCGAGTGCAGCTTCACTGCCTCAATGGGGGCACCGTTTTCAGCGCTTCGAAGCCACTTGGGAAAAAACGTAAACGACAGCGAATGAGTTGCCGCGAATTGCAGTGATTTGGCCGCGATTCCTGCTACCTCTTGAGCCTCGTTACGCATCCTGTACAAGTGCCGGGCCGCTTCCTGGGCACTGGGCAAAATTTGCCTTCCGGCCTCGGTAAGGGTTGCGCCTTGTGGTGTGCGCACAAACAACTCGACGCCCATCCAATTCTCCAGTGACCGTACTCTTCGACTGAAGGCTGGCTGAGTAACGTGGCGTGCCTCGGCGGCACGGACAAAGCTGCCGTACTCCGCAAGCGCTGAAAGATCTTCGAGCCAAACGAGTTCCAAGGGGCCATGCCTCCTGTGCATAGGGTGCGGCATTAATAGCATTGGGCGGGTGACATCGCAAAGCATAACGTGGGGCCACAAACAACAAGAGGAGCCCGTCATGCGTATCGTAGACATCCGTGAAAAAACAGTTTCCATTGCCTCCCCAATTGCCAACGCCTATATCGATTTTTCCAAGATGACTTGCTCGGTCGTCGCTGTCATCACCGATGTGATTCGCGATGGCAAACCCGTCATCGGCTACGGTTTCAACTCCAATGGTCGCTATGGCCAAGGCGCTCTGATGCGGGATCGTTTCCTGGCGCGCATCACGGAAGCTGATCCCGACACGCTCGTCGACCATGAAAACAACAACCTGGACCCGTTCGCCATCTGGAAAACCCTGATGACCAACGAAAAACCAGGCGGCCACGGCGAGCGCTCTGTCGCGGTTGGCACCCTCGACATGGCTGTATGGGATGCCGTCGCCAAGATTGAAGGCAAACCGCTGTATCGCCTGCTGGCTGACCGCTACCGTAATGGCGTGGCAGATGACAAGGTCTGGGTCTACGCAGCCGGTGGCTATTACTACCCAGGTAAAGACCAGACCAAGCTCAAAGCAGAAATGCAGAGCTATCTGGATCGTGGCTACGACGTCGTCAAAATGAAGATTGGGGCAGTACCGCTGGATGAGGATATTCGTCGCATCGAAGCGGTGCTTGAAGTGGTGGGTGACGGTCGTCGCCTGGCGGTCGATGCCAACGGTCGTTTCGATCTACAGACCGGTATTGCTTACGCGGAAGCGATCAAGCAGTACAACCTCTTCTGGTACGAGGAGATCGGCGATCCGCTGGATTACGCACTCCAGGCAGAGCTTGCCAATCACTATGAGCTGCCCATGGCCACCGGGGAAAACCTGTTCTCCCACCAGGATGCCCGTAACCTTCTGCGTCACGGTGGAATGCGCCCTGATCGCGACTTCCTGCAGTTCGACTGCGCCCTGTCCTACGGGCTGGTGGAGTACATGCGCACCCTGAAAGTGATGGAAGAAATGGGTTGGTCTTCCCGCCGCGTAGTTCCACATGGTGGCCACCAGATGTCCCTGAACATCGCAGCCGGCCTGCACCTGGGCGGTAACGAATCCTACCCCGACGTGTTCCAGCCTTTCGGCGGCTTCGCCGACGGAATCAAGGTGGAAAATAGTTATGTCGGCCTGCCGGATATTCCAGGTGTTGGCTTCGAAGCCAAGTCCGCCTTGTACGCAGTCATGCGTGAGTTAGGCGAAGGCTGATCAACCTCGATCTGCGGTGTCTTTTAAAGGGGCCGCAGACTCAGGCGTCATCCACTGACGCCAAACCACATGCCCATCACAAAAATAAAATGAGGTGCTTCCGTGGAAATGTCCAAATCCCGCTGGTACAGCCAGCTGTATGTACAGGTGCTGATCGGTATCGTCATCGGCGCAGCGATTGGTCACTTTGAACCGCAATTCGGAGCCAAGCTTCAACCTTTTGCGGATGGCTTTATCAAACTTATCAAAATGCTGTTGGCGCCGATTATTTTCGGCACCGTCGTGGTGGGTATCGCCAAGATGGGCAGCATCAAGGAGGTCGGGCGGATTGGCGTCAAGGCGCTGCTCTACTTTGAAATCCTTTCAACCATTGCGCTGGTCATCGGCCTTATCGTGGTCAATGTCGTAAAACCAGGCGCCGGGATGAATATCAACGCTACCACGCTTGATGCCAGCGCTATCGCCAAGTACAGCCAGGCCGCCAGTGAGCAAGGCGGCACCATTGATTTCTTTCTCAACATCATTCCGGGCACCTTCATTGGCGCATTTTCGAATGGCGTCATGCTTCAGGTCATCTTGATTTCGGTATTGATGGGCATTGCCCTCGTTCAAATGGGCGAAACCAGCAAACCGCTGATCAATACCATCGACTTGTTTCTGCAAGGGCTGTTCAAGATCGTGGCAATGGTTATGCGCCTGGCTCCGATTGGTGCCGGCGCCGGGATGGCGTTCACGATAGGCAAGTACGGCATTGGTACCTTGCTGTCACTCGGCCAGTTGCTGGTCGCGCTCTACGTCACCACCTTGATTTTCATCGTGGTGGTACTGGGTACGGTTGCCAGATGGTCGGGCATGCCGCTTATGCAGTTCCTGCGTTATTTCAAAGATGAAATTCTCATCACGCTTGGCACCTGCTCAACCGAAGCCGTGCTTCCGCGAATGATGGTGAAACTTGAAAAGCTGGGCTGCAAGAAGTCGGTGGTGGGCATGGTGCTACCCACTGGATACGCCTTCAACGCAGATGGCACCTGCATTTACCTCACCATGGCGGCGATTTTTATCGCACAGGCAACCAACACGCCACTGACGTTTATGGATCAGATGATTCTATTGGGGGTCTTCCTGCTGACCTCAAAAGGCTCCGCCGGCGTGGCGGGTGCCGGGTTCATAACCCTTGCTGCAACGCTCACAACCATCCACTCCATTCCGTTGGTAGGCCTGGTCCTGCTCTTGGGCATCGACCGTTTCCTCAACGAAGCGCGAGCCGTGACCAACCTGATCGGCAACGGTATCGGCACCATCGCCATTGCCAAATGGGACAACTCCTTTGACGTCGAAGCCTGCGAGCGGGAGATTGCCGCAATGAAACACGAAAAAGCAGCGCGCAAAGCCTTGCTGCCGCAAAAGTAATCAGCACAGTTTACCGGTCATTTGCGCGTCAACCATGGCCATGACCGGTAGTGATTTCCTGGTCTGGTTCATCCCGAAGCAGGCCTCGAATGAATTGGGTGGATCCAAAAAAATGATCGAGCGATCTCATCATGAATTGCGCAAGGCGTTTGGTGATTTGCTCCAGGGAACCACGTGTAAATTTGCTGCGTCCGTATTCGATCCTATCTCGGTTCGTATGGCATCCGACCTTGGTTTTGAGGTTGCCATCCAAGGCGGTTCCATCGCCTCGCTTCAAGTGCTCGGGGCACCTGACATTGCGCTGCTCACGCTGGATGAATACGTCGAACAGGTTTCTAGAGTCGGGCGGGCCAGTCAAATCCCAATCATCGGCGACGCTGATCATGGGGTTGGTAACGCGCTTAATGTGATGCGTACAGTGACCGAGCTTCAGAAAGCCGGTGTTGCCGCCCTGACGCTGGAAGACACCCACCTACCGGCCCAGTACGACGCACAGTCGAACGTGCTTATCGACAGGGAAGAAGCCGCAGCCAAGATTTACGCTGCGCGATTTGCCCGGTCAGATGATGCGCTCGGCATCATCGCCAGAACAAATGTGGCCGTTACCACGCTGGAAGATTCCATCGCTCGCACCGCGGCCTACCAGAAGGCTGGGGCAGATGCTATTTGCCTGGTTGGCGTTAAGGATTTCCAGCACCTGGACGCGCTCACTGCGCACCTTGGCGTGCCGATCATGCTGATCAACTACAGCAATCAGGCCCTGAACGATGCCGAGAAACTGAGTGCCGCCAATGTACGGATCGTGGTCAATGGGCATGCCCCTTATCTGTGCGCAATCAAAGCGACCTACGAGGCGCTGCGCGAACAAAGCGGCGTACAGGGACGCGAACTTTCCCTTCCTGAGCTGCTATCAAAATACACGCTCTCGGATAATTATCGTGAGTGGGCCAAGACCTGCTTGACGTCAGGGCACGATTCAAATTGACCTTGAAACACCTGGGCGCAGTGACCACAAGGTCGCTGGCCATAGGCAGCCCTAACGGCTATGCGTTCTTCTTCAGGCTTTCGGGGCTGCCAGCGCACAGACCATCCATCACCAGGCTCATCAATCTGGCGAGACGCGGGCGCCATTCGCTCTGGGCATCCATTTGCCATATTCCAGCAATGGCCAGAAAGAAATCGTCGTTGGTAATCCCGCTACGAATCGTCCCCGCCTTTTCATTCGCCCTCAAGAGCAACTCGGCGGCGGCCTGGACTGGAGCGTATCCCGACTTCCCCGGGAACTCGTAAACGGACGCAGCTTGTTGAATCGCAGCAGCGAGTCCTGCCTTGGTCATTGCGTATTCAGCGAGGCAGTCCATCCATTCCCGGAGGGCCTCCTTGGGTGGTTTTGTCGCGACGAGATGTTCCGCCAACGAAGCCACCTGTTGCATCTCGAATTGATAGACCTCGAAGACCAGCTTCTCTCGGGTGGCGAAGTGGCGATAGAACGTGCCCTGCCCTACCCCAGCTTTCTTCGCAATCGTGCTCAACGCAACCGCAGGATCGCTGGTCAGCTCGTGCACAGCGACTTCCAGTATCCGTTCGCGGTTTTTCTTGGCGTCAGAACGCATCACCAATTCGTCAGTCATGGGCAAAGTTTTCCTTCAGTGCATTGCTAATCGGACAATTGTCCGGTAATTTTCATCAAGCGGACACCTGTCCGTTTAAGCGTCATTTCTGGAGTTTACTATGAACAGCACTGGCAACACGATTCTGGTTACCGGCAGCACCTCGGGCATCGGCCTCGGTCTGGCGCTCAGGCTTCACAAGGCGGGTAACACCGTCATCATCGCGGGACGTCGCAAGGCGCTGCTCGACAAGATCGTGTCGGAGCATCCAGGGATTGAATCAATCGTGCTGGACGTCTGCGATCCACAATCCATCCAACGCAGCAGCAAAGCGCTTGCGATCAGCCATCCGAACCTGAACGTTCTCATAAACAACGCCGGGATCATGCACTGGGAGGATCTGACTGATCCGCAAAGCCTGAGCACAGCCGAAGATATCGTAACCACCAACTTACTGGGCACGATTCGTATGGTCTACGCGTTCACTCCCCAGTTGATCAAGCAGCCCAGCGCAACGATTGTGAATGTCAGTTCGGCCCTGGCATTTGTCCCGCTGCCTGCAACACCGACCTACAGCGCAACCAAAGCCGCAGTTCACTCGTTCACTCAAAGTCTTCGAGTGCAGCTGGAGAACTCGCCGGTTGAGGTTATAGAGCTCGCGCCGCCGGGTGTGCGTACCACTTTGCTCGGGCAGGAAAACGATGAACACGCCATGCCTTTGGAGGAGTTCTTGGATGAAATCTTCGAACTGCTCGAGATCTCTCCGACCCCAAGCGAACTTGTCGTCGAACGCGCCAAGCCCTTACGGTTTGCTGAAGCGAGCGGGTCCCATGACGAGGTATTGAAAATGCTGGCGGGCTACAAACCACCGGCAGAATAATGTCAACCGTGTGAGTAGCCTCTGCTGCCATCGCGGTCACGGCTTTACCGCGCTTGCCGCGGGCAGCCTTGAAGACTCATGGCGTCAGCAACCCGGTACACCTGCCTATTGCACCGAACTGAAGTTGCCAGAGTTGAGGTTTGCCTTGTGCGCGGCAGATAAGTTGAAGGCGCCTCAAAACCGGGACGCCCTGATGGCCAAGTTCATGACGCCCGGTGGCCATTTCACCCACGAGGACATTGTTGCCATGAATCGGCAACTGACCGCCTGACTATCGGAGTGAATTTCCTATTCTCTCCTGTATTAACGTGTCAGGGCTCGGAAGCCCCTTATGAAACCTGTCGAGAGCGTTGTTCATCCAAAATTCTTGGCAGATTGTCTTCGATCCAGTCAGCCAGGCCTTCAACATGGCGGGCTACCTCAGTTCCCATAGGGGTGAGGCTGTACTCAACGTGAGGTGGCACAACCGGATAAGATTTGCGTAGAACGAAGCCATCAAGTTCCAAAAACTGAAGGGTCTGCGCAAGCATCTTTTCGCTGACGCCTCCAATCTTGCGACGCAGATCGCTGAAGCGATGCGTACCCGCGAGCAAGGCCACCAATACTAATACTCCCCACCGGCTGCTGACGTGTTGGAGTACGATCCTTGATGGACAATCCGGGGCGAATAATTCGCCGCTGTGCAGTCGGTTGGCCAATGTTGCGGGAGGGGTTGCTCCAGAGGACTCGGAATCCGGCATGTTCACTTACCTTTAGGTGCGTACTTACGAAAAGTTAGCTAAGGCCATATTCTGCCGGCTCTATCAAATTTTGTAAAAGGATCCACCTCATGATCGCCGTCACCGGAGCCACCGGCCAACTTGGCCGCCTCGTTGTCGAGAAACTCAAGCAAAAAGTACCCGCGTCGAACATAGTCGCGCTGGTGCGCAACCCTGACAAGGCGAGTGATCTTGGGGTGGACGCACGTGTTGCCGACTACGACAGTCCGAAAACGCTGGTCGCGGCGCTCAACGGAGTCGACACGCTGCTACTCATTTCCTCAAGCGAAATAGGCAAGCGACTTTCGCAGCATCGAAATGTCATCAACGCAGCAAAGCAGGCCGGTGTGAAGCGCGTTGTTTATACAAGTGTACTGCACGCTGATACCTCTTCATTGGACCTCGCCGAGGAGCATCGGCAAACGGAAGCAGAGCTCAAAGCGTCGGGGTTGGCATTCACGATAGTGCGTCATGGTTGGTATACCGAGAACTACACCGGCTTTATCGCTGGCGCGTTATCGGCCGGTGAATTAATCGGCAGCGCAGGTGACGGAAAGATTTCAGCGGCGACACGGGAAGATTTCGCCCAGGCGGCTGCCGTAGTGCTCACCCGCGACGATCAAGAAGGGAAGATTTACGAGTTGGCGGGAGACTGCGCCTGGACGTTATCGGAACTCGCAGCCGAGGTTTCTCGGCAAACGGGTAGGAACATTCCCTACAAGAACTTGCCTGAAACCGACTACGCCGCTGCGTTAATCAATTTCGGCCTCCCGGAGCCACTGGCACATGCACTGGCGGGCTACGATGTCAGCGCGTCCAAAGACGCGCTTTTCGATGACAGCCATCACCTTTCGACGCTGATCGGCAGAGCCACAACTTCACTTTCGGCTGCAGTGGCAAGCGCTCTCAAAGGGCAATGATCGCAGAACACCGTAGCGCCGCCTGTTCGCAGAACGATCGCCTGAGCAGCCACGCCAACAAAGAGCGCAAGGGCTGTAAACCCCTGCGCACCTTTGAGCAATGGCGAATTCGGGTCATTGACGATCGGGCGACCAGCAAGCCTGAAGGTTATTGCTGGTGCATGACTGCTCCAAACCGGCGCCCGTCAAAAATCGACGGTAGCCGATAGTTGCAAGGTGCGTGGATACCCCGGGGAAAACGCACTATAAGAGGCCACGCCGGACCAATACTCACGGTCGAACACGTTCTGTACCGTGGCGCGGAAAGTCGTCGGCCGCCCTTCTATTTTGGTGGCGTAACGCGCGCCGGCATCAATGCGGGTCCAGGAATCGAGTTGCTGAGTGTTGGCCTGGTTGACGTATTGGCTGTCGGTGTAGATCGCGCCGCCGGTGAGGGTAAAACCGTCCAGCCACGGGGTGTCGTATTCCGCCCACAGATTGGCCTGGATATCGGGTACGCCGACCGGCTTGTTGCCCTGGTTGGCGGCAGTCGCCGATTTGGTCAGCTCGCCATCGAGGAAGGTCACACCGCCCATCAAGCGGGTGCCGGTGGCCACTTCGCCGAACACGCTCAGTTCCAGGCCACGGTTGCGCTGTTCGGCCTGTACCGAATACACGCCATTGGCGCCCAGTTCGCCGGCAGGTTTCTCGATCTGAAACAACGCCAGTGTGGTCATGAAGGTGCCGTGCTCATACTTCACCCCCAGTTCGTGCTGCTTGGACTCATACGGCGCAAAAGTTTCCCCGGCGTTGCTCGCCGTGCCCGGTGCCGCGTCGCCCTTGCTCAGCCCTTCGACGTAGTTGTAGTAAAGGGAGACGTCCTCCCAAGGCTTGACCACCACACCCAGCAACGGCGTGGTGGCGTTGGCGCTGTAACGCGAGCTGACGGAGCCGGCGGCATTGTAGTTACGTGACTCGATAAACTGCCGGCGCACACCCAGGCTTAGTTGGAGACGGTCGTCGAGCATCCCCAAGGTGTCGGTCAAGGCCACGCCGGACAACTCCGACTCCGAGATCCGCAGCACCTTGGGCGTGTTGATGTATTGCTTGGGCGTGTCCACCGGGTGGTAGATATTGGAGAGGATTGTCGTGCCGTTGTTGATGCCCCGCGACAGCTCATCCTGGTAACGGGTCGCCATCAGCGTAGTGGTATGGGTGACCGGGCCGGTGGCGAAGAGTCCACGCATCCCCACATCGGCGGTAGAACGGTCGACGTTGAATTTGTAATAGCCCGGCACATTGCTGGTGTCACCGGCATCATTGAGGATGCGCGGCACCTGGTCGGACATGCGTTTCACATCCGACTTGCCGCCGCCTGCATGGGCGAACACGGTGAGGTTGTCGCTCAGGTCATATTCACCGCCGAGCAATGCGGACTGTTCCTTGGTATCCGACCAGCCCCACTTTTGCGGCAGGCTGGTGCGGCCATTGGGGGCGGATGGCACGTCAACGCCCGGTGCGATGCTGAACGGGCGTGAGGCGCCCTCGAAGCTTTCTTTCTGGCTGATGTAGTCGAGGTTCAGGCGCAGCCGCTCGCCACGGTAATCCAGGGCAATCGCACCGATCCCTACGTCGCGATGCTGGTCGTCCACGGCCGTGTCGCCACCCTGCAGGCTGCCGTTAAAGCGCACGCCGAACTGGTTTTCCGCACCAAAACGCCGACTGATGTCCAGGTGCCCGCCCGCCTGGGAGTCCGACGCGTAGCTGCCGGTAAACCGGGTCAGGTCTTCCTCCAACGGCCGCTTGGGCACGATATTGATCACCCCACCCACGCCACTGTTGGGCGAGATGCCGTACATCAAGGCGCCCGGCCCCTTGAGCACTTCGATACGCTCGGCGTACTCGGTAAAAGCCCGGTAGTTGGGGGCTACGCCGTACACACCGTCGTAGGCCAGCTCACCCAGGTTGCCTTCGCCGATGGCAAAACCGCGAATGAAAAACGAATCGACGATACCGCCCGTCTGCCCCGTGGAGCGCACCGAAGGGTCGCGTTCCAGGGCATCGGCTACGGTGACGGTTTGCAGGTCGGCAAGGGTTTTGGCGGTGTAGCTGGTGACGCTGAACGGCGTGTCCATCACGTCTTTGTTGCCCATCATTCCAAGCCGCGCGCCGCGCGCCACCTGCCCACCGGAAAGGACCTCGGGCAGCGCCGTCGGGCCGTTGTAGCGGCCGTCGATCCTGGTGGTGTCGAGGGTCAGGCTGGGCTTGCTGTCATCCGTGACGGCAGGCGTTGGTGTCTCAGCCCAGGCATTGGCGCCCGCTGCGACCATGACGAAATTCAACAGGGCCGTTCGAATGGCAAGTGTTAACGCGCGTTCACCGCAGGGCCGACTGGCAACAGGCATGACGAGAGGATCCTTTCAACGAGAGAAAATGGGAATCACTCCTAATGCCAGTCGACGTGCGAAAAAGTATCACCCTCCCGTTTAATTTTTTTGCACGGTGCGCAGGGTTGTACTGGACGCCGCGTTCCTCCCACACTTGCATGAAATGGCCCTGTGGCTGACCAAGGAGTACTCATGTCCCAAGCAGGTGCCATCCAGGGTTCGCGTGTGAGAATCCTCATTTATCTTCTGTTCGCGATCCAACTGGTCTCCATGGGCGCGATGGAAATGAGCGGGGCGTTCTGGCCCGTGCACCTGCGCGGGCTGGCCTCCTCGGAGTCGGTCTTCAGCTTCGCCAGCATCGCCGTGTACGTCGGGCCGATGCTGGGCATCATGCTGACCAGTGCATTCTGGGGCCGTATCGGCGATCGCTACGGGCACAAATTGATGATGATCCGCGCACTCGCGGGGTTGTCCCTGACCCAGCTCGGGCTGGCGTTTTTCAGCGACATCTGGGTCATCCTAGTGCTGCGTTTCCTGCAGGGCGCCTTTGCCGGCTATATCGCCCCGGCGCAGGCTTACGGGGTGAGTATCGAAGCGCCGTCGCGACGAGCGCGGCTATTTGCGATCCTGCAGATATCGACCAATGTCGGCTCACTGCTGGGTGCGGTTGTTGGCGGCCTGATCCTCGATTACGCGACGTTTTTCTGGATCAACATCGTCGCCTCGATGCTCTGCGCACTCTGTACCGTCATCGCCGCCGTGACATTGCCGGATGTGCCCCCTGTACCCAAGCAACCGACGGTGGCCACCCGCACGCCGGCCGCAGGCACCGACAGCGTATGGCGCAGCTCTCCCCTGCTGTCACTGCTGTGCGTCATGGGGATCCTGCTGCTGGCGCGCATGCTGCCGCAGACATCGTTCTCGCTGTACGTAAGCTCGACGTTCAAGGTCAGCAACTCCGTCGTCGGCCTGTGCTACGGGTTGCTGGCGCTGGGTTTTATCCTGTCGGCAACGGCATGGTCGCGCTACTTCGAGCATCGTTCCCAGGCAGAAACCCTGCAACGCATCACGTATATCGTCGTGGGTTGCATCGCCTTGACTGCCGTGGCGGGCGTAACGCGCAGCCCCGTGGTATTTATCGTCGCCTACTTCATTTGGGGGGTCCTGCTGGGAGCGACCACCCCCGTACTGATGGCATTGGTCTCGAAAACCGCCGACAGCTCGCGACAAGGCTACGTACTGGGGATTGCCCAAAGTACCGCGCAGTTCGCCTCGATTGCCGGCATCTCCATTGGTGGCTTGCTGAGCCAGGTCTACGGCCTGCAATACACCTATCTTTTCGTGTGCCTGGCCTATGCAGTGGCGCTGATTCCCATGGTCGCGTTGCGGTACTGGTCGGTGTCCGCGCCGCCCAATCGCTGATTAACGCCTCGATACGCATGTCACACGCCTGATCACCGGACATGATCGCGCTTGCGCTCACGTCGGTTTGTCAACTAGCATTGGGAATACTTCTCAATTACAAACAAATCTGCCGCCATGAGCGAAACCTCTTCCGCGAATCACCTCAATCACCTGCGCGCCATCGAGGCCCTGTACAGCGGGCATCACGGCTGGCTGTATGCCACGCTGAAGAGAAAACTGGGTAACGCCATGGATGCGGCGGATCTGGCCCAGGACACCTTCACCCGGATCCTGGCCTCACAAGTCACGGTGATCGACCAGCCACGGGCGTACTTGAGCTGCGTGGCCAAGGGCATTCTGGTCAACTGGTACCAGCGCAAGGCGCTGGAACGCGCCTACCTGGATGCACTGGCGAACGTGCCTGCCCACGAAGCGCCGTCGCCCGAAGCGCACTTCATGGTGCTGGAAACCCTGCACGAAATCGACGCCATGCTCGATACCCTGGCGCCGCTGGTCAAGCGCGCCTTCCTGCTGTCGCAGATCAACGGCCTCAAGTACGACGACATCGCCGAGCAGCTGGGTGTATCGCTGATCACCATCAAACGTTACATGAAGCAGGCCTTCGTACAGTGCCTGATGCTGGTGGAGTGAATGCTCGGTCTGCGCAAGGAACCGCCGCTGGACCCGCAGGTACTCGAAGAAGCCGCCGACTGGCTGATGCGCTTGAGCGAACGCGAACTGAGCGACCACGAACGCGCCGAATGGGAGCGCTGGAAGGTCAGCAGCCCGGAGCGGGATCGCGCCTGGTCGCGTGCACAATTGCTGCAGAGCAAGTTCGGCGGCCTGCCGTCGTCCCTGGCAATGTCGGCCCTGGACCGACCAAACAGCCCGGAACGTCGTGCAGCGCTGGGCAAGCTGGCGATCCTGCTGGCGGTGATGCCCGTGGGTTGGGGAAGCTGGAAGCTGGCGCAATCGCAGCAATGGTCAGCGGACTACCGTACCGACGTTGGCCAGCGCCGCGAACTGACCCTGGCCGATGGCTCGCGCATCACCCTGAATACCGATACTGCCATCGACGTCGTATTCGACGAGCGCCAACGGCTTATTCACCTGCGCGAAGGCGAAATCCTGGTGCAGACGGCCGTGGACACAGCCCCTCTGCCCCGCCCTTTCCTGATCAGCACCCGCCAGGGGCGCATGCAGGCGCTGGGCACACGCTTTACCGTACGTGAAGTGAGCCCACGCACGCACCTCGCGGTAATCGACGGCGCGGTGAGCGTGATATTGGCCGATAACCGCCAGACCCCGCCGCTGATCGTCAACGCCGGGCAACGCACCGACTTCTCCTCACAGACCTTTGGTGACCTGGCGCCGACCGATCGCTACATCGGTTCATGGACCCAAGGCATGTTGATGGCCGACAAGATGCGCCTGGCGGATTTCGTCGCGGAACTGACGCGCTACCGCCGAGGTTTCCTGCGCTGTGATCCCGCCATCGCCGACCTGCGCATTTCCGGGGCCTTTCCGATCAGTGATACCGATCGCACCTTAAGCATGCTGGTGCACACCTACCCCGTGCTGGCGAACAGTCATTTGCGCGGTTATTGGGTCACCCTGTCGCCCGCCTGAGCTCACGCAAAAATAAACCGTGGCCAGGGTGATACTTTTTTCGATCTCGACTGGCAAACACATGAACAGCCTTTTCCTCTCGTCCATTGGGTCATCCTTTCATGCTCGTAGCACGGCCCCTGCGTCCGGCTCGTCCGTTCAAACCGATGGTGCACGGCGTCGTGCTCAGCCTGCTGCTGGCCAGTGCTGTGCGCGCGCCGGCATTGGCGGGGGAACCGGCCCAATTGAACGCGGTCGCTGTGCAGACCTACCACATTGCCCCCGGCCCGCTCGGCGCTACGCTCTCAAGCTTTGCCGTGGACGCCGGCATTGCCCTGTCGTTCCAGCCGTCGATCACCGAGGGGCTGATCAGTCCCGAACTGAGCGGGACCTTCTCCACGCAGGAGGCCGTCACGCGTTTGCTCGCAGGCAGCGGCCTGGAGATGGTGTTGCGCAGCGATGGCAGCTACACCCTGGTCCTGCGCAGGGTCACGTTGTCGGCCACCACCGTGGAGGCGGCGCAACAACATACCGATAGCCTGCCGCCGGTGTACCCGGGCGGCCAGGTGGCCGAGGGCGGGCGTCTCGGCCTGCTCGGTAATACGGATGTGATGGACGCGCCCTTCAGCATCAGCACCTATACCGCGTCATTGATCAAGGACCAGCAGGCGACAACCGTGGGCGACGTGCTGGAGCGCGACTCCTCGGTCCGCTCCACCGGCCAGACGGGGGGTATCGTCGATTCATTCTTTATCCGTGGTTTTCCGGTGGGCGAAGGCAACCTCGGGGAACTCGCGTTCGACGGGGTGTACGGCGTGGCCTCCAATTACCGGGTATTCACCGACTACGCCGAACGCATCGAAGTGGTCAAAGGCCCCGGCGCCCTCCTCTACGGCATGTCCCCCAACAGCGCCGTCGGCGGCGTGATCAACGTGGTCCCCAAGCGCTCCCTGGACGAGGACCTGACCCGCGTCACTGCCACCTATGCCCAGGACCTGCAACTGGGCACCCACATCGACCTGAGTCGGCGGTTTGGCCAAGACCGTCAATTCGGCGTGCGCGTCAACGGCCGTGTGCAGCAGGGTGACACCGTCATCGACAAGCAATCGCGGGATGTCGGAGTCAGTGCCATCGCCCTGGATTACCAGGGCGATCGACTGCGCACCAGCCTGGACCTGATCGCCCAGCAAGAGCAATTTGACGCCGCGTCACGGCCCTTCCTGATCGCTTCCGAGGTGCCGATTCCCCACGCCGCCAACGGGCGAACCAACGTCAGCCAGGATTGGGGCTGGTCCAAGACCCGCGACGAATCGGCCTTGCTGGGTGGCGAGTATGACGTGAGCGACGCACTGACCCTGTTTGCCCATGCCGGCGGTGGGCAGTCGAACGTGGCACGCCTGTCCGACCAGACCCCGACCATCATCAACACCGCCGGCGACACCTCGTCGATTCCCGGCTACTACAAATTCAAGGTCCGGCGCTACACGGTCGACACCGGTGCCCGCCTGCGTTTCGACACCGGGCCGATCAGCCACAGCACCACGCTGCAAGTCACGCGTTATCGCGATGAGTTGTCGCGCGGCATCCTCTCAGGCCCGCCGATCCTGTCGAACATTTACCACCCTATCTCACGGCCCGAGGTAGACATTGCAACGCCTGCCACGCCAAAAGTCTCGGCGACCGAATTATCCGGCGTCGCGGTTGCCGACACTTTGTCGATGCTCGATCAGCGCCTGCAGGTGACTGCCGGCCTGCGCAGACAGACCATCCGCTCCAACAACTACAACGCGGCAGGCGCGGTGACGACGGCTTACGACGACGGCAAGACCACGCCGTTGTTCGGGGCAGTTGTCAGGCCGTGGGAGCATGTATCGCTCTACTACAACTACCTGGAAGGCTTGAGCAAAGGCGATATCGCCCCCGCCACGGCCTCGAACGCAGGCCAGGTCTTTGCCCCCTACGTTTCACGCCAGCATGAGGTCGGGGTCAAGCTCGACTACGGCACGGTCATGTCCACACTCGCGCTGTTCCAGATCACCAAACCCAGCGGCGAGCTGTCAGGCACCACCTTTGCGGTACAAGGCGAACAGCGCAACCGGGGCCTGGAGTTGAACGTATCCGGTGAGGCCGGCCGAGGCACACGCCTGCTCGGCGGCGTGACGTTGCTGGATGCACAGCTGACCAAAAGCGGAGTAGCCGCCAACCGGGGCAACACCCCGGTGGGGGTGCCCAAGGTGCAAGCCAACCTCTGGGCCGAGTGGGACGTGCCTTGGGTCGAGGGGCTGACGTTGACCAGCGGCGCGTTGTACACCGCCAGCCAATACGTGAACCAGGCCAATACCCAGCAGTTGGCCCCCTGGACCCGCTTCGATATGGGCGTGCGCTACAGCACGCGCATCGCCCAGCGGCCGACGACCTTCCGCGCCACGGTACAGAACGTGTTCGACCGTGAATATTGGTCGGGCGTCGCCTCCTATGGTGCGTTCTCTCAAGGCTCGCCACGCACCCTTCTACTGTCGACCACGGTCGATTTCTGAAACCTTCGGCCCGGCACGGCTATCTGCACCGCCACCCGGCTCGACCACTGCAAAGGCTTTAACCATGGTTACCATTGTTCGACGCAGCCACGCCTTCGCCGGGCTGCTATTTGCGGGTTTGTTGGGATGGGCACTGCCGTCAACGGCGGCCGAGCCGCAGGCAACGCGCAGCACCGTCACCGATTTGCTCGGGCGCCAGGTCAAGGTGCACCTGCCGGTCCGGCGGGTCATTCTGGGGGAAGGTCGTCAGTTGTACCTGGTTGCCGCGCTGGATACGCAAAACCCCATAGAGCGAATCGTCGGCTGGCGCAAGGACCTGATCCAGTCCGACCCGGACACCTATGGCGCTTACCTGCGTAAATTTCCCGCCATCGCCAAAATCCCCACCTTTGGCGGCTTTGAAGACGGCACCTTCGATATCGAGCAGGCCATCTCCCAGCGCCCGGACGTGATCATCCTCAATATCGAGGCCCAACACGCCACCGAGGATGCCCGGTATATCGAAAAGCTCGACGCCTTGGGGATTCCGGTGGTGTACGTCGACTTTCGCAACCACCCGATGCAGAACACCGAACCGACCATGCGCCTGTTCGGCCAGTTGTTCGGCAAAGAAGCGCGTGCCGAAGCATTTATCGACTTTCGCAACCAGCAGATCCGCCGCGTCACCGACGTGATCAACGCGCAACAGCCTAAGCGCCCCAACGTGTTCATCGAACGTATCGGTGGCTACACCGACGATTGCTGCCTGAGTTTCGGCAATGAAAACTTTGGTCTGTTCGTCGATATGGCCGGTGGCAACAATATCGCCAGAAACGTCATCCCCAGCACCTTCGGCCAGCTGAACCCCGAGCAGGTGGTGGTCGCCAATCCGGAACAGGTGGTGGTCACCAGTGCCAACTGGGAAGCCTTTGCCCCCGGTGGCCATTGGGTCGGTGTGGGCCCCGGTGCCGACATGGCGCAAGCCCGGCGCAAACTGGCCTGGTACACCCGGCGCCCGGCCTATGCCGGGATCAAGGCACAGGATGACCAGGCGTTCCACGCGATCTGGCACCAGTTCTACAACAGCCCGTATCAGTTCGTGGCCATCCAGCAGTTGGCCAAATGGTTTCATCCGACACTGTTTACCGACCTGGACCCTGAAGCCTCGTTCCGCGAATTGCACGAACGATTCCTGCCAGTGCCCTATGAGCCGGGTTACTTCGTGAGCCTCAAACCATGAGCGCGGTGATTCAACGCGACACCTACCGGCGCCTGGTGCTGCGCAAACGCCTGATCCTCGCGGGCCTGACCCAGCTGCTGTTGTGCAGCGTGCTGCTTGACCTGGCCCTGGGGCCGGCGCGCTACAGCTTCAATGAAGTACTCGGTGCACTCTTTGCGCCGGACAGTGCGCCGGCGCAGATTCGCGTGGTGATGTGGGACATCCGCCTGCCCATCGCCCTGATGGCGGTTGCCGTGGGTGCGGCATTGTCCCTGGCCGGAGCGCAGATGCAGACCATCCTCAACAACCCGCTGGCCAGCCCCTTCACCCTGGGCATTTCCGCCGCCGCCAGTTTTGGTGCGGCCATGGGGCTGGCGTTTGGTGTGGCGCTGTTTCCGTTGGCGGCGCAGTACATGGTGCCGGTCAACGCGTTCATCATGGCCATGCTTTCGGCGCTGCTGATTCACTTCCTGAGCATGCGTCGCGGGGTCACCGCGGAAACCATCGTGCTGCTGGGTATCGCCCTGGTGTTCACGTTTAACGCGTTGTTGGCCCTGGTGCAGTTTTTCGCCACCGAGCAAGCCGTGGCGGCCGTGGTGTTCTGGACCATGGGCAGCCTGACCAAAGCCACCTGGCCCAAACTCGGGGTGATCTGCCTGGTGATCGTGATCACCCTGCCGATCTTTGCCAAACGCGCCTGGGCCCTGACCGCACTGCGATTGGGCGACGACAAGGCCGCCAGTTTCGGCATCAACGTGCGCAGCCTACGCTTTCAGACGCTGATCATGGTCAGCCTGCTTGCCTCGTTCCCCGTGGCCTTTGTTGGCACCATCGGCTTTATCGGGCTGGTCGGCCCGCATATTGCGCGAATGTTGATCGGCGAGGACCAGCGCTTCTTCCTGCCGGCCTCGCTGCTGACCGGCGCACTGATTCTGTCCGCCAGTTCAGTGGTGAGCAAAACCCTGATCCCGGGCGCGATCTTCCCGATCGGGGTGGTCACTTCGCTGATCGGCGTGCCGTTCTTCATATCTCTGATCCTCAGCGGGAAGAAAAACTCATGGTGAAGATTCAACTGCAGGACCTGGGTGCCCGTTATGGCCAGCGCACGATCATCCGTGGCGTTACCACGGCCGCGTTCACCGGCGGCCAGGTGGTCGCGGTAGTGGGGCCCAATGCGGCGGGCAAGTCCACCCTGTTCAAACGCATGGCCGGGCTGATCGACGGGCCTGGGCAGGTGATCCTGCAGGACTCGAAAAAGGGCCGGCAGGGCATCTGCTATATGCCCCAGGGCTTGAATGCCAGTGCGCGGTTGACGGTCTACGAATCGGTGCTCCTGGCCCGCAAGCAACTGTCGCCGCAATGGGCCGTCCACGATGACGAGTTGAACCTGGTGGACGAAATGCTCGAGGCCCTTGGCATCAGCGACTTGTCCTTTCGCAACCTCGGCGAACTCAGCGGCGGCCAGCAGCAACTGGTGTCCATCGCCCAGACCTTGGTGCGCGAGCCGGAAATCCTGCTGATGGACGAGCCCACCAGCGCCCTCGATATGCATCGTCAGGTGCAGGTCTTGAACTTCATGGGCGCACTGGCCCGCAAACAGCAGGTCATCGTGTTTATTGCCCTGCATGACCTGAACCAGGCGTTGCGCTTTGCCGACCAGGTATTGGTGATTGCACACGGCACCGCACAGGGCAGCGGCGCGAGTCATGAGGTGATCACCGAACGCATGCTGCGCGAGGTGTACCAGGTTGAGGCGCGGATTGAGCAGTGCAGTCGCGGACAACCACATATTTTGATCGACGGGATAACGTGACAGCGTACCCAACGCCAAACTACGACCGCGCGTGCACAGACAGGGTTAGCGGCAGCTCAGGCAATGACACGCTCTGGAGCGCCGTCAGCCCAAGCAACGGGTACCCTGGCGACTGTCGACGCCACCAGGTCACTCACGGTATCAAGTCGGCCGATTTGCTCCGCTGAGAGCTGCAGTGTCAGCGCTCCAAGGTTATCGGTAAGTTGGCCAAGTGAGCGCGGGCCGATGATGGGAACCGCACCATGCGTGCCTGCCCAAGCAATGGCAACCTGGCCCGGGCTGACGCCGTGTTCGCCCGCTATAGCGACTACCGCGTCCAGCGTCTGCGTGCGCTGTGCCGAGTTCTCCGGCTGGAACACCCGGCCTGCGAACCCTTCAGCACGCCCCTTTTCACCTTGCCGGTACTTTCCGGTCAACATACCGCCGCCCAGGGGCGACCACGTCACGATGCCGAGACCGAGCGCATGCGATGCCTTGAACAAATCGGCCTCGGGCTCGCGATGTACCAAGCTATGTTCGAACTGCGCAGCCGCAATCGGAACGACATGGGAAAATTCGGCCAGCGTGACCGCGCGGGCGAGACGCCAGGCGGGGAAGTTCGACAGGCCCGCGTACAGGATCTTGCCGGCACGCGCCAGGTCCTCGAAGCCTCGGACGATTTCCTCAAGGGGCGTGATGCCATCCGGGTGATGCGCCCAGTAAATATCAATCCGATCGGTTTTGAGCCGTTTCAGGCTCGCCTCCACGGACGCCACCATGGCCTTACGGCTGTTGCCGGTGACCAGTCGGTTGGCATTCTGCGCTGCGCCATTGCTGAACTTGGTGGCGAGCACAAAATCCTCACGCCGCCCTTCCAGCAAGGTACCGAGCAGTTCTTCGGATTGCCCGAATTGGTAGACGTCCGCCGAATCGATGAAGTTGCCGCCGGCTTCGGCATAAGCGTTGAACACCGCTTTGCTGGCGTCGGGATCGGCGCCATAACCCCAGCCTGTGCCGAAGTTGCCCGTGCCGAGTGCCACCTGTGAAACCTGCAAACCGGTTCTTCCAAATGATGTGTACTTCATGCTGTGCTCCGTCAACTCAATCGGCCATGTTGTCGTGATCGACTGGACGCATGCCAGCCTCGACAGCACCCGCCAGCAACCTGCGAATCACCTCGATAGTGGTCCCCTGCGCGTGGGTGACCTTCATCTTCAAGATCTCTGTAGAGATACCATCAGTGAAGCCTACACGCTTCATTGATGTCAATCGCAATCAAAGATCTTGACGACGAAGATTATGATCGACATCATTCGATGTTCGCGGCCATGGTCCAGTAAAACGTCGCCGGGACGCGCAAAGACGTGGTCACCTCACCAGGAGAAGACGATGACATTCAAGGCACTGCTCGCCAGCAAGACCGACGACACCATTTCCACCCGCTTGGTCGACTTTGAGGACGAGGATTTGATGCCGGGCGACGTCACCGTCGCGGTCGAATACTCAACGGTTAACTACAAGGACGCGATGGCGCTCAGTGGCCGGTCACCGATCATTCGCAAGTTTCCGCTGATTCCGGGGATCGACTTTGCCGGTGTCGTAGAGTCGTCGACCTATCCCGGCATCGTGGCCGGAGACCGTGTGCTGGCCAACGGCTGGGGTCTCAGCCAGACTCACCACGGCGGCTTCGCCCAAAGAGCGCGCGTGAGCGGTGACTGGCTGGTCAAGATTCCGGCAGCCTTTTCGGCCCGGGATGCCATGGCAATCGGCACCGCGGGGTACACCGCCATGCTGTCCGTGCTGGCGCTGGAACATGGCGGTCTGACCCCCGCGCATGGCGACATCCTGGTGACCGGAGCCAATGGCGGCTCAGGATCGGTAGCGATTGCCCTGCTGTCCAAACTTGGCTATCGGGTGATCGCATCGACCGGGCGGCTTGATGAGGCCGATTACCTGCGCGCACTTGGCGCGAACGAAATCATCGACCGCCACACCTTGTCCGCACCGGGCGCACCGATTTCCGAAGAGCGCTGGGCGGGCGCCATTGACTCGGTCGGTAGCCATACGTTGGCTAACGTGCTGGCACACATCCGATATCGTGGCGTGGTCGCAGCCTTCGGACTTGCACAAGGCGCGGATCTGCCCGCCTCTGTGCTCCCCTTCATCCTGCGCAACATCACCCTTGCTGGTATTGATTCGGTCAATGCGCCTCAGCAGATACGGCTGCAGGCTTGGTCGCGCCTTGCCAGTGACTTGGATCTGGACAAGCTTGCCCGAACCTCGAAGGTGGTTGGCCTCGCCGACGTTCCCGACATCGCCAGCCGCGTACTCGCAGGAAAAATTCAGGGGCGCACCATCGTCGATGTGAACGCGTGACGGCGGCGTTTTTTTCCAGTACCACCACGAGCTTGTACCCGGAGCGCTGACCTTCCTCAATGAATGAAACAATCCAATGAGCAGGCGCGCCCTGGCGCGCGGACGCTATACGCCGACCGACGATGCGCGCACGTCGCTTGCGGTGCGCCCATAGTACGCCTTGAAGGCCCTGGCGAAATGCGCCTGGCTGGTAAACCCTTGGCGATAGGCAACTTCGGCAATGTCCAGCCCGCGACTGTCCGCCTGGCTCAGCAGACGGAGCGCTCCCTGTAAGCGCTTTTCCAGAATAAAACGATGGGGTTGTGTGTCTTCCAGGGCAAATAGCCTGGCCAGGTGGCGTGTGGAGACGCCGGTTTGATGAGCCACCCGTTCACAACTCAATGCAGGGTCGGACAGTTGCTCCAGGATGCATTGCTTGGCGGCCAACAGGTAGGACGCACTGAGCGCGTTGATCCGACGGTTACCCATCTGACCCGCAATAATAGTCCCCAGCAGCTCAAGAGCATCCTCTTGATAGTTGTCCGCCCCTTGGCTGAGCGGCTGCTCGAAAAAACCGCCGGTGCGCTCACTCAATGTCCTTAGCAGTAAACGCTGTGTGCCGGTGTGTGCGCTGATCTTCACGGCGTGATCAAAACGGCGCAGACAGCGGGAGGCAAACACGTCCTGGGGGATATCGAAGATAAACTTGTGCATCGAAGCGGAGAAGCCGAACAGGTAGGGCTTGTCGGTGCGATACACCATCATCTCGCCCGGTTCCAGCAGATGGCAGTTGCCGTTCTGAAAGAAAAACGACGCACTGCCCATGACCAGCGATACGAACACCGACTCTTTGGGCACGGTGCGAATCATTGAACCATCACGCTCGATGACGTGTTGGGTACCGGCAATATGGGCGACCCGCAGCCGGTCCAGACTCAGATTGTCCTCCCGCGCGCTGAACCCGGTTTCGCTGAAGGAAGAGCACTTCAGGCCGACCAGCGTCGATGCGTTGTACTGTTCCCAGAATGCCACGCGCTGATCCAGCGGAAGGTCATCGGTACTGGCACGCTGGGTATCAAGCAAGGCGACGGTTCGGGTCATTTTTTATTCTCGTTTTTATTGACTGCTCGGCCCCACACAAGGCGGATTACGGGGCCTGCAGCGCCCCATTAACCGCCCACCCAGGCACGCTGTCAATCGGTAGCCGATACAAAACCACGGCAACCGATGAACTGAAAATATCTGTCCGATGCAGACAACAATGACGTCAGTTTCGATCAAACCGCAGCGCCCCGTTCTCCCTAGAGTGGCCCCTGTATTCCAACAATCAGAGGCCCAACATGCCCGAATTAGCCCGCAACGAATTTTGGAAAGACCTGCAGCCCATCGCGAACTGCTTCAAGCCCGATGCCAAGCCTGAGGTTTACCTGCCGAATGCCGCCAGTGATGATCTGCGGCTCTACGTGCCCTTCACCGAGACGGTTTCTTCACGCCCTCTGTGGATCTCCCCCAGCGAAAACCGCTGGTGCGACATCTTGATGTCCAGCCATGCCGGCCTGGTCAATCGCCACTACCACCCGCACGAAGTGTTCGCCTACACCCTGTCGGGCAAGTGGGGCTACCTGGAGCACGACTGGACCGCCACCGCCGGTGATTTCGTTTATGAGACGCCCGGCGAGGGTCACACCTTGGTGGCCTATGAACACGAGGAACCCATGCGCGTGTTCTTCATCGTCAAGGGGCCGCTGATCTGGCTCGACGAGCACGGCGAATCCACCGGCTACTTCGACGTGCACTCCTACATCGCCCTGTGCCGTGAACATTACGAAAAGGTCGGCCTGGGCGCTGATGCAGTGGACCGTCTATTCCGTTAAACCCCGTGCTGCGGAGAACCGTCATGGCTCACAAAAATAATAAAGCCAGTTATGAAAATGTCCTGCTCTGCGTGTTGTTCCTGACGTTTGGTTTTGTGTTTTTCGATCGTCTAGCGCTGTCGTTCCTGTTTCCGTTCATGGCTGAAGAGCTGCATCTGAGCAACAGTCACCTCGGCATGTTGTCTTCGGTGCTGGCCTTGGCCTGGGCGATTTCCGGCACGCTGGTCGGCGCGTGGTCAGATCGCCGGGGGGTGCGCAAGCCGCTGCTGATCGCGGCGGTCATCCTCTTCTCGCTGTGCTCGGCCCTCTCGGGGCTGGTCGCGGGATTCCTTAGCCTGTTGCTGTTTCGCGCCATCATGGGGTTGGCCGAGGGCCCAATCCTGCCGTTGTCTCAATCGATGATGGTGGAGGCGTCATCGCCGCATCGCCGGGGCCTGAACATGGGCTTGCTGCAAGGCTCGGCAGCGGGCCTGTTGGGCGCGGTGATCGGCCCTCCGGTGTTGATAGCCCTGGCCGAGGCTTATGGCTGGCGACATGCGTTCATTGTGTCGCTGCTGCCAGGACTGCTGATCGCATGGCTCATCTGGCGTTATGTGCGCCAGGATGAACCTCGCCAGGCGCCGGTGAGTAACGTCAAGCTCACCGGGCAGCGACTGGCACTGCTTAAAAGCCGCAACATCGTGCTATGCACATTGATCAGTTGCGTGTTTCTGACCTGGTTCGTGATCCTGATCTCCTTTACCCCGACGTTTCTGGTCAGTGTCCGCGGTTACAGCGCGCCGAGCATGGGCACGATCATGAGTTGCCTGGGTGCGGCATGGGTTGTGTGGGGATTTGTGGTGCCCAGCATCTCCGACCGTATCGGCCGCCGTCCGACGCTGGTGCTGTTCTCGCTGATTGCGGCCTGCTGCCCGATAGCCCTGCTATTTGCGCCGTCGCCGATGATACTCGGCGTGCTGATGGTGCTCACCTTCACCGGGCTTGGCTGCTTCACGCTGTTCATGTCCACCATTCCGGCTGAAACCGTCCCGCGTGAAGTCATGGCCACGGCGCTGGGCATGATCATGGGCGTTGGCGAACTGGTAGGAGGGTTCGTGGCGCCGACCGTTGCCGGGTTCGCTGCCGATCAGTTCGGGTTGTCGATTGTGATGTGGATCTCCTGCGGCGGCGCCTTGCTGGCAGCAGGGCTGTCCCTGCTGCTCAAGGAAACTGCGCCTGGCGTGCTGCAACGCCGATCAATGCAAGCCTGCACACAGCGTGCGTGATCCGAGATCACCACGCTGCTCCATTTGCTCATCACAACAACAATAAAATGAGTCCCAGACCATGCACCCTACTCTTCGTTTGTGCGCGTTTTTGTTCCTGGTGTTTACCTACCCCCAAGCCTGGGCACTGGACCGAGAAGGTCCACTGGCCGGCCTGGGCGAGCATTTGGCCGACTATGGCATCCAGCCCCATGTGCAATTCACCAGCCTGTCGATGAAAAACCTCGACACCGGCCCGCGCCCCTACAGCTTCGGCAACAGCGGTGACCTGTACATCGGCGCAGACGTTAACCTCGCCACGCTCAGTGGCCTGGACGGCGCAGCCCTGCATTTCGAACAAACCGTCTTTATCCTCGATAACGGTACCGGCCAACCGACCGGGAACAAATGGCAAGGTGCCGTCGGCAGCTATTTTGGCGGTGCGCCCTTGCACAATGACATCGCCAGCAATCAGTTAAGCGTGTTGACCTACGAGCAAAAATGGCTCGACGGTCAGCTCGACCTGCACGTCGGACGGACCAATGGCCGACGGTACTTCTACATCTATAACTGCGAAACGGGCGTCACCTGCACCGACCCGATCCTGGACGCTTCAAGTGGCATGTTGCCGCCGCCGTTCGGCGCCTGGGGTGGCTACCTGAAGTATCAAGTGAACCCGCGTTTTTACGTGCACGCGGGTGCGTTCGAATCCAACCCGGTGGATTACCTGAAAAAGCGCAAAGGCCTGGACTTCAGCACTGACGACGCGAGTGGCACCAGCTTTCTGCTGGGCATTGGCAGCAAGCCGGGCGATGACACCACCCAGTACGAACTGAATGCGTACTTCAACTCGTCCAATCAGGTCGACCCATTGACGGGTGCCAGCGACCACGGCACGGCCGGCGGCTTCTTCAAGTTCCGCCAGACGCTATGGCGCGGCGGGCAGCAAGGCGTTCAGGTATTCGGCTCGCTGTCGGCGGCGGCTGACGATAAACAACCCTTCAGCCATTTCGCCGAAGCCGGGCTGACCTACCTTGCCCCCTTTGATCGGGCGCAGGACAAGCTCAATCTCAAAGCCAGCTACCTGCAAGTCAACGACCATCAGTTGCAGTTCCAACAACGCCTGCGCACGGCGGCCGGCGGCGATCCTGAATTGGGTGAGCGCAATGTCTACGCCGTGGAAGCCAACGGCCATTTTGCCTTGACCCGCCACCTGGCGATCGAACCGAGCATCCAGTACATCATCAATCCGGACAACTTCTACAACCCGGGTGCGACGCAATTGAGCAACAACGGCTTCGTGGTTGGCCTGCTGGTGGTGCTGGATGTGGGTTCGGTACTGGGTCTGTAAGCCTGTGCCTTGAATACAACGTTTAACTGACTCCATGGGGTAACGATGACTATGTTCAGCAGCACTCTGTTTGAAGGCAAGGTCGCGCTCGTCAGCGGCGGGACGTCCGGGATTGGCCAGGCGGCCGCCGAGTACCTGGCCCGGCATGGCGCCAGGGTCGTGGCGATCGGCTTGGGCGCCGACGCGACAATCGTCGCCGAGGGAGTTGAGCTCGATCTTCGCGAGGTTAACGTCACCGACGATGATGCGCTCAAAGGCGTGATCCAAAGCCTGGACCGCCTGGATATTCTGGTACCGGCCGCGGGAGGCACCCTGGGCGAAAAGGAGATGGAATGGGAGGCCTTCAACCAGGTGTTGTCGGTTCAACTCAATGCCGTTTACCGCCTCATCAACCTGGCGCATCCGCTGCTGGCCAGGCAAGGTGGGTCGATCATCAACATCGCGTCGATGTTCTCCTACTTCGGCGGGGGGAAACTGGTGGCTTACTCGGCAGCCAAAGGGGCGGTTGTCCAGATCACAAAATCCCTGGCGGAGGCTTACGCCCCTGACAACATTCGCGTCAATGCCGTGGCGCCGGGATGGATTACCACACCCCTGCTGGCGAAAATCGATGATCAACCGAGGATCGACCGCTTGCTGTCTCGCACGCCCATGAAGCGCTTCGGCAGTGCCGAAGAGGTCGCTAAGGTGATTGCCTTTCTGGCTTCGGATGCGGCGTCATTTGTGACCGGTGTGGTGCTGCCGGTGGATGGCGGTTACCTGACCACGGCTATCTGAAGACGCGCCTGAGGTCTCCCGGCCTACTGCTCGCTGCCTGGCGATAACGGCAAGGAAGCCGATACCCGGGCGTGGCAAACCTCGATTATTTCATCGGCGAGCGGCGAATCATCCGGACACGCTCGCGACAACACAATCGCGCCGACAGCATGAGCCAGTACGTCGATCATCTTCGCTCTCGTCTCGCCCGGCGCAGCGCCTTCGACGGTTGGATACTTTTGCACCAGCGCTTGCAGCATGCGGTCTATGCCTTCGGCGAAGGCACGCTTCAGCTCATCTGACTGACGCGCCGCGTCTCCACACAGGGCCGCCATGGTGCAGCCCTCGCCACGCCGGTCACGGTGATCCTTCGACACGTAGATATCGATGAACGTCTGAATATCAAGCGCTTCGGTGCCGGCCAGCGAACGGGAAAAACTGCAGGCAGCAGCCTCGGCCATCAAATCGGCCTTTGAGCCGAAATGCTTGTAAAAACCTCCATGGGTGAACCCCGCAGCGCCCATCAGATCCACCAAACCTACGCCGTCGAACCCTCGCTCACGAAACAACACGGAGGCCGTCTCGACGATGCGCTCGCGATTTGCCTGCGCCTGCGCTTTGGTCACTTTCACCTGCGATACCTCGATTCTGCTCAAAAACCCTACGCCATAGTACATAGATGTTGGTCGAAATCAAAATAATTGACAGCTTAGATTACGATCACCATCATAAAGGCGAACCTAATCCATCTCCAGCCACAGCCACAGAAGAAACCTCACATGACCGATCAGAATCTGTTTACCGCCTATACCCTTGGCTCGCTGACCCTCGCCAACCGCATCGTGCTCGCGCCACTGACACGCAATCGCGCTGGCACTGGACTGGTGCCCAGCGAGTTCGCCCCCACTTACTACAGCCAGCGCGCTTCAGCCGGGCTGCTGATTACCGAGGCCACCCAGATTTCGGCGCAGGCCCAGGGCTACCAGGACACACCCGGTCTTTACACCCAGGCGCAGATCGACGGCTGGCGCCGGGTCACCGACGCCGTGCATGCCAAGAGCGGCAAGATTTTTGTGCAGCTGTGGCACGTTGGCCGGGTCTCCCATGTAGACCTGCAACCGGGCGGTGCCGCGCCAGTAGCACCGTCGGCCATCCGTGCCCAGACCAAGACCTTCGTCAATAACAGCTTTGCCGACGTGTCCGAGCCACGCGCGCTCGAACTCGACGAGTTGCCCGGCATCGTCAACGATTTCCGCCAAGCGGCAGCAAACGCCATTGCGGCCGGCTTCGACGGCGTGGAAATTCACGGTGCAAACGGCTACTTGCTCGATCAATTCATCAAGGACGGCGCCAACCAGCGTACCGATGCCTACGGTGGCTCGATCGAAAACCGAGCGCGTCTGTTGCTGGAAGTGACCGCCGCCGTGGTCGCCGAGATTGGCGCGAACCGCACCGGCATTCGCCTTTCGCCGGTCTCGCCCGCCAATGGTGTATCGAGCAGTGAGCCGCAGGCTCAGTTCGATTACATCGTCGACCAACTCAATGCGCTCGACATCGTTTACCTGCACGTCGTCGAAGGCGCGACCGGTGGGCCACGCGACGTGGCGCCGTTTGATTTCGACGCCTTGCGCCAGCGCTTCCAGAACACCTACATCGCCAACAATGGCTACGACCAAAACCTGGCCAGCGCGCGGCTTGCGCAGGGCAAGGCTGACCTCATCGCCTTTGGCCGCCCGTTTATCGGCAACCCGGATCTGGTGGAGCGGCTCAAGGCCGGTGCGCCGCTGTCCGCCTTCGACCCTACCACCCTCTACGGCGGCGGTGCGGCGGGCTACATCGACTACCCGACACTGGCCGAATCAAGCGCTGCAGCCAACTAGGCAGTGGCTGATCGGGCTCGTCTCACTGCGTGTTCCTCAAGCAGTCCGCTGTTGCACAGTGTTATCCAGCCCAGGCGTGATCGTTCTGTAATCAAAGCTGGCTCGTTTGGTGCCAGAACACAGGTAATGGCACCAAGCGCGCCATTTATACGGAGTTACCTAAACCTTCCCGGATACACACTTCGGTCGGTTCAACAACTGACGGCACACGGGTAAGGCGGGAGCGCGCAAAAGGCTGGAAAGATGAAGCTGACTAACGATAAGCGCGACATCAACGAGTGCGTTGAATCAATCGCAGCCGCAACACACGATACAAAACACACAGGCCCACATCAGGATCAAGCGCCACAACGTGAAGACGCGACACCTGCGCAGTCGCCGACCAATAACGTGCCCGAAGCCGCTGCTCAGCCGGTAATCGTCTGGCGTAGCTTGATGTTGCAGCAGTGAAGCTGCGAAGTTGCATGGCTACGTCAACACCCGTCGCAGTGCCGCCAGAAATGGAGCCCGGTGCGGACAAAGTGTGGCGGTCAATAAAGAAGATGTCGCGATTCAGATCAGGCTGAAGGCCGATAAGCCTATGGCCAACCCAGTAACGGATGTTGTGCAAGGAACGCATCCAAATGCCTTACGACATAGCCCGGCGCGGAATCGGGAAAGAAATGCCCGCCTGGAATTGCGGCGGCGTCCAGGGCCGTAAAACGCTCCGACCAGGTGGCGGGAATGTCATAGTGTCGCGCCATCGCTCCGGACGCTCCGTAGAGAATCTGCGCGGGGATCGCACTACGTCGTCCTTGATCAATCGCGTCGTCCGCGAAATCGACCGCCAGTGCAGCGCGATAATCGTTGCAATAGCCGGCGATGGTCGCCGGGTCTCTCCATGATTGCCGGTACGCCAGCAGTTGCTCAGCATTGAAGTCTTCAGGCCCGGCCGCGCCCCATCCAAAAAGGCAACTCTCGAAGAAGAAATCAGGATCAGCCTCGATCATTCGTTCTGGAAAAGGCGCTGGCTGGGCCAGGAAGAACCAGTGCCAGTAGCTTTGCGCGACTTCCTTGCGCAGATCGGTCAGCAACACCGTCGTTGGCACAATGTCCATCAGCGTCAGGCTGGCGACCGAATCGGGGTGGTCGAGCGCCAAGCGATACGCCGCTCGAGCACCGCGGTCGTGACCGACAAGGTGGAACCTTGCATGCCCGAGTTCGCGCATTAGCGCCAATTGGTCCAACGCCATTGTCCGGAACCCGTAGTTTGCCAAGCTGGCCAGGGCCGTGGGCTTGCTCGAGGCACCGTATCCGCGCAAATCCGCGCAAACGACCCGATAGCCTCGCGCAACCAGCGCGGGCGCAATCTGCGCCCAAACGGCCATGGTTTGCGGAAAGCCGTGCAGCATCAGCACCGGTTCACCTTCACCTGCAACGACACAAGCGATTTCAACTTCACCTACGTTGATCTGAAGCTGCTTGAACCCTTCAAACATAAGCCCTCCCCAAAGCCACAAGCTATATTTTTTGTATAGCATTCACGGTATACAAAACGTATAGTTAAATCAATGGCGATACCCGACCCACTGCAAGCAGCGAGCAGCACATGACAACGGCTATGCGTTCACCAGCAGAAGGTGCCCAATCGATAGCGACCCGGTCAGCGGAGCTGCCGGATGGAAGAGCTTCTGGTATTGAGCGGTGGGTGCTCGTCTATCCAACGCATCGCGCTACAAATCGGCTGAGCGAAATAGGTACAATAAGTCATGACAAACAAAACCTATGGTCAACTCTGCCCAATCGCCCGGTCGCTGGATGTGCTCGGAGACCGCTGGACGCTGCTTTTGATCCGCGAATTCCTGCTCGGTCCCAAGCGATTCAAGGACCTGCTCGCGATTCTGACCGCGATGGGTCCAAACCGGCTCTCAGAACGTCTCGCCATGCTGGTGCAGAACGGCGTTATTCAACCCGTCACGCTACTCACGCCTGCCGCTACGCCCGCTTACGAGCTGACGGAGCTTGGCGAGCGACTGCGCACGCCAGTGCTCGCGCTGGGTTTCTGGGGGCTGGGCTTGCCGGTCGACGAGCGCATCGATCCGTCCAGTGCGCGAGCAGAACTCATAGCGCTTTGCCTGACCGGCGCGAACGATCCGACGGCGAGCGTTGGTTTGCAGGAACTGTACGAATTTCAAGTGGGGCCGGAAGTCTTCCATATTCGAGTCAGCGACGGCAGCCTGTTGGCGCGGTCCGGGCCCTGCACGGAGCCGGTCGACGTCAAGATCCAGTGCGACATGGACACCTTCATTGCACTGGTTCTACGCCACATCACGCCAACCCAGGCGCTTCGCGAAGGACGCGCAAAACTGCTGCACGGCGATCGCCCAGCGTTTACGCGAGTGTTCAAAGTCCTCGAGTACAAGCCCTAAGCCCTGGGCTACTCCACCCTGACACTTACCTGCATCCGATGCCATTCGGTGGTAACCCCGTGCACGTCAAGCGCTCATGCGGCGTGTAACCCCTTGTAGAGAACTCACCATGACCGCCTCCTCACCTGAAGAAAACTTGCTGAACCGGCCCTTATACCTTCCGAACGGCAGCGCTATCCGCAATCGCCTGGCCAAAGCGGCCATGAGCGAAACGCTGGGCACCTACGACAATCACCCAACATTGAAGCTGGTCGAACTGTACCGACGCTGGTCCGCGTCAGGCATCGGGTTGCTCATCACCGGAAACGTCATGATCGACCGGCGTGCACTCGGTGAGCCAGGCAACGTGGTGATTGAGGATGAAACAGACCTGCCGCTGCTCCATCAATGGGCCCGTGCCGCAACCGGGCAAGGCGCAGCGATCTGGGTGCAGCTCAATCACCCGGGCAAGCAGTCGACCAAAGGCCTGAACCGCAGCAACCTGGCACCCTCCGCCGTGCCGTTCCGCAAGGACATGGCCTCTCTTTTCGAGACGCCACGCGAGGCCACAACGGCCGAGATCGAAGACATCATTCAGCGCTTTGGACGCAGCGCAGCCATCTGCAAGAAAGCCGGCTTCAGCGGCGTGCAAATCCATGGGGCGCACGGTTATCTGATCAATCAGTTCCTGTCGCCCCACCACAATCGGCGCACGGATGAGTGGGGTGGCAACTCGGAAAAACGCCGGCGTTTCGTGCTGGCCGTCTATAGAGAAATCCGGCGCCAGGTCGGTACCGATTTTCCGGTCGGCATCAAGCTCAATTCAGCCGACTTCCAACACGGCGGCTTCACTGAACAGGAGTCCATGGCAACGATCCATGCACTCGCCGAAGCCGGCATCGATCTGATTGAGATTTCCGGCGGCACCTATGAGGCACCCGCCATGAGCGGCGGCCTCGAAGCCACTAAAAAAGCGTCCACCGTTGCGCGTGAGGCTTACTTTCTAGAGTTTGCCGAGAAGGTGCGCGCCTCGATCAACGTCCCACTGATGGTCACAGGCGGTTTCCGCAGTGCCGCTGCAATGAACGCTGCACTGCGCTCCGGAGCACTGGACGTCATCGGCCTGGCGCGGCTGTTAGCGATTGATCCCGAAGCACCGGCCGCCCTGTTGCAAGGGCAGGACAGCGCGCAGCGAGTACGACCGATCACCACCGGCATCAAACAGATTGATCAGATGGGGGTCATGGAAATTCTCTGGTACACGCTGCAGCTCAAGCGAATCGCCAGTGGCGGTAATCCAAAACCCGATGAAAGCGGGCTTTGGGCGTTTGCCAAATCGGTGCTGAAAAGTGGCTGGGGCACCTTCCGTACGCGGCGTGCGCGCGCATGAGCCCGGCCGTCGCTGATGATGCCTGCACAACATGACAACCTCTTGGAGGACTTCAACATGAGCTATACGCATCTAAACGCCCCTACCCTCTATGTCGACGTCGATGGGGACACGTTTGCCTATCGCCGCTGGGGCAATGACAAGACAGACCAGCCGCCCCTGTTCTTCCTCCAACATTTCCGTGGCGGCATGGATCATTGGGACCCCATCATGACGGATGGGCTGGCGGCGGGACGCGAGGTCATTCTCTACAACGGTCGCGGCGTTGCCTCCTCTTCCGGCAAACCGCGTAACCGCATTGAGCTGATGGCCGACGACGCGGCCGCAGTGATCCGCGCACTCGGTCTATCAACAGTCGATGTGCTGGGTTTCTCGCTTGGCGGTTTTATCGCCCAGGACCTGACACGGCGCCATCCCGACCTCGTGCGCAAACTGATGCTGCTGGGTACCGGGCCGCGTGGTGGTAACCCGGACTCAGACCCTGGCGTGCTGGAGGCCGCACCACGGCCCATCCCCACCGTGGACGATTTTCTGTTTCTGTTTTTCGGTCGATCCGAAGCGGCGCGACAGGCAGGCCGCGAGTTCTGGGAGCGCCGTCATCAGCGTGTCGATCAGGATCCCCCCAGCTCTGTGCAGGTGATGCAGGCCCAGATCGAGGCCCATATGCACTTTATGCCCAAGCTGGACCCCGATGCTCCGTTCGAGCATCTACGTGCGATCAAACAGCCAACGCTCATCCTCAACGGCATGAATGACATCATGATTCCAACGGTCAACTCCTGGTACATGGCCCAGAACATCCCGAACGCCCAGTTATTCCTGTACCCGGATGCGGGCCACGGCGCCCAATTCCAATGCCCTGAGCGCTTTCTGAAACACGCCACCGCGTTCCTCAGCGAATAACCCCTACGGAGCCAGCACATCATGCTGAAATTCAAATTTTTGTTGTGGGCGCTGACCCAGCTGTTACAGCGAGCCATCAAGAAAAACCCCGGCTGCGCAAAACTGGTTAATGGCAAGTCGCTGGTCTTTCAGATTCGAACAGAGGATGGCGTGGGTCGCTACTTCACCGTTGCGAACGGAAAGATAAAATCCGCCGCAGGTTTAACGCAAAAGCCGGCATTCACGCTGTCGTTCAGAAACGCAGAAAGAGGCTTCGCCATACTGTCGGCTAAAGACAGCAAGGATGAATTCCTGACAGGCTTGCGTACAGGCGATCTGAACATCAGCGGTGATTTTGTTGAGGTGATGTGGTTCCAGGGATTAACAGAATACTTGCAGCCGACCAAAGACCCCGCGCAGGTCTTTTTTACCACGCGCTAGGGCTCGACACACTCAACTCTGGAGAAAAACCCATGCATCGCTTATTTGCAATGGCCGTGCTGTGCTTCACGTTTGCAGCAACCTTCAATACGGCATCCGCCCAGACCCAGACAGTGGGCGCCACCGCGCCAAGCCCATCATCAAGCGAATCTAGCCCAGGGGGCGAATGGCGAAATGTGCGCACCCAGTTCGTCTCCACAGGTGGTGTTTACTACGCCTATCGTGAGCTTGGACAGAATCAGGGTGGCACGCCCGTCGTGTTCCTAAACCACTTGGCCGCCGTGCTGGACAACTGGGATCCGCGTGTCGTGGACGGGATCGCGGCGCAACACCACATTATCGTGTTCGACAACCGTGGCGTCGGCGCTTCAACTGGCGAACCCGCGGCAACCATCGAACAGATGGCGGATGACGCAATCAGCTTCATAAAAGCCAAGGGCTACACGCAGGTCGACCTGTTCGGCTTCTCGATGGGAGGCATGATCGCCCAGGAAATCGTGCTCAAGGAGCCGCAACTGGTGCGCAAAATCATCCTGGCCGGTACCGGCCCGGCAGGTGGCGAGGGCATCAGCACCGTCGCCGGCGTCTCCAATAGAGCCCTGATCCGGGGCCTCTTCACGTTCCAGGATCCGAAACAGTTTCTGTTCTTCACCCGTACCGCTAACGGAATCGCCGCAGGCAAGGCGTTCCTGGAGCGGCTGAAAGAGCGTTCTGAAAAGCGCGACGATGAGATCAGCTTTTCCGCATATCGCGCGCAGTTAAAGGCCCTGCGCGCCTGGGGCCAGAAAGCACCCGCCGATCTCTCTGTCGTCAAGCAACCGGTGCTTATCGCCAATGGAGAAGACGACCTGATGGTGCCAATCGAAAACTCGCGTGATCTTGCACGCAGGCTCCCCCACAGCGAATTGATCGTCTACCCTGATGCGGGCCATGGAGGCATCTTTCAGTTTTACGCCGACTTCGTACCCGCTGCGCTCACGTTTCTCGCTCGCTAACACACGCTTGCATTCGCCTGGCTCAAACGTCAGGCGTCGCTGACGCGCTCGCTGCTGATGCCTCCCCCCCAAAACAATAAATTGGTCGGTCCAATTTTCATTAAATTAAATTGGTCTTGCCAATAATTTTCTCGGTGTGTAGCTTTAAAGCCCTGTCCCGCTGTACGACATTCGTCGCCTGCGCCCCGGCCAAGGAGCATCAACATGCTGACTGTCATCTGTAACGAACCTCACTCGTTAACCGCCGTCGAGCGTGAAAAACCGCTCAGAAAGTCAGGGGAAATACTCATCCGCATCAAGCGCGTCGGGGTCTGCGGCACCGACCTGCACATTTTCACCGGCAATCAGCCCTACCTCGAATACCCACGCGTGATGGGCCATGAGTTCTCCGGGGTGGTGGAAGAAGCTGACAGCGCCAGCGACCTCAAAAGTGGTGATGTCGTCTATGTGATGCCCTATCTTTCCTGCGGGACATGCATCGCCTGTCGCCAGGGCAAGACCAATTGCTGCACGCATATCCAAGTACTGGGGGTTCACCGCGACGGTGCCTTTACCGAATACCTGAGCATCCCCCGTGCGTTCGTTCACAAAGCCGTGGGCGTGTCCCTTGACCAGGCCGCGATGATCGAATTTCTGTCCATCGGCGCTCACGCCGTACGTCGTTCAAACATCCAGGCGGATAAACGCGCGCTGGTGGTCGGCACCGGGCCGATCGGCATGGCCGCTGCGATCTTCGCCAGCCTGCGGGGCGCTCAGGTCACAGTTCTGGATACGCGGGACGACCGCCTATCCTTCTGCAAGGAACACCTGAAGATTCACGCTGCGGTGAAAATCGGCGAAGGCGACAAGGAGCGCTTGGCGGCACTCACCGAGGGTGATTTCTTCGACGTGGTGTTTGATGCCACCGGCAATGCGCGGGCCATGGAGCGCGGGTTTGAATTCATCGCGCACGGCGGTACCTACGTGATGATTTCGGTGGTGCGCGATTCCATCACCTTCTCCGACCCTGAATTCCACAAGCGCGAAGCCACGTTGATGGGCAGCCGCAACGCCACCCACGAAGACTTCCAGTATGTGGAAGAATGTTTGCGCAACGGATTGATTCCGCACGCCGCCCTCAATACCCATCGACTGACGCTCAGCGATGTCCCCAGCGCGTTCGCCACATTGCTCGACCCGAAACAAGGCGTCGTCAAAGCAATCATCGAGTGTTAGGAGAGAGGTGATGAGTGATAGTCAATCCCTGCTTGTGTTGACCCCCGGTGACGATGTTGCCGTGGCTCGAGGCGATATCGCCGCAGGCCAACACCTCAGCGCCGACGGTATTGCGCTGATCGCCCGGCAACCGATTCCATCCGGCCACAAGATCGCCCTGCGTTCGGTGTTGGCTGGCCAACAGGTACTCAAGTACGGCCAGACCATAGGCCTGGCCACCCACGGCATCGAACCCGGTGATTACGTCCATGTACACAACCTGGACATGCCCGCCACCACCGCCGAACACAGCGTGCAGAACCTCTATGTACCCACGGTGTTCAGCCATGAACCGGCGACCTTCGAGGGGTTTGTCCGCGATGATGGCCGCGTCGGTACACGCAATTACATCGGTGTTATTTCCAGCGTCAACTGCTCGGCAACCGTCTGCAAACACATCGCCAATGCGTTCTCTCCCGAGCGCCTGAAAGACTTCCCTTACGTCGATGGAGTGGTCGCAATTACCCATGGCAGCGGTTGTGGCATGGGGGCGAACGGTGAAGGGATCGACATCCTCAAACGGACCTTGCGCGGCTACGCCAATCACCCCAATTTTGCCGGGGTGTTATTGATCGGCCTGGGCTGCGAAGTCAACCAGCTGACGCCTTTGATGAATGAACTGGGGGATCGGCCAGCCACGCTCAAGGCCAGTTTGATCATTCAGGAAGCGGGCGGTACTCGCGAAACCGTACAGCGTGGCATCGCGCATGTTGAAGCGATGCTGCCCATCATCAACAGTTTCCGGCGTACCACCGTTGCGGCCAGCCATCTCAGCGTGGGATTGCAATGCGGCGGCTCGGATGGTTACTCAGGCATTACCGCGAACCCGGCACTCGGGGCAGCGGTAGACCTGCTTGTAAGGCACGGCGGCAGCGCCATTCTTTCGGAAACGCCAGAAATCTATGGCGCTGAACACCTTTTGACGGCGCGCGCCGCATCGGCCGAGGTGTCGGCAACGTTGATGGCGCGAATCCATTGGTGGGAAGCCTACGTGCGCCACAATGACGGTGACATGAACAACAACCCCTCCCCTGGAAACAAGGCCGGCGGGATCACCACCATTCTGGAAAAATCCCTTGGCGCCGTGGCGAAAGCCGGCACCACTGGATTAATGGGCGTTTACCACTACGCGGAAACGATCGATACCTGCGGACTGGTATTCATGGACACACCAGGCTACGACCCCGTATCGGCCACCGGCCAGGTGGCGGGGGGCGCAAACCTCATCTGCTTCACCACTGGCCGTGGCTCGACCTACGGGTGCAAACCCACCCCCTCTTTAAAGATTGCCACCAACACCCGCCTGTTCCATCGCATGGCGCTAGATATGGACTTCAATGCCGGCGGTATTGTCGATGGCCTGGAATCGGTGGCGCAGGCCGGTGAGCGGCTGTTTCAACTGATGCTCGACACCGCTTCCGGACGCCCCACGTGCAGCGAAGAAAACGGCTTGGGCGACAATGAGTTCCTACCCTGGCAGATGGGCGCGGTGATGTGAAACGAACAGCCACTGACTATGGCTGTGGTAGCCTTCGCAAACTTCCCGATGGACGCCGTACCGATGGCCGCACCGACAAACGCCTCTGAGCGAAAGCCGTATCAAAAAATCGCCGACCAACTTCGAAACTACATCTTGCAGGGGGATTTCAAACCCGGCTCAAGGCTTCCTCCCGAGCGCGATTTGACGCAACGCCTCGGTGTTTCCAGACCCTCCCTGCGCGAAGCGCTCATAGCCCTGGAAATAGAAGGCGTCGTCGACATCAAGATGGGCTCAGGCGTGTACGTCAGAACCCTGGCCCTGGAAGGAACAAATAACACCGTAACGCTCGGCGAGAGCCCCTCGGAACTTATGCAGGCGCGTGCCTTGATCGAAGGTGAGTCGATAATTCTGGCTTGTCTGCATGCTAGAAAAAGCGACTATCGCTACCTTCAGGAATGTATTGATGCCATGCGCGCCTCCATCGAAAAGGGTTTGCCGCCCTTGGAGGATGACCGCAAGTTTCACCATCGCCTGGCTAAAATGAGTGGCAACTCGGCTTTGGTCCGGATCATCACGGGGCTCTTTGATGAACGTCATAACCCTATTTCAGCGCACCTCAGCAGACATTCAGAGAACGCGTTGACCTGGGAAGCGGCCGTCATCGAGCATGAAGCAATCCTTCACGCCGTAGCCCAAAAAGACGTGCTCGGCGCACAAACCTCAATGCGCCAGCATTTGAGCCGTTCGGAAAATCGTTGGCTGCAAGCGCTGGAGCCGCAAGAGCACACGGCCAATGGGCAGCACAAGTAGCCAACGGTTTGCACGCTGGCGACTTGCTCCGTTTTCATGCCATCAAAGCAGTTGTTGGCGCACCGCCAATTCCACACCGCGGATTTCCGCCAGGCCCTTGAGACGACCGATCAGCGAATAGCCGGGGTTGCTTTTACGCTGCTGATCGTCGAGCAGTTGATGCCCGTGGTCCGGGCGCAACGGCAAGCGCGGGCCACCTTCGCGCTCACGCCGGCGCTCTTCGGCCACCAGCGCTGCGATGACCCCGACCATGTCGACATCGCCGTCCAGGTGGTGCGCTTCGTGGAAGCTGCGCGGGTCGGCCTCGCGGCGGGTTGAACGCAGGTGGGTGAAGTAGATGAACGGCGCAAATTGCTTGGCCATCGCCACCAGATCGTTGTCTTCACGCACCCCATAGGAGCCGGTGCAGAACGTCAGGCCGTTGGCCGGGCTTGGCGCGGCGTCCAGTAACCATTGGGCATCTTCGGCAGTAGAGAGGATGCGCGGCAAGCCGAGCAACGCCCGCGGTGGATCGTCCGGGTGAATCGCCATGCGCACACCCACTGCCTCTGCCACCGGCACCACCGCGCGCAAAAAATACCCCAGGTGTTCACGCAGCCTGGCTTCATCGATGTGCGCGTAGGTGCGCAGCAAGGCGCGAAAGTCGTCCAGGCTGTAGTGTTCTTCGGCACCGGGCAAACCGGCAATCAAGGTATTGACCAGGCTTTCGCTCTGGGCGGGCGTCAGTTGCTCGAAGTAGGCCTTGGCCCGCTGGATGTCCTCGACGCTGTATTCGGCGTGTGCCTCCGGGCGCTTGAGGATAAACAGGTCGAACGCAGCAAACGCGGTGTGATCAAAACGCAGCGCCCAACCGCCATCCGCCAACTCCCAGGCCAGGTCGGTACGGGTCCAGTCCAACACGGGCATGAAGTTGTAGCACACGATATCGATGCCGCAGCTCGCCAGGTTGCGCACGCTTTGCTGGTAGTTGGCGATGTACTCATCGCGCCGACCGCAGCCGCGCTTGATGTCTTCATGCACCGGAATGCTTTCCACCACCGACCAGCTCAAGCCTGCGGCTTCTATCATCTGTTTGCGCGCCGCGATGGCCTCCACCGGCCAGACTTCGCCATTGGGGATTTCGTGCAACGCGGTGACGATACCGGTCGCACCGGTTTGGCGGATGTCCGCCAGGGAGATCGGGTCTTTGGGGCCAAACCACCGCCATGTCTGTTCCATGTTGTTCTCCGTTCTTATCAGGGGTGTGATGCAAGGGTGCGCACAATGTTGCCGATGCCGTCGCGGACCAGCGCACCATAGGCAGCGTGCACGCCCGTGCGAAAGGCCGCGTGAGCGGACAATGCGGCCGGGAACACTTCGTCCAGATCCAGAAAGGCATCCACCAGCGATGCGCCTTCGAACCTGCCTGCGAGATCGGCAAAAGTCGCACTCAAGGGATCGTCAATCGCCTGCGTCGAGCCGCCAGGCAGCGGTTGCGTACAGTAGTGAATCCATGCTGCGATCCCCAATGCCGTGCAGGCGATGCCGCGTCCGTCCTCAAGCAACTGCTGCGCGCCGAGCAACCAGCGCTGGGGCAGTTTCTGCGAGCCGTCCATGGCGATCTGGCGCAAACGGTGTTGCAGGCTGTCATTGGCAAAACGCGCCTTAAGATCGTGGGCGTAGCGCACCAGATCGATACCCGCCGGCATGTCCAGGGTCGGCGCGGCTTCCTGAGTCATGTAGCGTTCGATAAAACCCGCCAAGGCCGCATCATTCATGGCCTCGAACACCGACGCGTGACCGACCAACAACCCCACATAGGCCAGCAACGAATGGCTGCCGTTGAGCATGCGCAGCTTCATCGTTTCAAATGGGCGCACGTCGCCCACCATCTGAACGCCCTCCTCCTCCCAGTCCGGACGCCCGAGAGGAAAGTGATCTTCGATCACCCATTGGCTGAAACGTTCACAGACCACGGCCGCACGGTCGTGGCAATCCAGTTGCTGTTCCAGTCGCGCGAAGGACTCGCCGTCCATGGCGGGGACGATCCGGTCAACCATGCAGCCAGGGAACGCCACATGCTCGTTGACCCATTGCGCCAACCCTGCGTCCTGCATCGCCGCCAACCCACTCACTGCCTGGCGAGTGCGCTGGCCGTTGTCTGGCATGTTGTCGCAGCACAACACCGTGAAGGCAGGAATGCCTGCGGCGCGGCGGCGACGCAAGGCTTCGAGGACAATGCCGGGCGCTGTGCGCGGCGCCTGCGGATGCGCGATGTCATGGACAATCGCCGGATCTTCAGTGCGCAACTGCCCGGTGGCTGGGTTCAGGCAGTAACCTTTCTCGGTGACAGTGAGGGTGACGATCCGCGTCTGCGGCTCAGCCATGCGTTGCAACAACACTGGCAGCTCATCGCCGCCCTCACCCACATACAAGGTCTGGCGCACTACACCGATCTCCCGCAGCGTCACTTGCTCGCGGTCGCGATACTCGGCCACATGGTAGCGACCGTCCTGCTCACGCAATTGATCAACCAATGTGCGATTCGAGCGCAGGTTGGCGCTGCACAGCCCCCAATCACTTTCACCCTGGCGATTGAGATGGCGTTGCAGGTAGACCGCCTGGTGGGCGCGATGAAACGCCCCCAGGCCAAGATGCACAATCCCGATCTCACGGACAGAGCCGGTAGAGGGCACACGGTTCACAATAGGCATCGACACGCTCCTTTCATGACGGGTTATGGCCGGCTAAGGACCGAGACTGGTTGCGGGCTGTGTGTCGGCGAATTACCGCTATCCGCCGCCGAAAGCGGTTTGACATAGCGCGCTACACACACGGCGCCAATCACGGTCAACAGTCCCGCCAGCAAAAATGCACTGGTGAACGAACCGGTGAATTGCACCAAAAAGCCCGTCAAGGTCGGGCCAATGATGCCCGAGGTGTTAGCCAGAAAATGCATGAAGCCACTGACCCCACCCACTCGTGCGGCAGGCACCGTGTCCTGAATGATCGCCCAGTAGATGGCACCGGTGAGATAAAGGAAGAACACGGCCAAGGCGACGAGGATGACCGCCGGATACAGGGTTTTGACCACTCCGGCACAGGCGATGCACGCGGCACAGAACAACAGGCACGTCACCAGCACCACCTTACGGGAGAACATCATCCGCCCGGTTTTCTTGAACACGAAGTCGGAAATGAAACCGCCCAGGGCCAGGCCGAGGAAGCCCAGGACCCAGGGGATGACCGTGGCAATGCTCATGTCCTTGACGTTGAGGCCGTGGGCCATGGTCAGGTAACTGGGGAACCAGGTCAGGAAGAAGAACAGCGTGTAGTTATAAGAAAAGAACGCCAGGGACGTGAACAGCACCGTGGGCTGCTTGAGGTAGTACCGTAGCGGGAACACCGGCTGCGCCGCCAGCTCGCTTTGGCCCTCGGCCCGCACAATATCCTCGGCGCCCTCGCCTTCAGGCCGTTCCTTGACGAATTTGTACCACACCGCCGCCCAGACCAGGCCGATCACCATGATGATAATGAACGACATCTTCCAGCCGTAGGTGACGGCAATGAAGCCCACCACCGGCCCGGAAATCGCCCCACCCAGCGGCGTGCCGGACATCGACGTGCCAATCGCCCGCGCCCTGCGCTTGGGGGTGTACCAGTTGTTGATCATCTTGCTCGTCGTGACACTCAGTGGCCCCTCCCCCATCCCGAACAGGATGCGGATCAGCACCAGCGAGGCGAAGCCGATCGTCAGTACCGTGAGACCGCTGAACAGCGACCACAGCACCATCGCCAGCAGCAGCGTGGTTTTCGCGCCGTAGCGGTCGGCAGCCCAACCGCCGACAAAGTTGAACACGGCATAACCGACAAAAAAACTACTGAAGATCATGCCCATCTCACCCGTCGAAAGACCGTAGTCTTTCTGGATGAACGGGGCCGCAACGGACAATGCCGAGCGATCCAGGTAGTTGATGACGCCTGCCAGGAACAGCATGATGATGATTAATGTGCGACCTTGACCAAACATTGGAACCTCCCGCTTCTTGTGTTTATTCGGTGAGGGTGCCCGCAGGGGCACGCGTATCTACGGACAGCTATTGATGCGCGCCGCACAGTTCCACGAGGACCTTGCGGGTTTGTTCGGGATGGTTTTCGATCATATCGATGGCCCCCGGCATGTCGTCGAAGCTGACGCGGTGGCTGATCAGTTCCCGCACCTGCAATTTGCCGCTGGCGATCAGCTCGATCACCTTTGGAAACTTGCGATTGTTCAGGCGCGATCCCACCAGCGTCAGTTCTTTCTTGATCATTTCCAGTTGCACCAGGTCGCTCGGCACGGTGTTGAAACCCAGCAGGCCGATACGCCCGGCAGGCGAGGCCAGGCGCACCATTTGCGGCATCAACGCCGGAATGCAGGCCGCATCGACGATCAGCGGCACGCCTTCGCCCTGGGTCAATTCACGCATCGTTGCTTCGACATCGACGTCCTTGCCATTGAGGGTGCGGCTGGCCCCGAGTGCCCTTGCCGCCTCCAGACGTGTATCGAGAACGTCGGTCACGGTGATATCGGTCATCCCCAGCGCACGCGCCATTTGCACCAGCGTCAGGCCAATCACGCCCGCGCCGTAGATCAACAGGCTGTCGCCCGGTTCGGGCTGCATGCGGTCCAGCACGTTAAGGGCGATGGTGTACGGTTCCACCAGCGCCGCATGGCTCAGGGACATCGAGTCCGGCAAGTGGTGGGCATTGTCTGCGGGGACACAGACTTGCTCGCTGAATCCACCGTCGCGGTGTACACCAATCACTTGCAGCCGCGTGCAGACGTTCGGTCGGTTGATTCGGCAGGGATAACAGGTGCCACAGCTGATGACCGGGTCAATGCACACGCGGTCGCCGACCTTAAGGTTCTCGACCCCCTCGCCCACTTCCCGTACCACGCCCGAGAACTCATGGCCGGTCACTCGCGGAAACCGCACAAACGCGTTTTGCCCGTGGATGATGTGCATGTCCGAGCCACAGATACCGGCGTAGGCGACGTCAACCTTGACTTCGCCAGGCGCTACTTGGGGCATCTCGACTTGCGCCAGGCCGTATTCAAAAGGGGCTCTTACTTGAAAAGCTTTCATCGGGTAACTCCTGACAGGGCGGATGGCACTCTGTGTTCTGTCGTTATCAATCAGTCGAAGCAGCGCTTACCAGTGCCAGAGCGTGCCGTCTTCCAGGCGATTGACCGGCAGGCTGGCGCGCTTGTAGGGGTATTTCGCCGCCAGGTGCTCGTCGATGTCCACGCCATGCCCCGGCGTCTCGCCGGGGGTGAAATGGCCATCTTCAAAGCGATAGGCGTGGGGAAACACTTCATCGATACGTTCGTCATGGGGCATGTGTTCCTGGATGCCGAAATTGGGCACCCAGGTGTCGAAATGCAGCGCCGCGCCCATGCACACAGGCGACAGGTCGGTGGCCCCATGGAAGCCGGTGCGTACCTGATAGAGCGCTGCAAAGTCGGCAATGCGGCGCACATGGGTGATGCCCCCGGCGTGCACCAGGGTGGCGCGGATGTAGTCGATCAACTGCTCCTGGATCAACTCGCGGCAGTCGTGAATGGAGTTGAACACTTCACCCACCGCCAACGGTGTCGTGGTGTGCTGGCGGATCAGGCGGAAGGCGGCCTGATTCTCGGCCGGGGTGCAGTCCTCCAGCCAGAACAGGTTGAAGGGTTCCACCGCTTTGCCAAGGCGCCCCGCTTCAATGGGCGTAAGGCGATGGTGCACGTCGTGCAGGATGTGCAAGTCATCGCCAAAACGCTCGCGAACGGCGGCAAACAGCTTGGGCACATGGTTCAGGTATTTGGCGGTGTCCCACACATGCTCGGCGGGCAGGTCACTGTCGGCCGGCTCATAACGCTCGCCGCTACGCTTGGCCACGCCATAGGTGGTGGCGATACCGGGAATCCCGCATTGCACGCGCACCGCCTTGTAACCCAGCTCGACATGCCGGGCGACTTCGTCCAGGCAACCTTCGATGTCCTTGCCCGTGGCATGCCCGTAGACCATCACGCGCTCGCGGCTTTTGCCACCGAGCAACTGGTACAACGGCATTTGTGCCGCCTTGGCCTTGATGTCCCACAGGGCGATGTCCACGGCCGCAATCGCGGTCATGGTCACCGGGCCACGGCGCCAGTAGGCGCCGCGATAGAGGTACTGCCAGATGTCCTCGATACGCTGGGCATCGCGACCGATCAAGGCGGGCAACACGTGCTCTTCAAGGTAGGCGACCACCGCCATTTCCCGACCGTTCAAGGTCGCATCGCCGATGCCGTAGATGCCGGAATCCGTGACGATCTTCAAGGTGATCAGGTTACGACCCGGGCAAGTCACAATGACGCGGGCTTCAATGATTTTCATAAAGTCAGGCCTCTACTGCAGAAGAATATGAAGGCATGTCCAGGCTGGGCATGGCCGCGCCAGGGATCAGCGCCCCGCGATGCTGGACGACCTGAGCCGCCAGGCGATGGCCCCAACGTGCTGCCAATGGTGGATCACCGCCTTGCAGGCGACACGACAGATACGCCGCGCTGAAGGAGTCGCCCGCCGCCGTGGTGTCGACGACGTGCTGCACCTGTTCGGCGGGCACGTCGAAACGACCGGTGGCGCACTGGATCAAGCAGGAGGCCACGCCCCGCTTAACCGCGACCTCACCTACGCCAAAACCTGCATAGGCGTGGAACAACGCCTCGGTATCGGCATACCCAAACAGCGCGGCGTCGTCCTCCCAGGTAATCAGCGCCAGGTCCGTGAGGCGCAACATGTCGCCATACGCCTGGCGCGCAGCTTGGACGTCGGGCCAAAGATGGGGACGGTAGTTGTTGTCGAAGACGATTCGCGCGCCGGCTTCGCGGGCCAGGCGCAAGGCGTGCATCAAGCGCGTTCGGCCGCTGGCGGTGAGAATCGCCAGGCTGATGCCACTCAGGTAGATGCAGTCGTAATCCGCAAGGGCCTGCAATGCGGCGCCTGCTTCAGGGCCATCGAACATGCGCCGCGCGGCCGCTTCGCCACGCCAATAGAGAAAGCGTCGTTCGCCTTGGGGGTCGGTCTGGATGAAGTACAAGCCCGGCAGGGCATCCTCGATTACGCGCACATATTGGTCGCCGAGGCCTTCGTCGCGCCACGACTGACGCATGGCGTCACTGAAGCTATCGGCGCCGATGGCGGTGATGTAGTCCGCGCAAATCCGCCCGGAGGGGGTCACTCGAGAGAGATACACCGCTGCATTGAGTGTGTCGCCGCCGAACGTCTGGCTGATCCCTGAAAAAGGGTCGCCACGCATCTCGATCATGCACTCGCCCACCAACGCCACTTTGAGCACTGGAGATGACGGGGTTCGCCCGTACTGCTCTGGTTCTACGTTCATCACTACGCGCCTTATTATTTTTAAAACGGCGTTTCATTTTAAATCATGAACCCGAGTTTAATCAGATTTCCTACATCGTCAAGAGAAATGAAACAGCGTTTTGATTCGCCAGCGTATATCCTTGGGTTTTCCGTTCCCGTTGGAGCCTTCATGGACAACAGCACCCTTCAGAACAATGAACTGGTCTCCGCCGTCGGTCGGACGATGGCCATCCTCGAAGCCCTGGCCTTGCATCCCGAGGAAAGTGGCGTGTCGGAAATCGCGCAGCAACTGGACATGTCCAAAAGCACGGTTTACCGGTTTCTACAGTCACTCAAGGCCCGTGGTTATGTGGTGCAAGATGCCGAGGACCGCTATCGGCTCAGCGTCCGGCTGTTTGAACTGGGTGCACAAGCCCTGCCCCACCTGGACATCGTCCGCGAGGCGGAACCGGGTATGCGACGCATCAACGAACTGACCGCCGAGACCGTGCATCTGGGCATTCTCGACGAAGGCAGCATCGTCTACGTGCACAAGATCGACTCCAAATACAACCTGCGCATGTACTCGCGCATTGGCCGACGTGCGCCGCTGTATTGCACCGGTATCGGCAAGGTATTGATGGCCTGGCTGGAGCAACCCGAGCTGATCGCTCATTTGCAGGAAGAAAGTTTCGAGCGCCGCACCGCCAACACCTTGACCAGCATCGAGGCCTATCTGCAAGAACTGGAAGTGGTACGCGCCCAGGGCTATGCCGAAGACCATGAAGAGTTCGAAGACAATATGCGCTGCCTGGCCGCACCGATCCGCGACCGTTTCGGCCACGTGATAGCAGGCATGAGCGTGTCCTTCCCCTGCTTTCGTTTTCGCGAAGAACTCAAGCAGGATTACGTTAACCGGCTGATGGAAGCCACCCAGCAGATTTCCAGGCAACTGGGCTGGCAGGCAAAATCGCTCGGGTAATCGAGCCCCAGTCGCCAGCGAACGTATTCGCCAGCGCCTGGGCAGGCAAACTATTTACAGCGCCGGAGGTTTAGGAAATGCGCCACGGGCGTGTTCGTAGGCCTGGGCAACGCGCAGTGCGAGGGCATCCTGGAAGCGCGGAGCAACGATCATCATGGCGACCGGCAAGCCGTCCGCAAGCCCCGCCGGGATCGACGTCGCGGGGTGCCCCGTGAGGTCAAACGGCGCGGTATTGGCGAGCATGTCCAGTGCACTGTGCACGTACTCCTCGACGGGCGCATCCGCGGCGGTCAACGGCGTGGCTACGAAAGGCATGGTGGGCATCACCAACACGTCAAAATCCTTGAATGCCTCGTCGTACTGGCGCGTCAGTTCCGGTATCAGCATCCGTGCCTTGGCGTAGTAGGCGCCATGCAGGTTTTTCAGGCTGTAGTGACCGGTCAACGCGACCGCTTGCACGCTGCTGGACAACGCATCGGCGTGTTCGCGGCGTTTTTCGCCGAAGTAACTCATGATGTCCGGATCGTAATAACCGTCGACGTTCATGCCGTAACCATTGCCCTGCAACATCTGGTACGCGGCGCCGTCAGTGGCAATCACGTTCCACAGATCCAGCGCCACGCCAGTGTGCCACGGAGCACTCGCTTCGCCGACGCTGGCGCCCAGGCTTTCAAGCTGGGCGACCGCCGCCTTGACCAGTGCATCCACCTGCGGCTCAGACATCCCAGGGATCGCAAACCCCTCTCGCAGCACGCCGATTCTCAAGCCGGCAACGCCCTGGTCCAGCGTCGCGAGGCAGTTGACCGCAGGCGGACTCTTCTGCCGGGAATCAAGCCCATCGGCCCCAGCAATGACGTCGAGCATCGCTGCCACATCGCGCACGTTATTGGCCATCGGGCCCACATGGTCGATGGTTCGCTCAATCGGAAACGCCCCGGTGTAAGGCACAAGGCCGTAAGTCGGTTTGTGCCCTACGATGCCGCTCCAGGCCGACGGCATGCGGATTGAACCGCCCTGATCGCCGCCGATGGCCATGTCGACTTGACCTAGCGCCACCAGCACCGCGCTGCCGCTGGACGAGCCGCCGCCATTGCGCGTCAGGTCCCAGGGGTTTTTAACCGGGCCGCTGGCGGAGGTAAAACTTGCCCCGGAGAAACACAAGTCTTCACACACCGACTTGCCCACCACCGTGGCCCCGGCCGCCAGCAAGCGCTTGACCACCGTGGCGTCTTCGGACGGGATATAACCGTCCAGGCTCAATGAGCCGTTAGCCATGGGCACGCCAGCCACCGACACGTTGTCCTTGATGACCACCGTCTTGCCCGCCAGCGGGCCTTGCGCCGCGCCGGCGATACGGGTTTTCACGTACCAGGCGCCGTGCAGGTTGTCGGCCTCGGCGGCTTTGTTGTATTCGCGTTCAGGCGCTTGTTGCGCGACGTTGGCCGCGTACAGCGCATCGATGGCTTCGTAGGAATTCAACGTTTCATCGGCCAGGTTGAGGAAGGCCTCCATCTGGCTATCTGTCAGGTGATAACCGTGGTCTTCGGCGGCAATCAGAAAGTCGGCTTTGCTGGGGCGTTTTACGGACATGGTGTTCTCCAAATGACGTTAAGAACCACCCGATATCGGGCGATCATTGACTCAAGCCGCCCGTGCCCACTGCACAGGTTACGGCTCGCTCCGGAGGACTCCATTGTCCACGCCGGTCGCCACGCGGTGATCCATACCTGCCAAGTGAGGCGTATGGCAAACGTCCACGCAGAAGAGGATCAAGCCCTCACAAGCTTGATGCTCAAAGGCTGTTCAGGAACAGGCTTGTCGGAATAACTCATGGGCCTTGACCAGCGCTTCGGCGATTTTTTCCACCGGTTCGCGCTTGGCCATGGCTTGATCTCGCAAGGCGTTGTAGGCATCGGTCTCCGACATGCCCTTGGTTTCGATAAGGATTATTTTCGCCTGCTGCACGGTGCGCATGACCGCCATGCGCCCTTCCAGGCGCTTGACGTGCCGTTCCCGTTCGCGGGCCTTGCGTGACTGACTCAGCGTGATCGCCAAAGCGGTCAGCAACCCGAACGACTTCACGGGCGAAGGAATGACAGAGCAAGCGTTCAACTGCACCAATGCCTCGACGATGATTGGGTTCTCATAGGCAATCACCGGAATGATCGGCGGCGTGCTCGCATGCAGCAGCCATGGCGTGTTGGTCGACAGGCTTTCCGGCGACACCGCCAACACGATCACGTCCGCCTCGGCGCTCAAGCGCTCCGGGATCGGCCATTGCACACGCACCTGACAACCGATGCGCTGCAACTGCTCGATCAGGTTGCGTCCATCCTCGTCATCCGGGTGCATCACCAATACGCTGACGTCGCGCAGGTCCTTGATGCCTGTCGCGCTGTCGTTGCGCAGGCGTTTCTTGGCGGCGCGCAAGGTCATGGACGTCTCCCCACCGAGCCGGACCACTCATTGAAATTGGGTGCAATGGCATATGGGTCAGGCTTGAGTGCCGTCTGGCTCTCGTAAAGGATGTCGAATTGGCCCTCGACGTTGGCCCGGCCAATCCGCGAAAACAGGTACGTGTGGTGATTGTTGGCATCGACCCGAATGCGTCCTTGTGGCGCTTCGAATTCCAGCCCGCGCATGGCCTGCAGCACATCCTCCACTTGCGTGCTGCCAGCTCGAACGATCGCCTTGGCCAGCAAGTGCACCTGAAAGTACGCCGCCTCCCAGCAACGGTCAGTGACCTGGTGTTGACCAAACAGCTCGCGGTATTGGGCGATGCATTGGCGGTTGGTCGGCGTGTCCACCGACTGAAAATACGTAGCCGCCGAAATATGCCCTGCGCCCAGGTGAACCCCCATTTGCTGAATGTCGGTTTCACTGGTCGTCAGGCTGGCAATCGGCATCACCGAGGGGTCAAAGCCCGCGTCGGCGTAAGCCTGGTACAAATGCCCCATGGTTTCGCCGACGACCGTCGAGAAAATAAACGAGGGCTTGAGCTCCCTGGCCTTGACCATCAGCTTGGCAAAATCTTCCGGACGCGCGTTTTTCAGCGGCAGGTAATACTCGCCCAGCTTGGTGCCGCCACGCTCGTACAACAGGTCGCTCATCAAGCGATTGGTTTCGTACGGGTAGACATATTCGGAACCGATCATCAACACGCGATTGCCAAAGTTGTCGAGCATGTAATTGCCCAGCGGCAAGGCATTGTGATTCGGTGTGGCGCCGGTGTAGATGATATTGCGCGAGTACTCGAAACCTTCGTAATACACCGGGTACAGCAACAGCGCGTCGTAGCGCTCGACAATCGGCAGTGCCGCCTTGCGTGCAGCCGAGGTGTAGCAACCAAAGAAAAACCGCAAGTGTTCTTCGCGGATCAGCGATTCGATGTGCATGGCGTACAGTGCGGGCGTTGAATCGGGGTTGCGGGTAATCAACTGCAGCGGGCGACCATCGACCCCGCCTGCCGCATTGATCTGCGCAATTGCGAACTGCGCGCCGCGCATCGTCGAGCCCTCGGCAGCCGCCGTGACACCGGTATCGGAAAACAGACCGCCTATGCGGATCGACTGGTCAACCATGCCTATAAACCTTGTTCAACGTGAGAAAAGACACCCGCTCGTGGAGGGATGGGGGTCTGGAGGCCTGCGCAAAAAATGATTGAGCGAGACGCCGTGTAACGCAACGGCTGCTCTCAGGCGGGTTGTGCCTGGGGCTGGCGCGACAACACTGTCAGGGCCAGTCATGCGAGGGGCCTTCCACACCTGCCGAGGATGGGCGTGTGACAAGGGACCCTGCGAGGGTGTTGCCTGTCGCTCATGCAGATAGTGGGCCACACGCAATGGGCAACTGCACGCGTGGCGCCGGCCGGTTTCAATCCTTGCCTTGGAGCCAACCCATGCCCCTCACACGCTCACGGTATTGGTGCATTTATCCTGCATTCGCGCCAAAGCAGCGCAGGCCAGCGACACACGGCAATAGATGCAGGCGTCACTCGCACGCCCCTTCAACTGCCCGGAAAACGCCCTAGTCGCAATTGGCACTGCCCTTGCTATAACTCTCCTGAGACATCGCGCCAGCTGTTTGCCCTACGCCCCCTTGGCAAGTAGGGAAGCACCTCGCGTACGACTGGATCGGACACAGCTGTCCCGCCAGATTCGGCACAAGAAGCCTGATTTCCCGACTATTGGTTTAGCCGGGATGTCGGGCTTTTTTTATTCCTGGAGAGAAGTGAATGCACAACGACAAACGCCGTTTGATCAAGCATGCCCTGTTGCTGGGCGCCTTCAGCCTGTTGCCGTTTTCCCTGGTCAGCCAGGTGCAGGCAGCAGAGACCGTGAAGGTCGGCATCATCCACTCGCTGACCGGCACCATGGCCATCAGTGAGGCCTCGGTGGTGGATGCGGAAAAACTCGCCATCGACGAAATCAACGCCAGCGGTGGCGTGCTCGGCAAGACCATCGATCCGATCGTCGAGGACGGTGCCAGCGATTGGCCGACCTTCGCCGAAAAGGCGCGCAAGCTGTTGGAAAACGATCACGTCGTCGCCACGTTCGGCGCCTTCACCTCGGCGTCGCGTAAAGCCGTGTTGCCGGTGTTCGAACGCAACAAGGCGTTGCTGTATTACCCGACGTTCTATGAAGGCCTGGAAAAATCCCCGGCCATCATCTACACCGGCGCCGAAGCCTCGCAGCAAACCCTGGCAGCCGTCAGCTGGTTGATGGCCAACAAAGGCAAGACCGTCTACCTGGTGGGCTCGGACTACATCTGGCCACGCACCACCAACAAGCTGGCGCGAGCGTCGGTGACCAAGCAGGGTGGGGCCATCGTGGGTGAGGATTACCTGCCCCTGGGCAATATCGAGTTCTCCTCGGTGATCAACAAAATCAAGGCCGCCAAGCCCGACATCGTGCTGTCGACCATCGTCGGTGGCTCAAACGTGGCGTTCTACAAACAGCTCAAGGCCGCCGGCATCGACAGCAGCAACCAGACGCTGATGGCGCTGGCCGTCACCGAGGAAGAAGTCACCGGCATCGGCGCCGAAAACCTCACCGGATTTCTCACCTGCATGAGCTACTTCCAGAGCCTGAAAAACCCGGTCAACGAGAAATTCGTCGCCGCCTTCAAGGCCCGCTATGGCGAGAAGCGCGTGGTCGGCGACCCGATGGCTGCTGCCTACACCGCCGTGTACCTGTGGAAGAAAGCCGTGGAAAAAGCCGGCAGTTTTGACGTCCCGGCCGTGATCGCCGCGTCCTCGGAGCTGACCCTCGACGCGCCGGAAGGCGAGGTCAAAGTCCACAAGGACAACCACCACCTGTGGAAGCGCGCGCGCATCGGCACCCTCAACGCCCAGGGCCAGGTTGACGTGATCTACGAGTCCGCGCCCATCGAACCCAACCCTTTCCCGAAACTGTGATGCAGGGTCGGGCGCGATCTGACTCGCGCCCTCTCCCGCCCACGCGGTCCGCCAACGTGCAGCGACAGGTAGCGACGCAATGACTTTCGATATTTTGGTGATGCAGGTCTTCAGCGGGTTCTCGCTGTTCTCGGTGTTGGTGCTGATGGCCCTGGGGCTGACCATCGTGTTTGGCCTGATGGGCGTAATCAACATGGCCCACGGCGAGTTGATGGCGATGGGGTCGTACATGACCTACGTCACGTCCGTGGTGTTTGCGCGCTACTTCCCCGACTACATGGGCTGGTATTTCGTGATCGGCATCGGCGTGGCCTTCGTCGTGACCTTCGCGTTTGGTTTCCTGCTCGAGCGCTGCTTTATTCGCTTCATGTACAACCGCCCGCTCGACACGCTCCTGGCGACCTGGGGCCTGTCGCTGGTGCTGCAGCAGGTGTTTCGCCAGGTCTTCGGCCCCAAGGAAGTCAGCGTGCCCACGGTGCAATGGCTGCAAGGCGCGTGGAAGATCAGCGAAGGCCTGGAACTGCCGCTCAATCGGATTTTCATCATCGGCCTGACACTGGTGATCGCCGGCGCCGTGTTTGTGTTTTTGTACCGCAGCCGCTGGGGTTTGCGCATTCGCGCGGTCACCCAGAACCGCGCCATGGCCGGGGCGGCCGGCATTAACACCGCCCGTGTCGATGCGGTCACGTTTGCCCTGGGCTGCGGGCTGGCCGGGATCGCCGGCAGCTCGTTCACCATGCTGGCCTCGACCGGCCCGGTGAGCGGCCAGCAGTACTTGGTCGATACCTTCATCGTCGTGGTGTTTGGCGGGGTGGAGAGTTTGCTGGGCACCTTCTTGTCGGCCTTCGCCATCGGCCAGACGCAGATTTCGCTGGAATACCTCACCACCGGTTCCATGGCCAAAGCCATCACGCTGCTGGTGGTGATCGTGCTGCTGTTCTTCCGCCCCAACGGCTTGTTCGCCGCGAAAGTGAGACGCTGAGATGAACGACATGACTGAGACGCCCCCCACTCGCTCCAACACCTCGACGCCGACCACCCGCCGGCTGCGCGCCGGGTTGCTGCCATTGCTCGAGCGCCACAGCCTGATCTGGCTGTCGCTGCTGTTGCTGGTGATATTGCCCCTGAGCCTGGGCGACTTTCGCCTGGGCCTGGCCGGCAAATACCTGAGCCTGGCATTCTGCGCCGTGGGCATGGTGATGATCTGGGGGTACGGCGGGATACTCAGCCTGGGTCAGGGCATCTTCTTTGGCCTTGGCAGCTACATGATGGCGATGTATCTGAAACTGGAAGCCACGGCCACCGACGAAGCCGCGAGCGCGCTCGCCGCCTTCTACGGCTCGGCGTTGCCGGACTTCATGATCTGGAACAGCGTCGACGCACTGCCCTGGTGGTGGAAGCCTTTCGAGTCAGCGACATTCACCTTTGCGGCGATCCTCATCCTCCCGGCATTGCTCGCATTTGTGTTCAGCTACGCGTACTTCAAGAAGCGCGTAGGCGGCGTGTACTTCTCGATCATCACCCTGTCGTTGGCAGCGATCATGTCAATCATGATCATCGGCCAGCAAGGCTACACCGGCGGGGTCAACGGCCTGACCGACTTTAAGACCGCCTTTGGCCTGAGCCTGCAAACGCCTCAGACGCCCTGGATTCTGTACCTGATCACCAGCCTGCTGCTGCTGGGCTGCGTGGCATTGTGCGGGTTCATCCTGCGCAGCCGGCTGGGCAAAGTGGTGGTGGCGATCCGTGACCGTGAGGACCGCGTACGGTTTTCCGGCTACAACACGGCGCTGTTCAAAGCGTTCATCTTTGCCGTGGCGGCGCTGATCTCGGCGCTCGGCGGGGTGATGTTCACCCTGCAGGTCGGCCTCGCGTCGCCGTCGCTGGTAGGCATCATCCCCTCGACCGAAATCGTCATTTACGCAGCCCTCGGCGGGCGTCTGTCGCTGGTCGGTGCGGTGTACGGCACGTTGTTGATTGGCGTGGCCAAAACCTACCTGTCGGAAAATTTCGTCAACTTCTGGCAGTACTTCATCGGTTTCCTGTTCATGGGCGTGGTGCTGTTCTTGCCGACCGGGCTGGCCGGCTTGCTGCAACGCCTTGGCCACAACAACCAGGAGGTGCAGTCATGAGCGGGATGTTGCTGAGTGTCGAAGACCTCACGGTGTCGTTCGACGGATTCAAGGCAGTCGACAGCCTTAATTTCTATGTCGAAGAAAACCAGGTGCACGTGGTGATCGGTCCTAACGGCGCGGGCAAGACCACCCTGCTTGACATGATCTGCGGCAAAACCCGCCCGAGCGCCGGCAGCATCCGTTTCAAGGACCTGCAACTGGCCAACATGATCGAGTACCAGATCACCCGCGCGGGCGTTGGGCGCAAGTTCCAGAACCCTTCGGTGTATGAAGACCTCACCGTGCGCGAGAACCTCGACATCTCATCGCCGGGCAAACGCGGCATTTTCAACTGCCTGTTCGCCCGTAAAGACCCGGCCCTGCAAGCAGAAATCGAGCAGACCGCCGAGATGATTTTCCTGCAGGACCAACTGGGGCGCAAAGCCGGGCTGTTGTCCCACGGGCAAAAGCAGTGGCTGGAGATCGGCATGCTGCTGATGCAGCGCCCGGAACTGTTACTGCTGGACGAGCCGGTGGCCGGCATGAGTGCAGGCGAGCGGGAAAAGACCGCCGGCCTGCTCAAGCGCATCGCCAAGGGCCGCGCCATGGTGATCATCGAGCACGACATGGAGTTCGTGAAGTCAGTGGCTGACAAAGTCACCGTCCTGCACCAGGGCAAGACCCTGGCCTACGGCTCGATGGATCAGGTGCAAAACGATCCTCGCGTCATCGACGTCTACCTGGGGCACTGAGCATGCTGAGCGTCAATAACCTGAACGTGTATTACGGCGACAGCCATGTGCTGCGCAACCTCGACCTGACCCTCGCACCGGCCGAATCCCTGGCGATCATGGGTCGCAACGGCATGGGCAAGACCACCCTGCTCAGAAGCCTGGTGGGCATGCTGCCGGCGCGTAGCGGCAGCATCACGCTGGCGGGCCGGGAACTCACCGCCAGCAAGAGCTATGAGCGGGTCGCCGCCGGGGTGGGCTTCGTGCCGCAGGGGCGGATGATTTTTCCGTACCTGACGGTGGAGGAAAACATCCTCACGGGCATGCAAGGCGCCCCCGCCGCGCCGATTCCCGACTACATCTACGAGTACTTTCCGGTGCTGTTCGAAATGCGTCGACGCAAGGGCGGCAACCTCTCCGGCGGCCAGCAACAACAGCTGGCGATTGCCCGCGCGCTGGTCTCCAACCCCAAAGTGTTGATCCTGGATGAGCCGACCGAGGGCATTCAGCCGTCGATCATCAAGGACATCGCCCGGGCCCTGAACCTGCTGAAAAAAGAACGGGGATTTTCGCTGATCGTCTCCGAACAGGTGCTGTCGTTTGCGATGGCGGTGGCCGACCGTTACCTGATCATCGAGAAAGGCGAGTTCGTGCACAGCGAGGTCCGCGAAACCGTCGACCGCGAGCGCATCCTGCGCTACCTGACCATCTGAAACCGGACCTGGGAGCACACACCATGTTGATCCTCGACCGTATTCTGGGCCAGGCCAGCGACCCTGCCCTCGCCGACCGTTTGCATGACCTCAGCCACGCAGGCCTGGTCGAAACCCTCAGCCTGTCGGCCAGCGACATTCAGCGTCATCGCCTGCGCCTGGCCAGTGATCGCGGCACCGACTGTGCGATTCGGCTGGAGCGCCATCAGCAGCTGCGTAACGGCTCGGTGCTGATGCTCGACGGTCAGCGCGCCATCGTCGTGCACATGCAGGACGTGCACTTTCTCGACCTGCAACCGCGGGACGCTGCCGCCGCGCTGGAGCTGGGGTATTTCGCCGGCAACATGCACTGGGCCGTGCGCTTTGCAGGCACTGCGTTACGGATCCCGCTGAATGGCCCGGAGGCCGACTACCTCGAGCGTCTGGCGCCGCTGCTCGCGGACGGCCGGGTGCTGCGCCTATGAACGCCGCACCGGCCGAGTTGCGCAGCAGCCTGTTGGCACTGCAACAGGCCGACAGTTTTTTCCCTGGTGGTGCGGTTGCCTGGTCATGGGGCCTGGAAACGCTGGTGGCCGATGCGCGCCTGGGGCAGAACGCCGCGATGACCGACCCCGTCCCTGTCAGGCGCCGTCAGCGCGGCCTGCAGAATGATCGCAGCGTTCAGGTGCGGGCCTTCGTCGAAGGTCAATTGCGCCATCGCTGGAACAGTTTTGACCGGGTGTTTTTATGCGCCGCCTGGCATGCAGCGGCTGACCTCGCCACCCTGATGGACCTGGACAGTCACATCGAGGCCCTGACCCTGGCCGAGGAACTGCGCCAAGGCTCACGTCGCGTCGGCCAATCGTTGCTGGGCGTGCATGTCGCGCTCGGTACCCCCGGCGCTGCCGCTTACCAGCAACACGTGCTCGCCCGGGCAACGCCGGGGCATTTGCCGGTGTTGCAAGGGCTGCTGTGGCAACAACTCGGCATGCAACTCGAGCACTGCCAACTCGCCGCCGCCCATGGGCTGTGCACCGGATTGGTCAGTGCCGCTGTGCGCCTGGGCGTAATGGGGCATGTGGATGCGCAGCGGGTGCTCACCGACATCCAGCCCTTGCTGCTGCAACTGCTGGCTCAGGCGCCACTCACCCTCGACGACGCCAGCGGCTTCACACCCATGGCCGAGATCGCCGTGATGCGGCACGAAACCCAGGACCTCCGTCTTTTCGCCAATTGAGGTGGCGGGCACGAAAACGCCTGCTGCCGACACAGGAGCTTGAACATGCTGCTGACGCCCACCGAACTTGAGCGGCTGACGCTATACACCGCCGCCGAACTTGCGCGCAAACGCCGCACCAAAGGGCTGCGCCTGAACTTTCCGGAAGCCTCGGCGCTGATTGCCGATGAAATCCTCGAAGGCGCCCGTGAGGGTCGCAGCGTGGCCGAGCTGATCGGTTTCGGCTCGACACTCCTCAACACTGACGACGTCATGCCCGGCGTGGCCGATCTGCTGCCGGTGCTGCAGGTGGAAGGTACGTTCCCCGATGGCACCAAACTGGTCACCGTGCATCAGCCGATTCGACCCGGGCAGTTGCCGTTGGCCGTCATGCCGACGCCTGGGGAAATCATCTCGCCCGAGGGCGATATACAACTCAACAGCGGTCGCCCCACGACCACCGTACGGGCCATCAATACCGGCGACCGGCCGGTGCAAATCGGCAGTCACTACCACTTTTTCGAAGTCAACAAGGCGCTGGATTTCCCCCGCACCGCCGCCTTCGGCATGCACCTGGACATTCCCGCGGGCACCGCCGTACGTTTTGAGCCGGGGGAGCTGCGCGAAGTGCAGCTGGTGCAATTCGGCGGCACGGGGGACATCTACGGTTTCAGCGGTTTGACCAATGGCAACCTGCACGATCCGGCCTGCAAAGCCATCGCGCTTGATCGAGCCCGCGCACAACAGTTCAAGGGGGCGTGACCCATGGCAACAATGACGCGCAAGGAATACGCCGCGATGTACGGCCCCACCACCGGCGACGCGGTGCGCCTGGGGGATACGTCGCTGCTGGCCGAGGTGGAATTCGACTACGCGGTGCCCGGCGATGAATGCCTGCACGGCGGCGGCAAGACCCTGCGCGACGGCATGGGCCTGATGCCGGGGCATGACAGCGCAGACGGCGCGCTGGACATGCTGATCTGCAACGCGCTGATCATCGACCCGGTGATCGGCATCGTCAAAGGCGACATCGGCATCAAGGACGGCAAGATCGTGGCCATCGGCAAGGCCGGCAATCCGCAGGTCATGGACGGTGTCCATCCGCAATTGATCTGCGGCGTCGCAACCACCGTGCGCGACGCAGAAGGCCTGATCGTCACGCCGGGCGGGATCGACGTGCACGTGCATTTCGACTCGGCGCAACTGTGCGATCACGCGCTGGCGGCGGGCCTGACGACGCTGATCGGCGGCTCGCTCGGGCCGATTACCGTGGGGATCGACTGCGGCGGCGAATGGAACGTCGGCAAGATGCTGCAGGCCTCTGAAGCCTGGCCAATCAATTTCGGCTTTCTCGGCAGGGGCAATTCCAGCAAGCCGGAATCGCTGCTCGGCCAACTGCGCGGTGGCTGCCTGGGATTGAAGATCCACGAGGACTGGGGCGCGATGCCCGCCGTGATCGATACCTGCCTCAAGGTCGCCGATGAATACGACTTCCAGGTGCAGTTGCACACCGACACCCTGAATGAATCGGGCTTTCTCGAAGACACCTTGGCCGCCATCGGCGACCGCACGATCCACATGTACCACACCGAAGGTGCAGGTGGTGGCCACGCCCCGGACATCATCAGCGTGGCGGGAAAAGCCAACTGCATCCCCTCCTCGACCAACCCGACCAATCCGTACACCGTCAACACCTTCGACGAACACCTGGACATGATCATGGTCTGCCATCACCTCAATCCGGACGTGCCGGAAGACGTGGCGTTCGCGGAGTCCAGAGTGCGTCCGCAAACCATCGCCGCCGAAGACATCCTGCACGACACCGGGGCGATTTCGATCCTCGGCTCCGACAGCCAGGGCATGGGGCGCATCAACGAGGTGATCTGCCGCACCTGGCAACTGGCCTCGAAGATGAAAGACCAACGCGGCCGTCTACCGGAAGAAAAAACCGGATTGGGCGACAACGAACGCATCAAGCGTTACATCGCCAAGTATACGATCAACGCTGCGCGGGTGTTCGGCATCGACAGTTACATCGGCTCGCTGGAGCCGGGCAAGATCGCCGACCTGGTGCTGTGGCGCCCGGCCTTTTTTGGCGTCAAGCCGGAGCTGGTGGTCAAGGGCGGGTTTATCGTGCACGGCGTGATGGGCGACTCGGCAGCCTCGCTGTACACCTGCGAGCCGCTGATCATGCGCCCGCAATGGGGGGCCTTTGGTGAGGCCAAACAGGCACTGTCGGTGAATTTCGTCAATCGCCTTGCGGTGGAGGCCGATACCGCTGAGAAACTGGGCCTGAAAAAAGCCCTGTTGCCGGCCTTCGGCACCCGCACGCTGCGCAAGTCCGACATGTTGCACAACGACGCCTGCCCGGACATTCGCGTCGACCCCCAGACCTTCGATGTGTACGCCGACGGTGAGCGCCTGACCTGCGAGCCGGTCAGCGAAGTGCCCCTGGCCCAGCGCTACATGCTGCGCTGATCACAGCCAATAAAAGGAACCTGCTAATGAGCACTGCATTCAACGCCGCACCGCAGCCGCAACCCCACCCCGGCGCCGCGCGCGTCGGGATCGGCGGCCCGGTCGGCTCGGGCAAGACTCGCCTGCTGGAGCAACTGATTCCGCGCTTCATCGCGCGCGGCACCGAGCTGGCCATCATCACCAACGACCTGGCGACCCGCGAGGACGCCGAACGCGTGCAGCGCAGCGGCCTGATCGACCCACAACGGGTGCTCGCGGTGGAAACCGGCGCCTGCCCGCACACGGCGATCCGCGAAGACCCGACGCTGAACCTGCAAATGGCCGACGAGCTGGAAGCGCGATTCGAGAACCTGGACCTGATCCTGATTGAGTCCGGCGGCGATAACCTGGCCTCGACCTTCTCGTTGGATCTGGTGGATTACTGGATCTTTGTCATTGATGTCGCCGGCGGCGATGACATCCCGCGCAAACGAGGGCCCGGCGTGTTGAGCTGTGATCTACTGGTGGTCAACAAATATGATCTGGCGCCCTATGTGGGCGTGGATCTGCCACGCATGCGTCGCGAGTCAGCCGAAGCCCGCAACGGCCGGCCCGTGCTGTTCACCAACTGCGCGACGGGTGACGGGGTCGACGCGGTCGTCGACGCCATCAGCCGCGCCGTGTTGTTTGACCGACCATGAACGCGCCGCAGGAACTGTTTCACCCGTTGATTGCACCGCCCAAGGCATCCTCGCAGGTGCAGGCCCGGATTGCCTTCAGCAAAGCGCCGTCCGGCGCCAGTTATATCAGCGAACAGCGCGTGGGCTATCCCTTTCATCTGGGCCGCACCCTGAAGCTGCCCGACGACCCGAAAGGCATGGCCGCCGTGTATGTGCAGTCTTGCTCGGGCGGGATTTTCGCAGGGCAGGATTTGCAGATGTACCTGCATGCCGGGCCGGACACTCAAGTCCATGTCAGCACTGGCGCGGCGACGGTAGCGCACAGCATGCTCGAACAATCGGCACGCCAGGTCGTCAGCCTCACCGCCGAACGCGGAGCATTACTGGAATACCTGCCAATGGCGACGATCCTGTTTCCCCAGGCAAAACTGCACAGCCAGGTGAGGGTGAATCTGCACCCGGGCGCCAGGGTGATGCTGTGCGACGCGTTTTGCCTGCACACCCCTCAAGACAGTGCCGGCCTCTTCGATGTCTACCGCGCCGACCTGGAAGTGCGCTGCCCGGCAGGCCGGTTACTCGCTGGTGATCGCCTGGCGCTGAACGGCCAAGACCTGCTGCGGCAATTACCGGGCGTCAGCCATGCCTTCCAGACCCTGGCGACATTTATGCTCGTGGGTCAGGGTTTGCCTGTCGAAGCGCTGAAAACCGCCTTGCGCAATGCCCTGCCCACTCACCCCAACTGCTACCTGGGTGTCAGCGCATTGCCCAACGATTGCGGGATTTCATTACGCATCATGACCCTTGATGCCGTGTCACTGCGCAGCAGCCTTCATAAAGCCTGGGCGTGTGTGCGTAAGCATCTGACCGGCGTGGCACCGCGTATGCGTCGCAAATGAGTGCGGCGTCCAACAGCGCATCACCGCCTTTACGCTGACGAATATCCAGATAAAACAGGACTAGCAATAGACGACATCATACGAGCGCATTTAAACAACTAATATTCGTCCTGAATATTCAATTACCCTTTAAGCAATCACTCATTTCCTGCGCGCTGATTACAATCCTTTATCTGTGCAATAAGAAGTTTTACTCAACTAAAAAGCATAATTTATTGACATAAATAGAGCAGAACTAAAGACTCACCTCCTGTCATACGACGACATATAACCAATAATAAAAAGGTGATCTTACTTATGCTGAAGGACCTTCTGAGGTTGTACTTCCTGGCCCTCAAAGTGCTGATCGTTGCGTGCCTGGTGGGCATCACCGGGCTGATATTCGCCAACGTCGTGTTGCGCTACGGCTTTAATTCCAGCCTGTTCTTCAGTGAAGAACTTGCCAGGCTGGCCTTCGTCTGGCTGGTCTTCGCCGGTTCTCAACTCATGCTGCACGAGAATGGGCATATCGGCGTCGATATACTTACCAGCCGCGCTTCGCCCAACGTCGCCAAGTACCTGTTGACCCTGACCTACTTGCTCATGCTGTTCGCCACCGGGCTGTTCCTTCAGGGCAGTTGGAAACAGACGTTGATCAACTTGCCTGTCGGGGCACCTTCCACAGGTATATCCATGGGCTTGTTCTATGGCGCCGGCTTGGTATTTTCGATTTTTAGTACCGTTCTGTTGTGCGCCCAATTGTTCAAGCACCTGGCCACACCGGCCGGCGCGTCGCTGTCCTCCAGCGCACAGGGGGTACTTAAATAATGGCCCTGGGCGTATTTGTCGGCGTGCTGATGGCCGCCATTCTTGTAGGTGTGCCGATTGCCTACGCATTGATTCTCTGCGGCGTCGCCCTGATGTGGCTGCTGGGACTGTTCGATGGCCAGATCATTGCGCAGAACATCATCAACTCAGCAGGCAGCTTCCCGTTGCTTGCCATTCCTTTGTTCATTATTGCCGGCGAGGTGATGAACAGTGGCGGCCTCTCCAAGCGCATCATCAACCTTGCAATTTCCCTGGTCGGGCACCTGCGAGGCGGCCTGGGTTACGTCACTATCTTTGCCGGCGTATTGCTTTCCAGCCTGTCCGGTTCGGCCCTGGCCGACGCTGCATCACTGACAGCGCTGCTGCTGCCGATGATGGTGATCGCAGGCTATAACCGTAATCGATCCGGTGGCCTGATCGCCTCGGTATCGGTGCTGGGCTCGATCATTCCACCGAGCATTGGCTTTGTCGTGCTGGGGGTCGCCTCAGGGTTATCGATCACCAAATTGTTCCTGGCGGGCATCGCCCCCGGCTTGATGATTGCCATGGCACTGGTCATCGCCTGGTGGTGGGTATCGCGCCGCGACAACGACGTAAAACTGAGCCCGAAGGCCTCCGGCAAAGCGCGCACAAAGGCTTTCGTCGACAGCCTATGGGCGCTCATGTTGCCGGTCATTATCGTCGCCGGCTTGCGCTTCGGCGTGGTGACGCCAACCGAAGCCGGGGCAGTGGCTAGTGTCTACGCGCTGCTGGTGTCAGTGCTGATCTACCGCGAACTCAGCATGAAGTCACTCGGCGAGCTCTTGCTGCGTGCAGGCAAGACCACAGCCGCCGTGATGTTCCTGGTGGCAGCGGCGTCGATCCCGGCCTGGATGATTACTCTCGCGGACATCCCGGGACAAATCATCGAGCTCATTCAGCCGGTCATGGACAACCCAAAATTGCTGATCGTGGTGCTGATGCTGCTGATTCTGGTGGTCTCCATGGTCATGGACCTGACGCCTACCGTCTTGCTGCTGGCACCGATCCTCGTTCCCGTGGTCACCGCCGCGAATATCGACCCGATCTACTTCGGCGTGCTGTTCATGATCAATTGCTCCATCGGCTTGATAACACCGCCCGTGGGCACGGTGCTCAACGTGGTGTGTGGCATCGGCAAGATGCGTTACGAGGCCTTGCTCAAAGGCACCTTCCCGTTTCTGATCGCCGAAATCATCGTGCTCTTCCTGCTGGTGATATTCCCTGAACTGGTCACCGTACCGGCGCAATGGTTCGCCCACTGAAACGTCAAACAATAAAAAGGAACAACCATGAAAAACCACCTGAGCGCGATGATTGCCCTGATGCTGGCCAGCAGCATGAGCTTCGCCGCCGATTACAACGCCCGCACCATCAAGTTCGCGGCAACCAGCCCAAAAGGCACACCCCCCGCTATCGGCATGGAACTGTTCGCGAAAAAAGTCGATGAGCGCAGCGGCGGCAAGATCAAGGTTCGCACCTTCCCCAATGGCGTGCTGGGCGGCGACGTCCAGGTGCTCTCATCGTTGCAGGGCGGGGTGGTGGAAATGATGACCTGGAACGCCGGCCTGATGCTCAATCACGTGACCGACTTCGGTATCCTCGATTTCCCGTTCATCTACACCGACACCGCCAAGGTCGACGCCATGCTCGATGGCGAAGTCGGCAAGATGCTGATCGACCAGTTGCCGGAGAAGAAACTGGTAGGCCTGGCATTCTGGGAGCTGGGCGTACGCAACCTGACCAATAACGTGCGGCCGGTGCAGAAGCTGGAAGACTTCGCCGGCCTGAAGATCCGCGCCCAACAATCGCCGTTGTTCCTGGATGTGTGGTCGGCGCTGGGGGCGAACCCGACGCCCCTGCCCTTCACCGAAGTTCACACCGCACTTGAAACCCACACCGTGGACGGCCAGGAAAACCCGGCGGCGTTGATTTTGGCCTCCAAGTTCAATGAAGTGCAGAAGTACCTGAGCCTGACTCGGCACAACTACAACCCGCAAATCGTGCTGATCGGCAAACCCTTCTGGGACACATTGACTCAGGACGAGAAAACACTGCTCACCGAAGTCGCTCTCGAAGTGCGGATTGAACAGCGCCAGATCTCACGCGCCGCCGACAGCAAGGCGATCGCCGAGCTGGAAAAATCCGGTATGACGGTCAACGAACTGCCAGCCGAAGAGACCGCGCGTATTCAGCAAAAAGTCCGCCCGGTGATTGAAAAATATGCGGCACAAATCAACCCTGAACTGGTGAAAAAAGTCTACCAGGCCGTGGATTTCCATCCCCAATAACAGCAATTGCCACGCGCTCGGCATGGCGCCGAGCGTCTTCTCTCATCCACGCCAACCTATAAAAACGAGGACGCACATCCATGAAAATTTCCGTCGCACAGATGCACCCGGTTGAGGGCAACCCGACGCAAACCATCGAAAAAGTCGCTGCACTGTCGCGCCAGGCCGCAGGCGAAGGGTCGCGCCTGATTGCCTTTGCCGAATGCCTGTTAACCGGCGGCTCGTTCGACAGCCGGGAAGACCTGGAAAAAGGCGCCATCCGCCTGGATGCACTCGAGCCTCTGTTGAAGGTGACCGCTGAAACCGGCATCCACCTGGTCGTTGGCTTCTACGAGAAACAGTCCGAGTCGATCTTCAACACGGCCGCACTGATCGGTCCAAAAGGCATCATCGGGCTGCATCGCAAACGCCACCTGCCGTTCATGATCGGCGACCGTTTCACGGACCGCCCTGAGGAATGGACACCGCCGGTATTCGCCACCGACATCGGCCGCATCGGCTTGGCAATCTGCTACGAGATCCGCTTCCCTGAAGTCATCCGGACCTTGGCGCTGGAGGGTGCCGATATCGTGATCCTGCCGGCAGCCTGGCCAGAGCAGGCGCGCCTGCTGCCGGATATTTTCAGTACCGTGCGCGCCGCTGAAAACATCGTCTACTTCGTCGCGCCGAACCGTAACGACATGGACGCAGGCATGCAGTTTATCGGCATGAGCCACATCATCGAACCCTCCGGCAAAACCCTGGTACGCGCCGGCGAGGAAGACGGCATTTTCAGCGCCGACATCGACCTGGCCAAGGCACGTGACAAGTCGTTGATCCGTGATCCCGGCGTGTTCGAGATTCACCCCTTTCGCGACCGACTGCCGGAAACCTACCGCCTCTGAAGCGCCCGTCACCGATAACCCTGGGTCAGGTAATTGCAATGCACACACACATCGCCTCACTGAAAAATCGAATGGCAGCTGGACCGACATTCGGGATGAATATCTACAGCACGTCTTGCATGGCCATTGAAGTCGCAGGCAACTGGGGGCTGGACTTCGTTTTTATCGATGCCGAACACACCGCGCTGGGTGTCGATAGCGACATGGAGAAATTGATCCTGGCGGCCCACCACGCGCGCATCCATAGCCTGGTTCGCGTACGTGGCACCCTTGAATGGGACATTCGCAAAGCGCTGGAAATGGGCGCCTCGGGGGTGATCGTGCCCCAGGTGCACAATGCCGCGCAGATGCGCGACATCATCCGCTGCAGCAAATTTCCACCGTTTGGACGGCGCGGCGGTGACAGCTCGGTTCGCTCAGCGAACTACGCAGGCCCCGGTTTTGACTGGAGCAATTACACCCAGGCGGAAAATGCCCGCAGCGTGATTGTGCCTATGGCCGAGAGCTTTGAGTTTTTCGATAACATTGATGACATTCTCGACGTCGAAGGCATTGATGCCGTGCATTTCGGCCCGGCCGATTATTCGTTGTCACGCCAGTTGCCGGTGGACTATCGATTGGGCAATCCAGAAGTGCAGGATCGCCTCGCGCTATTGATCGAAAAGTGTCATCAACGATCGATTCAGGTCATGGTGCCGTGCTTTCCGGCAGACGCAGAAACGTGCGAGCAGCTTTTGAAAATGGGCGGCGACATGTTGCTGATGGGTAGCGACCTTTCATGGCTGAACCGAGCCGGGCAACAGATCACCGAGATTCAAAAGTTGGTACTGGCGCGCTAAGCCCAACGGCAACGCTATAAACAACGCACAAAAAATAAAAGCCTAAGTAATTTTATTACTGAGGCTTTTATTACAGCACCTGCACGTCGTTAGTTCACCAAAAAGTTCTGACGTAACAGGGTTGCGCGGGTGAGCGCCACCAACTCATCAAGTTGCACATCAGGCCGCTCAGTCACATAAGACAAACAAAATCTTGCCGGTTCTATCGGCGGATTACAGGGTAGTATTTTCAGCAAATCTACCGCCAACATGTCGCGAATCAACGGTACCGGAAGAATACCAATCGCGTAACCGGCGGCGATCATCTTCGCAATAAACGCCAGTGAGTTACTGGAATGAAAAGCCTCGGACACATTACCTCCCTCTTTCAGCCACCGCTCGACCACAGAGTACAAAGTCGAAGGCGCGGAATGGGTCACGATGGGGTGAGCGCAAGCGTGTTCCGGCAGGAAGGTATCCCCTTCAATATCCAACTGCGCGGCGGCCACCCATTGGAAAGTCATCCATCCTAGAAAGATGTCGGTCACTTCATCCTTCGTGGTCGGATTGGTCAAAAGCGCCAGGTCCAGCTCGTGATCATTGAGCTTCTGATTCAGCGCCGCCCCCACATCGATAGTGATTTCAAGGGTGATTTCCGGGAAGTGCGCCTTGATTTCGGCAATCACCGCCGTCAGGCCAACCATCGCCGAGCACTCATCGGCACCGACGCGCAATCTGCGATTATGTTTTTGCTTGGCCGCGAACTGCTCCAACTTGACACTGTTGTTAAGCGCCAACTCCGCATGTTGCAGAGCGATCAGGCCATCGGCGGTAATAATCATACGTTGCTTGCTGCGATCAAATAGTTTCACGCTCAATAAAGACTCCATCTCCCGAATACGTGAAGAGATGGCAGGTTGGGTTAGATGAAGATGTCGAGACGCCGCGTGCACGCCTCCTAACCGGGCTGTCCAATAGAATGCCTCGATCTGCATCAGGGTAATTCGCATGATAAAAATTGTCCTGGGCTGGTCTCGTTGATTTTTATTATCGCGCCATAATCCTGCTTGTTAGGATGGGCTCAATGTATCAGACATTCATCAAAAACAAGTAAAACCACACATGTATATTATTGAAAAACTGCCGCAACAAGTCGCCAGCGAAGTCCTTGCGGTTCTTCTCGCCGCTGAACCCGCTACCCTCGGCCATTTCATCACTAAAGGTATTTTAAGTCCGCGAATAAAAGCCCACTTTCAGGATGTCCGGGCGGTGGGTACTGCCATTACGGTGAGAATGCCCGGGGCTGATGGTGGGATCCTGCACTACGCAATGGGCTGCGCCAGGCCTGGTGATTTCCTGGTCGTGGACCGCTGTGGCGAACAGGTGACCGCGGCCATGGGCGGTGCGATGGCTTACGCCGCCAGGCAGGCTGGAATCGCCGGGATCATCATTGATGGTTTTGTCACTGACCTGGGCGAGTTGCGCGAGTATGCGCTGCCCATCTGGTCGCGGGGCGCCAGTGCCATCACCACTCGGGTCAAGGGTGAAGAAGGCGAGTTTTGTACCCCGGTCCACTGCGGCGGTGTGGTGGTTCGTCCCGGTGATGCGGTGGTCGCCGATGAAAACGGGATTGTCGTCATTCCACCCGAGCAGGTACTCACCCTGGCGCGACGCGCAATCGAATTTCAGGAGCATGAAAAAATCACCTTGGCACGCTTGGCAAACGGCGAGAAATTCCCGGATGTCGTAGGTTCCAGAGCCCTCATTGACGCGGCCATTCTGGGTCGTGCCTGAACAACAAAAATAGCCGTTCTCAGAGCTTGTACGTTTCTGCCATGTAGCCCCCTCAAAAACAACAAAGGACTACCATGAAACCGCATCAACTTGGACGCTGGATCATTACCACGCTCAGTGGCCTGCTCGCCTCCATCGCCTTGGCGGAGACAGTGCAACCCACCCAGCTCAATGTGGTGGGTGGTGGTAGCCACAACTACACCTTCCGCGCAGTGGAAGTGCCGTTCTGGAACACCACGCTGCCCGACAGTTCTGGTGGGATGCTGACCGCTCGGGTCAGAGGCCTTTCGGAAAGCGGCCTGAAAGGCCCCGAGATGGTGCGTTTGATACGCTCTGGCGCGGTGGAAATCGGCATGGGCGTTTTCGCGTTCGTCGCCGGCGACGACCCGTTCTTCGAAGGCATCGACCTGCCCGGCATGGCGGCGAATATCGACACGGCCCATCGTGTCTCGAACGCGTTCAAACCGGTGTTGGCGCAACGCATGGCCGAGCACCATGGCATAAAGCTGTTGGCGACCGTTCCCTATACCGCGCAGGTATTCTTCTGCCGCACGCCGGTCACCTCGATAGCCGACCTCAAGGGCCGCAAGATTCGCGTACGCGGACGCAACATGTCCGACCTGGTCAAGGCGCTCGGCGGCTCGCCCATGACCCTGCCGTTCGCCGAAGTCGTAACCGCGATGCAGACGGGCGTGATTGATTGCGCGGTGAGTGGCATTGGTTCCGGCAATGCCGCTCGCTGGTACGAGGTGGCCAATCACCTGTACAACCTGCCGATTGATTGGTCGATCGGGTTTTATGCGATCGGCCTCGAGCGTTGGCAAGCGCTGCCTGAGCCGTTTCAACGCCTTCTGGAAGACCAATCGCGCATCCTGGAAGCACGCGCGTGGGAAGAAACCGCCAAAGAGAATCGCTCAGCCCTCGCCTGCAACATCGGTGCCCCTGACTGCCAGATTCATCACCCGGCGAACATGCAAGTCCACACGCCGACACCCGTCGAGCGACAAGCCTTGAACGATGCTGTGCTCAATATCGCCAACCACTGGGGCAAACGTTGCGGTGCGCAGTGCGTCGAGCGTTGGAACGCCACCGCCGGCGCAGCTTTAGGCGTGACTCTGCAAACACCCTGAGCGCCTGCGCCGAACCAACCGTACTGCATTCTGAACTCACCCCGCTCGCGGAGAACACTTCCATGAAACCGGCTGAATCTTCTGGTATCAGGCTTGTAAACACGGTCGCACGGCTCAGTTCCTGGGTCGGCGGTATTGCACTGATGGGCATCGCATTGATGATCGGCATCGACCTGATCCTGCGTAAGACCATCGGTGTGTCCATGGGTGGCGCCGACGAGATCGCCGGTTATGTCCTGGCCATTGTCAGTGCCTGGGCATTTCCCGTCGCCTTGTTAAAACGCTCACACATCCGGGTGGACATTCTCTACTCGCGCCTGTCGCCCCAGCCCCGGATCGCCCTGGACTTGCTGGCCTTGGCCTGCATGGTCGTATTCGTCTTTACCTTGCTGTTCCACACCGGCCGCGTGCTGTGGGATTCCATCGAATACCACTCGATCTCCACGACACCACTGCAGGTCCCGCAGTGGTTGCCGCAGTCCTTCTGGTTTGCAGGCTATGGTTTTTTTGCCGTGACCCTTGTGGTGTTGACCTGCACCAGCCTGAACCGTTTGCGCCAGCGACGGTGGGCATCGATCAGCACACTGATTGGGATCAACTCCGTCGAAGAGGAGATTCAAGAAGAGACCTATCCCACCGTACCGGACCTCACGACTTCGCCATCGACTGGAGAGCGCTAGATGCTGGCCTTTACTCTTTTCATCCTACTGGCCCTGCTGGGCTTGAGCGTGGCCGCGGCCGTCAGCGTCGGGTTACTGGGCATTTCGTTGTCGGCGTTGTTTTCGACACTGCCCCTGAGCAACGCCATGGGCGAAATCGCCTGGAGCACCAGCGCCGAGTTCCTGCTGGTGGCCATTCCGCTGTACATACTCATGGGTGAGCTTCTGGTGTGTTCGGGCGTGGCCGGGCGCATGTATGGCGCCGTCTCAAAGTGGCTGTCATGGCTGCCAGGCGGTTTGATGAACGCGAACATCGGTGCCTCGGCGCTGTTCTCGGCGACCAGCGGCTCCAGTGTGGCGACCGCCGCCACCATCTCGACCCTTGCCCTGCCGGAGCAGGAACGCAAGGGCTACCCGGCCCCGCTGTTCCTCGGCTCCATTGCCGCTGGCGGTACGCTGGGAATTTTGATTCCACCGTCGATCAATATGATTCTGTTCGCCCTGATCGCCAATCTGTCCGTACCCAAGCTCTACCTGGCGGCGACCATTCCAGGGATTCTGCTCAGCTTTATGTTCGTCACCATGATCGTCCTGGCATGCTTGATCCGCCCAGCGCTGGGTGGCAAAAAAGAGCATTCAACCTGGGCAGAGCGACGGTCCAGCCTGCCGGACCTGTTACCGCCGCTGGCGATCTTCAGCCTGGTAGTCGGCGCGATTTACAGCGGCTTCGCGACGGCGAGTGAGTCGGCAGCGCTGGGCGTAATAGCCGCATTCTCCCTTGGACTGTGGCGCCGCGCGTTTACGTGGCAGAGCCTGGGCCAGGCGTTTGAATCAACCCTGCGCACCACCGGGATGATCCTGTTCATCACCTTGTCGGCGTTCTTCCTCAATTTTGTGCTGTCGTCCATCGGGTTGACCTCCACCCTGGTGAGTTTCGTCACCGACCTCAACATGTCGCCGATGGGCACGCTACTGGCGATCATTGTGTTCTACATCGTGCTGGGCTGTTTCATGGACACGCTGGCCATGCTGATCACCACCGCGCCGCTGGTGGTCCCGGTCATTGTGGCACTGGGCTTTGACCCGCTGTGGTTTGGCGTGATCCTCATCATCCTGTGCGAAATGGGGCAGATAACCCCACCCTTCGGGATGAACCTGTTCGTGGTGCAGAGCATCCGCAACAAAGGCAATTTCCTCGATGTGGTGTATGGGGCCTTGCCTTTCTGCGCCGTATTGCTGCTGTTGATCATCCTCCTGATCCTGTTTCCACAGCTTGCGCTTTGGCTTCCGCAGTTTGCTTGAGTGCCGCAGCCACTTCCCCCTCGCGGGACTGAGAGGTGTGGCATCACACCCACCCCTCCAGTCGCAACGTGGACCGAACCAGCCGTTGCTCTTCGCTTTCAATTTCCCTGAGGTTTTCGCAGATGCTCTGGATGTGCGCGATAGCCGCCTTGCGCGCCTGCTCTGGCAGGCGCCCGGTCACGGCGTTATACAGCCGGGCGTGTTGGCGGTCGATCTGGCGCTTCTGCGGTTCACGGTGATAGAGGTTGTTGACCGAGGCGAAGACGGTGTTGAGCAGCAAGTCCGTCAGCGAGCGCAAGGTCTGCACCAGCACCGGGTTGTGCGAAGCCTCGCAGATCGCCAGGTGGAACGCATGATCGAGCCGCGCATGTTCGGACGCCTCCAATGAATGACCATTGGCACCGAGCAATGCCTCATAAGCGCGAGTGATCAGGACAAAATCGGCGTCGGTGCCACGCAGGGCCGCCAGGCGGGCGGATTCGCCCTCGAGCAGGCTGCGCACCTCGAATAAATCGTAGAGCGTTCGCGGCTGCGAGCTGAACAGGTGCAGCAGCGGTGACGCCAAGCCCGGCCCCGACAGGTCGGCGACGAATGAACCCTTGCCTTGCTCGGTGTTGATAATCCCGCGAGCGCGCAACACCTTGAGTCCCTCGCGAAGGGCGGTACGCGAAACGCCGAGTTTTTCCGTCAAGCGCCGCTCCGAAGGCAACAGTTGCCCGGTCTTGAGCACGCCGTCGACGATCAGCCGCTCGATGCGCTCACAGACCACGTCGGCGACTTGCAGGCTACGGCCCGTTCCTGTGTTGTCCATGCAACCTCCAACTGGTATGACCAGCTTCCGTGCCCGACTCACTACCGTTAAAACACGAGACTAATTCACTGTTTTTGCAGTTCTTTTTTAAACAAATAACAAAACCACGATCAAACAACTGGTTCGACCAGCCCAACAACCCGTAGACAGTAAAACGCCCCAGGCGAATGATGCAAGCCAGCTGCATCGGAACAGACCTCGAATAAAAACAACTGAGGGTCGCCTACCGACTATGAACATTCTCTACGATGAACGCGTCGACGGCGTCCTGCCTGACGTCGATAAAGATGCGCTGCTGCACGCCCTGCAGGCTCGGTTGCCTGATCTGGAAATCCTGCACCAGCGCGAAGCGCTCAAGCCGTACGAATGCGACGGCCTCTCGGCTTATCGCACCACGCCCATGCTGGTGGTGCTGCCGCGCCACATCGATCAGGTCCAGGGCGTGCTTCGGCTCTGCCATGAGTGGAAGGTGCCAGTCGTCGCTCGTGGCGCGGGCACGGGTTTGTCCGGTGGCGCGCTGCCGTTGGAAAAAGGCGTGCTGCTGGTGATGGCGCGCTTCAACAATATTCTGCACATTGACCCCGCCGCCCGCACCGCCCGGGTTCAACCGGGGGTACGCAACCTGGCGATTTCCCAGGCGGCGGCGCCGTTTGGCTTGTATTACGCGCCGGATCCTTCCTCGCAGATCGCCTGTTCCATCGGCGGTAACGTGGCGGAAAACGCCGGTGGCGTGCATTGCCTGAAGTACGGTTTGACCGTGCACAACCTGCTCAAGGTCGACGTGCTAAGCGTCGACGGCGAACACCTGAGCCTGGGGTCCCAGGCCCTCGACTCTCCGGGCTTCGATCTGCTCGCGTTGTTTACCGGCTCCGAAGGCATGCTCGGGGTGATCACCGAGGTCACGGTCAAGCTGCTGCCCAAACCGCAAACGGCCAAAGTGCTGCTGGCAGCCTTCGATTGCGTCGAAAAGGCCGGCCGTGCGGTGGGTGACATCATTGCCGCCGGCATCATCCCGGGCGGCCTGGAGATGATGGACAACCTGGCCATTCGCGCCGCCGAGGACTTCATTCACGCCGGCTACCCGGTGGACGCCGAAGCGATTCTCTTGTGTGAACTCGATGGCGTGGAAGCCGACGTCCACGCTGACTGCGACCGTGTGCGTCAAGTGCTGGAACAAGCCGGCGCCACCGAAGTGCGCCAGGCTCGCGACGAGGCCGAACGCGTGCGTTTCTGGGCCGGGCGCAAGAATGCATTTCCGGCGGTGGGCCGCCTCTCCCCGGATTATTACTGCATGGACGGCACGATCCCGCGCCGCGAACTGCCTGGCGTGCTGCACGCTATCGCGGCGTTATCGACCGAGTACGAGCTGCGCGTGGCCAATGTCTTTCACGCCGGCGACGGCAACATGCACCCGCTGATCCTGTTCGATGCCAATCAACCGGGCGAACTCGACCGCGCCGAAGCCCTGGGCGGCAAGATCCTCGAATTGTGCGTGAAGGTCGGCGGCAGCATCACCGGAGAACATGGTGTGGGCCGCGAGAAGATCAATCAGATGTGCGCGCAGTTCAATAGTGACGAGCTGAGCGTTTTTCACGCCGTCAAAGCCGCATTTGACCCAGGCGGATTGCTCAACCCAGGCAAGAACATCCCGACGTTGCACCGCTGCGCCGAGTTTGGCGCCATGCATGTTCATCTGGGTCAGATGCCCTTCCCCGAGCTGGAGCGATTCTGATGCACAGCGAACACGCTATCGACGCCAGCGCAGCGCTGCTGGAGCAGGTCAACCAGGCGCTGGCCAACGCCACGCCGCTGCGGATCCAGGGTGCCAACAGCAAGGCGTTCCTTGGACGCGCAGTCACCGGTGAAGTCCTCGACACCCGCGCCCACCGAGGCATCGTCAGCTACGACCCGACTGAACTGGTGATCACCGCCCGTTGCGGCACGCCATTGGCGGAGTTGGCAGAAGTGCTGGACGCCTCGCAACAGATGCTGCCGTGCGAACCGCCCGCCTTCGGTGAACACGCCACCGTCGGCGGCATGATTGCCTGCGGACTCTCGGGGCCACGGCGTCCCTGGTCGGGGTCGGTCCGCGATTTCATCCTCGGAACACGGTTGATCACCGGCCAGGGCAAGCATTTGCGCTTCGGCGGCGAGGTCATGAAGAACGTCGCCGGCTACGATCTGTCGCGCTTGATGGCCGGCAGTTACGGCGCGCTTGGGGTGGTGACCGAAGTGTCCCTAAAGGTCCTGCCCAAACCACGGCAAACCTTGAGTATCAGCCTGGCGATGGACGCCGACCGTGCCTTGCTGCGCCTGGCGGAATGGGGGCAGCAACCACTGCCGATCAGCGCTGCGTGTCACGATGGCCAGCGCCTGCACCTGCGACTCGAAGGGGGCGAAGGCTCGGTGGCGGCGGCCCATGACCGCTTGGGCGGCGAGTGGCTGGACGCTGCCTACTGGCAAGACCTGAACGAACATCGGTTGAGTTTCTTCGCTGAAGATCAGCCTCTTTGGCGCCTGTCCCTGCCGCATAACACGCCCCGACTGTCGCTGCCAGGTACGCAATTGATCGACTGGGGGGGCGCCCAGCGCTGGCTCAAATCCGATGCCGACGCGAGCGTCATTCGCTCGGTGGTCGAAAAAGCCGGCGGGCATGCGACCTGCTACCACCCGGGCCTGATCGACAGTCCCTTCCAACCGCTGCCCGACACGTTGATGCGCTACCACCGGAATCTAAAGCAGCAACTCGATCCACGGGGCATCTTCAACCCCGGTCGCCTGTACGCGGAGCTTTGAACCATGCAGACCACCTTGAGCGAAGACGCCCGCCGACTGCCTCGCGCCGAAGAAGCCGAACGCATCCTGCGCAGTTGCGTGCACTGCGGTTTTTGCAATGCCACCTGCCCGACCTATCAACTGCTGGGCGATGAGTTGGATGGCCCGAGGGGGCGCATCTACCTGATCAAGCTGGTGCTCGAAGGCAATGAAGTCACGCGCAAGACCCAGGAACACCTGGACCGTTGCCTGTCTTGCCGTAACTGCGAAAGCACCTGCCCCTCCGGCGTCGACTATCACACCTTGCTCGACATCGGCCGGGCGGTGGTCGACGCGGCAGTGCAGCGCCCCCTCGGCCAGCGTTTGCTGCGCGAGGGGTTGCGTAGCGTCGTCCCCAATCCCGCGCTGTTCAACGTGCTGATCGGCAGCGGCCAGCTATTTCGGGCGTTGTTGCCCAATACCTTGCAGGCCAAGTTGCCGCGCCGCGTCTACCCGGTCAAACCGCGCCCGACCATGCGCCACGCCCGTCAGGTCTTGATGCTTGAGGGCTGTGTGCAGCCGAGCCTGTCACCCAATACCAATGCAGCCACAGCGCGGGTGCTGGATCGACTGGGGATCAGCGTCATACCGACCCGCGAGGCAGGCTGCTGCGGTGCGGTGGATTATCACCTCGACGCTCAGGCGGCCGGCCTTGAGCGTGCCCGCCGCAACATTGATGCATGGTGGCCGAGCATTGAAAGCGGTGCCGAGGCCATTGTGCAAACCGCCAGCGGCTGCGGGGCCTTTATCAAGGATTATGGCCACCTGCTCAGCACCGACCCGGCGTATGCCGACAAGGCGAAAAGGGTCAGTGCCCTGGCCAGGGACCTGGTTGAAGTGCTGCGCGGCGAACCGCTGGATAAGCTCGGCGTACACGGCGATCAGCGCCTGGCATTCCACTGCCCGTGCACGTTGCAGCACGCGCAAAAACTCGGCGGTGCCGTTGAAGCCATGCTGACGAGCCTGGGATTCAACCTGACCACTGTTCCCGACAGCCACCTGTGCTGCGGCTCGGCGGGCACGTATTCGCTGACCCAGCCCGAATTGTCGCGACAACTGCGCGATAACAAACTCACTGCGTTGGAAAGCGCACACCCCGACGTCATCGTCACCGCCAATATTGGCTGCCAGTCCCACCTCGACGGAGCGGGACGCACCCCTGTCAGGCACTGGATCGAACTGGTCGAGGCCGCACTGCCCTCACCCAGTACTGGAGAATCCCCATGAAAACCAAAGCCGTACTGAGCCAGACCGAAGTCAGCCAAATCCTCGCGGCTGCACGCACCGAAGCGCACAGCAATCAATGGGCCGTGACCATCGTGATTGTCGATGACGGCGGCCATCCCCTGGCCCTTGAACGCCTTGACGGCTGCGCCCCGGTCAGTGCCTACATCGCCATCGAAAAGGCCCGCACCGCGGCGCTGGGGCGGCGTGAGTCCAAAGGGTATGAGGAGATGGTCAATGGCGGGCGCTACGCGTTTTTGTCAGCGCCCTTGCTGACCTCCCTCGAAGGCGGCGTGCCGATCATCGTCGACGGCCAGGTAATCGGTGCCGTCGGTGTGTCCGGGGTCAAGTCCGGCCAGGATGCACAGGTGGCCAAAGCCGGGGCGCAATGCCTGAATTGAATCGGGCGTTATCGGCACGCTCCCACACTGCTGCCTGATGCCGTTCAGTTAAGGGAGAACACTGTACCTGTGGCGAGCGGGCTTGCCCCGCGTTGGGGTGCGTAGCAGCCCCTGATGAAGACGAATGCGGTGTATCAGGCACGCCTCTGCGCCTGGTTTTGGGGCTGCTTCGCACCCCAACGCGGGGCAAGCCCGCTCGCCACAGGTTTCTTTGCGCGCTCTCGAACAGGTTGGACCACGGAGGCCTTAAGCAAGCGTCAGGAACAGCGCCGAGGTCCAGACCCGGGACTGGTCGCGTTGGCGTGCGCAGATGAACAACGGATGCTCGCGACCCGGTTGCAGAGTGAGTGGTGCCAGCTCGATCTTGCCCTGCAACTCGCGAGGCAGCGGTTCGGCGGTGGTCCTTTCCAGGGAGACTTTCAGCTCAGCTCCTGGCAACTCTTCGATCACCTGGGACTGCGCCAGCAGTTCCTCGCCGGACAGTTCCATCAGCACCGTCGGCGCATGCACGTAGGGCTGCGGTTCGGACGGATCGCCGACCTTGATGTAGTTGTCGATGCGGCTGCGGACCTGCAACGTCGCGCCGGCCAATTGCGACAGGTCGATTTCGATACTGTCGGTGTCACCGTTGGTGTCGGTGCGAAAGGCCAGGGTCGTGGCGTCCTTGCGCCATACGGTTTGCTCCGGGTGATCGAGGCCCAAGGCGCGAAAGCCGTTGATGACCGCTCCCGTCACGCGAACCTCGCCGGTCCAGTAGGCGCCGCGATAGCGGTCCTTGATGCGCGCCCCCCCGAGGCGCAGCCGGATGCGTTGGGCGGAAAAACCCAGCTCCTGGTGCAGATTGCGCGACCAGATCAGCTTATCGCCATCGAACAGGTCCACCTGCTCCCAGCCCGCCTCGCCCAGCAATCGATAGTCCAGCGTCGCATTAGAATCGGCGGTGAAGACCTCACCCATGAAGTGCTGGCCTTGGCGCAGGCTGGCAAATGCACGCTCGCCCGTCGTGGCAAAGGTGCGACGCGCGCGAAGAGCCTTGCCCACACTCGCTCGGTCGAAAGCGTCGGCAACCACACCGGTCAACCCACCGCGAGAGCCAAACACGGCCGTGGCCGGTACACCGCCGCCGCAACGGCCCTGATGCTCATCGCTGTTCGCCGCGGCGCCGACCCGATAGCCACGCTGAAGGGCTTCGGCGTAGACCCAATGGAACTGGCCCCAGGCCGAGCCGACTTCGATCAAGCGTTCCAGCTCCGGGTGGTGCCAGTCGAGGTTGCACCGGCGCCCGCCAACATGGGGCATCATCAGGTGGCCTTCCGGGTCTTTCGCATAGGCGGCGTACAACTCGTCCACCGGCCAGGCGCCCGGTTTGATGGTGCCCGCTGTGAACTCGTTCCACTCAAAAGAGCGCACCAACCGCCCTTGGTTATCGAACGGAAACTCGGGCTTGCGATCATGCAGGAACACCACGTTGCGGTCGCCGCCCGCGCAGGAGTTGCCGCACCACTCGGTGCCGGGGTAGCAGACGAAGCGGCCGGGCTCGTTGAGTTCGTGAATCAGCTTCACCGCCTGATCCCAGCGTTGCTCGGTGATATTGAAGTCGTTGGCGGTGTAGCCGAGCACATCGAGGCCGGCGACATCGCGGCCGTAGCTCAGGTTGTAGAGCGTGTCGTTGGTGCCCACGGTGTCATCGGAGTGCACATGCAGGTCGGCGTACAGCGGGCGCAATGCGCTGCCGGCCGGGTCGACCGTGACAAAAACCTGGGCGCCACGCACGCCAGGCGCGTGCACCTCGGCGGACAAACGCCACTCGCCCACCGCCCCGAGGTCAAACCCCTTGAGCCGCACCGTCGCCCACCCTTCACTCGCCAGGGTAAACGCTTGTTGGCGCGCACCGCCTTCAGGGTCAACCAGGGTCAGCACACCGTTGAGCGGCAGGTTGCGGCACGTGTTGCCCCAGGCATCGTCCACCCGCAGCAGCACGTCGAACGCCTCACCGGCGCTGACCAGGCGCGGCACAATCAACTGCACACTCTGCGCCGGTCCCGGCACGATGTTCAGCAACGGATCGCCTGGCACCTCGGCAAATTTCGAGCTGCCCAGGGGGTCGATAAACAGCCGGAAACGGAAGTCTTTCTCGACGAAACTCTGCACCCGCGTACCCGCGCCGCCCTGGCGACGGTCGCCCAGGCGGATGGTGATTGTGTCGCCGGGATTCAGGTAGCCATCGATGATGTCGATAATGATCGCTTTCTGGAACGGCCGTTCGTGGCCCTTCTGGTCGAAGCGCACTTTCAAGTGCTGCACGGTGGCCTGGCTCTGCCCGGGGACCAGCTCGCCCGCCTGATACTCGGCGCTGACGTAGTTGGGACCGGCCGGATTCGAGGTCTGGAACAGCGCCCAATCGGAGTAGAACTTGAACGCCAGTTTCAACCAGGCGCCATCCGCCAGACCGCTGCCGCCGACCTCGTAGACCAGAGTGATTTCATCCCATTGCCCGGCAATCAGCGTGTCTCGGTCACAGTCGATGCTACCGAGGAACGGGCGTTTCTTGTTGCGTTCGTAGAGGCCTTGGGGGGCGATGTAATGCCCGGCTTCGCGGGGATCGAAAACGTTACTCACATGACACCTCGTGCAGTGGTCCACTGAAGGTTTGAAGGCAACAGGCGGTGCTTATTGCACGCGCCATTTCTGGTAGTGGCGCTCGATGCGCCGGAACACAAAACTCTCCATCAGCCAGGCAATCAGGCCGATCAGCACGATGCCCAGCAGCACCTGGCTGCTGTTGCCGATCTGCCCGCCGGTAGAGACCATCCAGCCGATGCCCTGGGAGGCGCCGATCATTTCTGCGGCGACCAGTGCCCGCCAGCCCTGGCTGAACCCGATGCGCAAGGCCGCCGTCACGAAGGGCAATGAGGCTGGCAGGTAAACGTGGGCCAGCAATTGCCAGGGATTGGCGCCCAAGGTGCGTGCCGCACGGACTTCGCCGCCGCGAATGCCCTGCACACCCTCCTGGATGGTCACCGCCATGGGGAACATCGCGGCAATGAAAATCACCAGCACAATCGAGACATAACCCAGGCCGAAAATGATCATGATCAGCGGCGCCCAGGCAATCGGTGGGATCGCCATGAACAGGCTGTTGAGCGGCGAGATGAAATCGCGAAAGCGAGAAGACAAGCCACCGGCGGTGCCCAGCACAATCGCGACAACCACCGCCGCGCAGAAACCGCCGACCTCCTCCAGGACGCTCGCCCTGAGGTGCTGCCACAGCGAACTGTCGCTGAGCCAACGCACGGCTTCGCGCGCCACATCCCAGGGCTGCGGCAGGATGTAGGTGGGAAAGCGGCTGGCCAGGGCCATCCAGATCAACAGCAGGAATGGCAGCGAAGCCCATCCCCAATTCGGTTTTGGCAAGGACATGACAGGCTCAGACTCAGCGCGAGGCTTTTTCCAGGTAGGCGGTATCCACGATCTGCTCGGTCTTGAGCGTGGTGTCGATAAAGCCCAGGTCGTGGGAATAATTCATCAGGCGCTGGATGAATTGGATGTCCGCAGGCTGCAAGTCCGCCGACCAGCCCAACCGCGTGCGCGCCTGGGCGACGATGGCCTCCGGGGCAATGGTCTTGCCGTCGGGCCCTTGTACCGCTTCAAGCTTAAACGCCTCGGCGATGATGCGATTCGACTCGTCGGGATGCTCGTTGAGGAACGCGATGGCCTTGCGGTGCGCACGCAGCAACTTGACCACGTCGTCCGGGCGTTCCTGCAAGGTTTTGGGCAGCGCGATCACCACGTACCACGGGTAGTTCGGCAGCGCCTGGTTGACGTCAAGCAGAATCCGGCTCGACCCGCGCAGCAACGATTGGCTGACAAAGGGTTCCCAGGAAAACGCCGCGTCGACGATGCCGCGCTCCAACGCCGCGTTCATGTTGCCGGGTGGCATGTCGATGATGTCCAGGTCCTTGTCCGGGTTGAGCCCGGCGTTTTCTTTCAGCACATAGCCGCGCAACAGCACGTCCATGCCACTGCCCTTCTTGACCCCGGCGAGTTTTTTGCCCTTGAGCTGCTCCAGGCGGTTGATCGGACTCTTGGCATCGACAATCACCGCCGCCTGACCGTAATTGACCTTGGCCAGAATCCGGCTTTGCAAGCCGCGGGAGAACCATTGGTACACCGGCGGCGTGCCGACATAGGCCACGTCCAGCTCATTGGCGGCCAGCGCCTGCTGGATCACCGGGCCATCGCCCAAAGCCTTGAGGTCGACATTCAGGCCTTCCTCGCGGTAGTAACCCTGTTTGTCGGCGATCAGCGCCGGGGCGTTGGCCATGGCGAACACATACCCCACGCGCAGGGGTTTCTCTTCGGTGGCCACGGCACCTGTGCTGCTTGCCAAGGCGGCAACAGACAAGGAAAGAGCAAGCAGCGAACGTTTGATCATGCGGTTAACTCGGGTTGACGGGTGGGGTTAGCGATGGCTTCGGCCGCGCCCATGACGTGGGAAATGCGCTCCATCAGCTCATTGCGGTAATCGAGAAACGCCGGCAGGCGCCGGGTTTTCAGGTTGGAGCGCGGGCGCGGCAAAGCAATATCCAGTTCGCTATGGATACCGCCGGGGGCGATGTTGAGCACGATGACCCGGTCGGCCAGGAACACCGCTTCGTCGATGTCGTGGGTGATGAACAGCACGGTCTGACCCAGCTCGGCCCAGATCCGCAGCGTCTCTTCATTCATGCTGTTGCGGCTGATGGCATCCAGCGCGGCGAAGGGTTCGTCCATCAGTAATACGCTGGGCTCCAACGCCAAGGTCCTGGCCAGGGAGACGCGCTGCTGCATGCCACCCGACAGTTGATGGGGCAAGCGTTGCGCCGCGCTCTCCAGACCGACCAGACGCAAGTACTGCAACGCCTGCGCACGCTGCTGACCCTCGCTGAGCTGCGCCGTCATCCGCAGGCCGAAACGCACGTTCTCCAGCGCGCTCAACCAGGGAAACAGCTGCGGCGCCTGAAACACATACCCCAACTCCGAGCGCTCCGGCCGCACCGCGCTCTGGTTGATGCTGATCTGGCCGCTCTGGGGTTGCTGAAAGCCCGACAACAGATTCAGCAGCGTGGTTTTTCCGCAGCCGGACGGCCCGAGGATCGCGACGAATTCGCCCGGCTTGGCGTTCAGGCTGAAAGCGTTGAACACCGGATGCCCGTTGGGGTAGCTGAAACTGATGTGATCGACCGTCAGGGCGTCGGCTTGCGGCAGTGCGTAAGGCAAGGAGTCGGGCATGGCAAGTATCGTCAGGTCGTTTACAATGGGAATACCTGACATAATACGTATTAATACAAGTTGTCCCAATAACCTATTTTTATAACCTTAGAAGTGAAGGCGCACCGCCCCACTCCAAGGCCCCTGGAAACCGACCGTGCCCACGTCCATTCTTCGCGACAGCACCACCTCGCTCTATGAACAGATCGCCCATCGTTTGCTGGAAGAGATACAGCGCGGCGATTTCGAACCCACCGGCAAACTGCCGTCAGAAGCCGAACTGGGTGAGCGCTTTGGCGTGAGTCGCGTCACCGTGCGCCTGGCAGTGGGCAAGCTCAGCGACGACGGCGTGGTGGAGCGCAAGCAAGGCAAAGGCACGTTCGTCGCCGCGAAACAGGTGCGGCATGGCCTGGATGCGTTGCGCAGTTTCCATGAAGCGTTGTTATTGCAAGGGCTCAAACCGAGCATGCAGGTGATCAGCCACACGCTGCAGCCCGTTCCGGAAGCCTTGAGGGGATTGTTTGAAGCAGCCCACGATTGCCTGCTGCTGGAGCGCCTGCATTTCGTGGATGACGAACCCATCGCCCTGGGCCGCAGCCATCTACCGGCCGAATTGGCCAGCGTGGTCTGGACAGACGTCGAGCATCAACCGATCTACTCGATCCTGGAATCGATCACCGGCCTGGCCGTCACCCGTGCCGACCTGGCCATTCGTGCGCAAACGGCCGATACCAGCCTGGCCAGCACCCTGCACGTCAAACGCGGCACCGCGCTGCTGGTGATGGAACGCACCTCTTACTTTGCCGACGGTCGCTGCTGCGACCGCACCACCTTCTTTATCCGCCCGGAACGCTATGCGTTTGTGCTCAGCGGCGTGTTCAAATCCGGCCCCGCCAAATAGAGAGAAGGTACGCGGTGCTGGGTTTCCTAGCGATAGCCCCGCGCCTGAACGTCGAACAGCTCGGCATAACGTCCCCCCGCAGCCATCAGTTGGGTATGGCTGCCCTCCTCCAGCATCTGCCCGCGTTCCAACACAATAATGTGATCCGCACTGCGCACACTGGAAAAACGGTGGGAAATCAGCAGGGTCATGCGGCCCCTGGCATGCTCACGGAAGTGCTCGAACACTGCCGCTTCAGCCCCGGCATCCAGCGCGGCAGTGGGTTCATCGAGGATCAGCAGATCGGCATCCTGACGCATATACGCCCGCGACAAGGCCACTTTCTGCCACTGCCCACCGGACAGTTCCTGACCTGCGAACCAGCGTCCCAACTGGGTTGAATAGGTATGGCTCAAGCGCTCGATAAATTCAGCCGCCACACCTTGAGTGGCAGCGCTGCGCCAGCGTGCCTGGTCGTCCAGGGCGTCGACATCACCGACTCCCAGGTTTTCGCCGACGGTCATCTGGTAGCGGATGTAGTCCTGGAAAATAACGCCGATGCGCTGGCGCAGGGTGTGTTCGTCCCACTCTTGCAGGTCGCTGCCATCCAGCAGGATGCGGCCCTCATCCGGGGTATACAGGCGGGTCAGCAGTTTGATCAGGCTGGTCTTGCCGGAGCCGTTTTCACCCACCAGTGCCAGGCTTTTCCCCGGTGCCAGGTGCAGGCTGATATTGCGCAGCGCGGCAGATTCAGCGCCTGGGTAGGTGAACCCGACCTGCTCGCAGCGCAGGCCATCGCCAGGGCGCGCCCCCTGGGTGAGCCGGCCGTGCGGCGTGATCACGGGGGTTTCAAGGTATTCATACAGGTCAGAGAGGAACAAGCTGTCGTCGTACAGCCCGGCAATTGCGCTGAGGCTGGCGGTGATTGCAGCTTGCCCCTGCTTGAACAGCACGATGTACATGGTCATCTGGCCGAGGCTCGTCTGGCCACGCACGGTGTCGAGTACCACCCAGGCGTAGGCCAGGTAAAACGCTGCGGTGCCCAGCAGGCCCAATGCAAAGCCCCAGGCGTCGCGGCGCAGCGTCAATTCGCGGTCCTCCGTATACAAGCGCTGAGCGTTGTCGCGATAGCGCTGGAGGAACAGCGGTGCCAGGCCAAACAGCTTGACCTCCTTGGCATGGGACTCGTGGGAGAGCAAGGATTCCAGGTAGTTCTGCTGGCGCGTCTCCGGTGCGCGCCGGTGGAACAGGCGGAACGCGTTGCCGGAAAAATGCGTCTCGGCGAAGAACACCGGCAACGCACCGACCACCAGAATCAACAGGGCCCACGGCGAGAAGTGCACCAACAGGACAGCAAAGCTGACCAGCGAAATGAGGTTCTGCACCAATCCCAGTCCTTTCGTCACCAGGCTCAGCGGGCGCGTCGAAGCACCCTGGCGCACGCGCACCAGCTTGTCGTAGAACTCAGCGTCTTCAAATTGCAGCAGCGAAAGGGTCTGGGCTTTCTCCAGGACCATCAGGTTGACCTTCACGCCCAACTTCACCCGCAACAGCGACTGCTGCATCGACAGCGCTCGTTGCGCAGCCGCCAACAACGCCAGCACGCCGGCCTCGGCCAACACGTAGCGCATCACTGGCCACACGGGTGCCTGGCTGCCGGCCGCATGAACCTGCATGGCGTGGACCACGGCATCCACAATGCGCTGACCAATCCAGGCGGCCAGGGCGGGCAGAAGCCCGGCGACAATCGTCGCCAGCAACAGCCCCATGAACAGTGGCCGTGAGGTTTCCCACACCAGTCCCAGTGCCCTGCGCGCCTGGATGGAAAACGCGCTCAATCGATTGAACAGCACCATGAATGGCACGGGCTCCTTGAGGTGGGTATGACGGCCAAGTCTCTCACATCTCCAGGTACTCCATGGCGCCCCTAAGCGCCATAGGTATCTAAACAACTTTGGCGTGGCCCTGAACCTGTGGCGAGGGAGCTTGCTCCCGTGACGGCTCGGGAGCCGACGACTCTCTAACTGATGCACCGCCCGCGTTGGGCTGCGAAGCAGCCCCAAAACCAGCCTCTACAGAGTGTCTGATACACCGCGCTCTTCTTTACTGGGGCTGCTACGCAGCCCAACGCGGGACAAGCCCGCTCGCCACAACAGCCCTATCTGCCGGGCGTTCAGCGTTGAGCCAAAGTTGTGTAGATACCTATGCCCTAAGCGCTGACAACCCGGTTGCGCCCATTCTGTTTGGCGCTATAGCTGGCTAGGTCGGCACGGCGCAGCAACTCTTCGGTGCTGAGGCCTGCCGCCCAAGTGGCGACACCGAAACTGGCGGTAACGCGGCCGGCGATGGCGATCTCGTGATTGGCCAAGGACTGGCACAATGCGTTGGCCAATTGTTCGGCGTTTTCCTGTGAGGTGAACGGACACAGGATGGCCAGCTCTTCACCGCCGACCCGGCAAAACACATCGCTGGCACGCAAGCGTTGGCGGATCACGGTGCAGGTTTGCTTGAGTACCGTATCACCCACCTCGTGGCCGAATCGGTCGTTGATGGATTTGAAGTGATCGAGGTCAAGCATGATCAATGAGAAACCGGCGGCGTAACGCTTGCCGGTGTCCACCAACTGCTCCAGCGAACTCATAAAGTGACGACGGTTATAGATACCGGTCAACTCGTCGGTGATGGCCTGCGTTCGCAGTTTTTCTTCGCGATCCTTGAGCTCGGTGATGTCACTGAACGAGCCATACCAAACGCATGTCTCGTCCGCCTGGTGCTCGGCGTAGGCCTCTCCGCGCAACCAGCGCAGCCCTTTGACGGGCAGCAACACGCGAAAATCGCAGGTCCAGCCGCCGCCGGTTTCCACCGACGTGTCCGTGACCGCCCTGATCAATGGCAAGTCATCGGGGTGCAAGCGCTGGAACAGCGGGCTGCCCTTGAATTCGACACCGACGACCGCTTCAGGCTTGAGCTCGAACACATGTTCAAGGCTAGGGCTGCAAAACGAAAAGTAACCCTCACCCTTTGCGCTCATGTGGTACTGGTACAGCACGTTGGGGATGCGCTGGGTCAACAGCGCCAACAGGGCTTTGCTTTGCTGGATCCGCTCAAGTAACTCGAGACGCTCACTGACGTCGATGATCACGCTGACGTGTTCGACCTCGCCACTGCTCGCGTCGCTGAATCGGGCGTGGCGCAGCTCACCGGTGAACTGGCTACCGTCCTTGCGCTGATAACGCCACTCCACGGCTTTGCTGGAGCCCATGTCATCAAGGGCGAGCTGGCCGATCAGTTGTTTGTCGGTGAGGGTTTGAAACGCCGGGTCGGCGCAGGCGCGACGTTTATTGATGTATTCCTGAACATGGAGCACTTCGACGTTATTTCGCCCCTGCATCTCTGCGCGGCTGAAGCCGAACAAGGCCTGGGCACCGTCGCTGAACAGCTTTATCCGACCCTGGGGGTCAGTGGTGACGACCGCCACCTGGGTCGCGACATTGATCAGGTTGGTGATGCGGGCGTTCAAGAAACTGATCTGCTCGTTCTGTGCAATCAATTCGTCGAACTGCGCTTGCGACTGTTTCTGGAAGTAGCACGTGGAGGCACAGAGCACGCCCAGAAAAAGCGTTTGAGCAATCAGGATCAGTTCCACATAACCGTTGGCCGGGGTCTGGTCGGGAAGCCAGACCAGCATCAGCGTGGCACTCAGACTCAGCACCAGGCAGAACGACAACCCAAGCAAAAAACCACTGCTTTTGAGAGGTTTGATCGGGGGATTCATACGCACCTGTAAAATGACCTGGAGGCTGTTAGCGCAAGGCCTTGCTGGCGCTTCGGGAGCAAGTATCTCTGAGGCCACAGACGGATAGCCAGCAACTTAACCGTTTCAGCTCATCTATTTTATCGAGTAGGACGCCAATGAAACCCGCCGTTTTGCGGGCCCCGTCAGTTGCGCGGCAAGAGCGTATGAGGCGCAACACCAAACGCCTTGCGAAAAGCGTGGCTGAAGTGGGAGAAATCGGAAAACCCGAAGTCCAGTGCGGCTTGGGAAACGCTGCGCACCTGGCCGCACTCGATGGCCGCCCGGCTGGCGTTCAACCGTTCTTTCCAGATCTCTGCGACCGGGCTTTTCTGGTGACGGGCGAATGCACGGGTCACTGTTCGGGTGGAGACGTGGTGGGCTTGGGCGATCAGTTCGATCGACAGTTCTCGTTCGCTCAAGTGGTGCTGGATGTAGGTCATTATCCGCGCGTAAAGATCCAGCTCCTGGTGAGTCGTCTGCAGGTCCTGGAGTTCCAGGCTGATCACGAGCAGGTCGATTATCGTGTTGGAGTAACGACTGCAAATGCCTTCGTCTTGCAGAAGCATCGGCGTGTTCGCCATCTGGCGCAGCATCTCGCGCAACGGGACCACACCTGGGCGGCGGTCATCCAGCACCATTGCGGTGCAATCCGCCACACGCGGCAGGCGTTGAGTCAACAACTGCCGAGGGATGCGCATCAAGTGGTTTTCGCTTCCCCCCAGGCTGAACCGGAACGGCCGGGTTGCGTCATAAAGGAACAAATTACCGGCCCCCAGTGTGGCCTTGCGCCCCTCTTGTTCAAGTTCGCCATACCCATTGAGCGTGAAGCCCAGCCACAGGTCTTCTGCGGGGCCACTGCGTAAATGCCGCTCGGAACGGACCCAATGGTGCAGTGGGGATGACAGCCTGGAGACATCCAGCGCGCCCATGGCGGTGACCTGCAGCGTTCCGTTGAAATCGCTCTGGGTCGAGGGTTTGCTGTCGGCCACAAGACAATGGCGACACACCACTTCTTTCCAGTAATCGAAGCGACGCGGTTGCGAAACGGCAAGGGTGGAATAGTGATTGTTCTGAGCCATGGCACTCACCTTGATGCAACGACTTGAAGCAGCGACACGCTGCCAGTCGAGCTTGGCAAGCAAAATTCAGACCACGCCCAATCAAGCCCATCGCCCCCTTCAGCGCTCCTGAGTCCTGGCGTCCGGCGCCTGTCTTTTCCAACCAAACGGTTGTCCTTGCGAACAAAGCGAGGCGGTTCGCACCTGCCTGACTATGACCTCACAGCCTGTCCAGCCTGCTTAGCCTGAACCTGAAAAAAACAAGGAGCCTCCCATGGAATCTGCGATCGACAAACACCTTAGATGCCCACGGACGTTGTCCCGCCGTGTGCCCGAAGACTACCAGCCGCCCTTCCCTATGTGGGTCGGCCGCGCCGACGAACAATTGAAGCAGGTGGCGATGGCCTACCTGGGCGTGCAGTTTCGCGGTGAGGCGCAGCGTCAGCGTGCCCTTAAGGCCATGCGCGACATCGTCAGCAGCTTCAGCCTGCCCGACGGCCCGCAGACCCATGATCTGACCCATCACACGGACAACAGTGGCTACGACAACCTGATGATCGTCGGCTACTGGAAGGACGCGGCGGCCTATTGCCGCTGGTTGCGATCAGCCCCCGTCAATGACTGGTGGGCGTCACCGGACCGCCTGCAAGACGGCCTGGGTTATTTCCGCGAAATCACCGCGCCGCGCGCCGAGCAATTCGAAACCCTGTATGCGTTCCAGGAGCAGTTGCCGGGTGTCGGCGCGATCATGGACAAGACCAGCGGCGAGATCGAAGAGCACGGTTACTGGGGCTCGATGCGCGATCGTTTCCCGACGTCCCAGACGGACTGGATGAGCCCCACCGGCGAACTGAAGGTGGTGCTGGGAGACCCGGCCAAAGGTGGCCGCGTCGTCGTCATGGGCCATGACAACATCGCGCTGATTCGCTCCGGCCAGGATTGGGCTGACGCCGAGGCTGACGAGCGCTCACTGTACCTCGACGAAATCCTGCCGACGTTGCAGGACGGGATGGATTTTCTGCGCGACAACGGTGCGCCCCTGGGCTGCTACAGCAATCGATTCGTACGCAACATCGACCTCGACGGCAACTTCCTCGACATGAGCTACAACATCGGCCACTGGCGTTCGGTCGAGAAACTGGAACGCTGGGCGGAATCCCATCCCACCCACCTGCGCATCTTCGTCACCTTCTTCCGTGTGGCGGCCGGCCTGGTGAAGTTGCGGCTGTACCACGAAGTGTCGGTCTCGGACGCCAAGAGCCAGCTGTTTGAGTACATCAACTGCCATCCGCAGACCGGCATGTTGCGTGATGCAGGTGTCGCGCAAAGCTGACACTGCGCACCGCCCCATTCGTCCCGATTATTTTTTGGCCCTCATCTCTAGCGCATGAGGTCGGGGCCACTTTTTGACAGGAATTTGATCATGAAGTTAAGTCGAGTCGTGCTCGTGCTGGGAATGCTGCCGTTTGTCAAAAGCCAAGCCATTGAGGTGGCACCGGGAGACTTCGAACCCCTGCCGGCGGGTGCCAATGCCCTGCTGTTTTACTACCAGCACGCTGAGCGCTCGCAGCTGTATCAGAACGGGCATAGAACCTCCGACAACGCCAAGCTCAGCTCGGACGTGGGCATCCTCCGTTACATCCACGCCATCGGCCTCTCGGACACTCTTGTCTGGGAACCGCAGGTACTGCTGCCGTTCGGCTACATGAACGCCTCGGGTGATGCGGGGGCGCTGGGCGACACCCACGGTGTGGGCGACCCCATCCTCACCGCCCCGCTTAAATGGACATTACCGACGGCAAACAAAGACGTTTTCGCCCTGGCTCCGTATCTGTACATCCCAGTCGGCAGCTACGACAAAAATGACCCCCTGAACCTGGGTGAGAACCGCTGGCGCGCGACGTTACAAGCGGCCTACATCCACCACTTCTCAGCCCAATGGGCATTGGACACCGTTGCGGATGTGTCCTGGGTGTCGACCAACAACGACTACGGCAGGACCAGTGCGAAGCTTGAAGAAAACACCCGCTACGAATATCAGGCCGCCGTGCGCTACAACTGGACGCCAAGCACCACGTTCGCGGTCGGCGCCGGCTATGTAACGGGCGCTGCGACGCGCGTCGACGGCGTTGACCAGCACGACGGCCTTTCCACCTCCTACGGGCGCTTTACGCTCACTCACTTCATCGATCCGACGCTGCAGCTACAGGCGCAGCTGGGTCGGGACATCCAGGTTGAGCAAGGTTTCAAGGAAGGGGCACGCCTGAACCTGCGGGTATTGAAAGTATTCTGAGCGCGCCACCGGGCTGCGCTGTCCTGTTCAGCCAAACGAGTGTCCTGCTCAACCAAGCCGCAGTGGCAAAAGGGGCCTAATTTGTTCTGCATTGCTACCCGGAATGATCCGATCCCGAAGGTGCTGGAAGTGCCGGAACACCCTTACGCCTTGCTGCCGATCATCGATGAAATTAAGGAAAGTCATGGCCATTATTCGCCCCACGCTTGATCAACTGCAGGACCTCGCCAGCCAGTTGCACATGCAGCTGACGCCTGAGCAGGCAGCGCAATACCTGGACCTGATGCAACCGAGTTTCGACGCCTACGACCTGGTCGACGAGCTGCCTGATTTCGTTCCGCCCATACGCTACAAGCGCAGTTCGGGCTATCGGCCCTCGGCCAAGGAAAACCCGCTGAACGCCTGGTACTACAGGGCTGAAGTGAACGGTGCCCGCGCGGGCCTGCTGGCCGGCAAAACCGTCGCACTGAAAGACAACATCTCCCTGGCAGGCGTGCCGATGATGAACGGCGCCGCGCCATTGGTAGGTTTCGTACCGTCATTCGATGCCACCGTCGTCACGCGTCTGCTGGATGCCGGGGTGACGATCCTGGGCAAGGCCACCTGCGAGCATTACTGCTTGTCAGGCGGCAGTCACACCTCTGATCCAGCCCCCGTACACAACCCCCATCGTCATGGTTATGCCGCCGGTGGGTCTTCCTCGGGCAGTGCGGCGCTGGTCGCCGCCGGTGAGGTGGACATGGCCGTGGGCGGCGATCAGGGCGGGTCGATCCGGATCCCGTCGTCGTTCTGCGGCACCTACGGTATGAAGCCGACCCACGGCCTGGTGCCCTACTCCGGGGTCATGGCGATTGAAGCCACGATCGACCATGTCGGCCCCATTACCGCCAACGTGCGCGACAACGCATTGATGCTGCAGGCCATGGCCGGCGCGGATGGGCTTGACCCGCGCCAAGCGGCGCCGCAGGTCGATGACTATCACAGCTACCTGGCGAAAGGCGTGCGCGGGCTCAGGATCGGCGTGCTGCAAGAGGGGTTTGCGCTTGCCAACCAAGATCCTCGCGTGGCCGAGAAAGTGCGTGACGCCATCGCCCGTCTCGAGGCGTTGGGCGCGCACGTCGAGCCGGTGTCCGTTCCCGAGCACAACCTGGCGGGGTCGTTGTGGCACCCCATCGGCTGCGAAGGCTTGACCGCGCAGATGATGCATGGCAACGGCGCGGGCTTTAACTGGAAAGGCCTTTACGATGTCGGCCTGCTGGACAAACAGGCCGGCTGGCGCGAACAGGCCGACCAATTATCCGCGTCGCTCAAGCTGTGCATGTTCGTCGGCCAATACGGAATTACCCACTACAACGGACGTTATTACGCCAAGGCGCAAAACCTCGCGCGCTTTGCCCGGCAGGGCTATGACAAGGCGCTGCACGCCTTCGACCTGCTGGTGATGCCGACCACGCCGATCATCGCCCAGCCACACCCACCGGCCGATTGCTCGATCACTGAGTACGTGGCGCGCGCGCTGGAAATGATCGGCAACACCGCACCACAAGACATCACCGGGCATCCCGCCATGTCGATTCCATGCGGGCGGGTAGACGGCCTGCCCGTCGGGCTGATGCTGGTCGCCAAACACTATGCCGAAGGCACTATTTACCAGGCCGCGGCGGCGTTTGAAGCCTCGGTGGACTGGCGCACGCTCTGAGCCTTTTACAGGCGTCGCCAGCACCCGACGAACAATAAGAAATTCAATGACTTTACAACCGCGTTGACTGATAGGAGTGACCCCATGAGTACATCTACTTCAACGCCCGGCGAAAGAGCCTGGGCATTGTTTCAAGTCCTCAAGAGCAAGGAACTCATCCCGCAGGGCTATGTCGAGCAGCTCACGCAATTGATGGAGCACGGCTGGAGCCCGGAGAACGGCGCCCGTGTGGTTGCCAAGGCATGGGTCGATCCGCAGTTCCGGGCGCTGTTGCTCAAGGACGGCACCGCTGCGTGCGCACAGTTCGGCTATACCGGCCCGCAAGGCGAATATATCGTCGCCCTGGAGGATACGCCGACGGTGAAGAACGTCATTGTCTGCAGCCTGTGCTCGTGCACCAACTGGCCGGTCCTCGGCCTGCCACCGGAGTGGTACAAGGGTTTTGAGTTCCGCGCACGCTTGGTCCGGGAGGGACGCACGGTCCTGCGCGAGCTGGGGACGGAGTTGCCCCGCGACATGGTCGTCAAGGTCTGGGATACCAGCGCCGAAACCCGCTACCTGGTCGTGCCGGTCAGGCCTGAAGGCTCAGAACACATGACTGAAGAGCAGCTGCAAACGCTGGTGACCAAAGACGTGTTGATAGGCGTCGCCCTGCCCCGCGTTGGCTGAAAACAACACCTCATCATCGTTCACTCCCGGAGTTTTGATTATGGATGGCTTTCACGATCTCGGCGGTTTCCAAGGCTTTGGAAAAGTCCCCCACACCATCAATAGCCTGAGCTACAAACAGGTGTTCAAGCAGGACTGGGAGCATCTGGCCTACAGCTTGATGTTTATCGGTGCCGACCACTTGAAAAAATTCAGCGTGGACGAAGTGCGTCACGCCGTCGAACGCCTGGATGTTCGCCAACATGTCGGCACCCAGTACTACGAACGCTACGTCATCGCGACCGCCACCCTGCTGGTCGAAACCGGCGTGATCACCCAGGCGGAGCTGGACCAGGCCCTGGGCGCTCACTTCAAACTGGCGAACCCCGCGCATGCCGAAGGTCGCGCAGCGATCACCGGCCGGCCGCCCTTCGAGGTGGGTGACCGGGTTGTGGTGCGGGACGAGTATGTGGCCGGGCACATCCGCATGCCGGCCTACGTGCGCGGCAAGGAAGGCGTGGTCCTGCACCGCACCTCGGAAAAATGGCCGTTCCCGGATGCGATTGGCCATGGCGATGTGAGCGCCGCCCATCAACCCACCTACCACGTCGAGTTTCGCGTGAAAGACCTGTGGGGGGATGCGGCCGATGACGGTTTCGTGGTGGTCGACCTGTTCGAAAGCTACCTGGACAAGGCCGCCGGCCCGCGCGCGGTGAACCCGTGATGGACGGCGCCCAGGCAAGCCGACTGCCGGTGACGGTCCTTTCGGGCTTCCTCGGCGCCGGCAAAACCACCCTGCTCAACCATATCCTGCGCAATCGCGAAGGCCTGCGCGTGGCCGTCATCGTCAATGACATGAGCGAAGTCAACATCGATGCCGCAGAGGTGCAGCGCGATGTAGCGTTGCACCGTGGCCGCGATGAGTTGATCGAGATGAGCAACGGGTGTATCTGCTGCACGCTGCGCGCCGATTTGCTCGAGCAGATCAGTGCGCTGGCACGCCAGCAGCGTTTCGATTACCTGCTGATTGAATCCACGGGGATCTCCGAGCCGATGCCGGTCGCGGAGACGTTCGCCTTCCTTGATGCCGAGGGTTTCAGCCTCAGCGAACTGGCGCGGCTGGATACCTTGGTGACGGTGGTCGATGGCAGTCGTTTTCAGGAACTGCTCGAATCGCCGGACACCGTTGACCGCGACGACACAACGCAGGACGCGCCCAAGCGCCATTTGGCCGATCTGCTGATCGAACAGGTGGAGTACGCCAACGTCATTCTCGTCAACAAGCTGGACCTGATCGATGCGGCGCAGTACCAGGTCGTGCAAGCGATCCTCACGGGCCTCAACCCGACTGCGCGGATCATGCCGATGGCCCACGGTAACGTCGCGTTAGCCAGCCTCCTTGACACCCATCTGTTTGATTTACCCAGCCTTGCGGCGTCGCCGGGCTGGATGCAGAAAATGGACGCGGCAGACGCGCCGGCCTCCGAGTCGGACACCTATGGCGTGACGTCCTGGGTGTACCGTGAGCGCGCCCCTTTCCACCCGCAACGTTTGCTCGACTTTCTCGAGCGGCCCTGGCGCAACGGGCGCTTGCTGCGCAGCAAAGGTTACTTCTGGCTTGCCAGCCGCCACCTGGAAACCGGCCTGCTGGTGCAAAGCGGCCAGCGGTTCCAGTGGGACTATGTCGGGCGCTGGTGGAACTTCATCGAGCCGTCGCAATGGCCCCGGGATGAATATCGGCTGCAGAGCCTCATGGCCAAATGGGACAGCGTGGTCGGCGACTGCCGGCAGGAGTTGGTGTTTATCGGCCAGGGACTCGACACCGAAGCGTTACAGCGTGAACTCGACCACTGCCTGCTGAGTGCACAGGAAATCGCCGCCGGCCCAGTGGCCTGGCGGGCTCTGCCGGGGGCGACAGCCTTGGACAACGGGGCCCTCTCAGTACAAACCCAACAATAAGAACCAGGTGTCGTTATGCGTGATTATCAATCTATGGCCACATCCTTCAATTACCAGCAGAGCGCCGAGCAGGCGTTGTATGGAAACCTCGCAGCCCTGAACGCCTGCGTCGAATGCTGTGACCGACACGCCCACGACGACGCCGTGGCGTTGTATTGCGAAGCGCAGGATGGCAGCGCCGCCCAATACACATTCAGCCAATTGCAGGCCCACGCTGCACGCTTCGGCAATTTTTTGCGCGAACAGGGTGTAAAACCGGGTGATCGGGTTGCCGGCCTGATGCCACGCACGGTTGAACTGCTGATTGCCATCTTGGGCACCTGGCGGGTGGGCGCGGTCTATCAACCGCTCTTCACCGCGTTTGGCCCCAAGGCGGTCGAGCAACGCTTGGGCTGCTCCAACGCGCGCTGGATCGTGACGGATGCGCAAAACCGTCCCAAGCTGGATGAGATTGCCAACTGCCCGAACGTCGTCGTCACCGGCGGCTGCCCGCAGAACCCGAGCGACTACGCGTTCTGGAGCACCCTCGATTGCCAGAGTGCCGAGTGCGAGCCGGTGCTGCTGGACGCCAGCGCGCCGTTCCTGCTGATGTGCACATCGGGCACCACGGGGCCGGCCAAACCGCTGGAAGTGCCGTTGCGCGCCATGCTGGCCTTCAAGGGTTATATGCGCGATTCGATTGGCCTGCGTGAGGACGACCGTTTCTGGAACCTGGCCGATCCCGGCTGGGCCTATGGCCTGTATTACGCGGTGACCGGCCCGCTGGCGTGTGGTCATGCCACGCTGTTCTACAACGGCCCGTTCACGGTGGAGAGTACTTGCCGAGTCATTGCCAAGTACGCAATCAGCAACCTGGCCGGCTCACCGACGGCTTATCGCTTGCTGATTGCCGAGGGCGCGGCGTTCGCCGGCGCCGTGCGCGGCTGCCTGCGTGCCGTCAGCAGTGCCGGCGAGCCGCTCAACCCACACGTCATCCGTTGGTTTGCCGAGCAACTCGGCGTGACCATTCACGATCATTACGGCCAGACGGAAATCGGCATGGTGCTGTGCAATCACCACGGTTTGCGTCACCCGGTCCGGGAGGGCTCGGCGGGTTATGCGGTGCCCGGCTACCGCATCGTCGTGCTGGACGAGGCGCATCGGGAATTGCCGGCGGGCCAGCCGGGCGTCCTGGCCGTGGATCGCGAGCGCTCGCCCCTGTGCTGGTTCGAAGGCTACTTGGGTATGCCCACTCGAGCCTTTGTAGGCCGCTATTACCTCAGCGGCGACAGTGTGGAGCTGAATGACGACGGCAGTATCAGCTTCGTCGGCCGTAACGACGATGTGATCACCACGTCCGGCTACCGCGTCGGGCCGTTCGACGTCGAGAGCGCGCTGATCGAACACCCGGCGGTGATCGAAGCGGCGGTGATCGGCAAGCCCGATCCACAGCGCACTGAGCTGATCAAAGCCTTTGTCGTACTGGGCAGCCAGTACCAGCCGAGTGCCGAGCTGGCCGAAGTACTGCGCCTGCATGTGCGGCAACGCCTGGCTGCGCATGCGTATCCCCGGGAAGTGGAGTTCGTCGACCAACTGCCCAAGACCCCCAGTGGCAAGTTGCAGCGCTTCATTCTGCGCAACCAGGAAATTGCCCGGCAGCAGGCGCTCGAGACATGACTCTACGCCGGACCCGGAACCGTCAGCGGCGCTGCTGCATGGATTGCAGAATCGCTGCCGAGATGTGTTCAAGGGGCAACTCGCGCTCCACCGCACCGAGCTTGAATGCCTCCTTGGGCATGCCGTACACCACGCAAGTCTCCTCGTCCTGGCCCAGGGTCCGGGCACCGTTGTCGTGCATTTCCTTCAGGCCCCGGGCGCCATCGTCGCCCATCCCCGTCATGATGATCCCCAGCGCGTTGCTGCCGGCGCTGCGGGCCACCGAGCGAAACAGCACATCAACCGAAGGTCGATGCCGGCTGACCGGAGGCCCGTCGACAATTTCCACCTGGTATTGGGCGCCGCTGCGCTTGAGCACCATGTGCCGGCCGCCGGGGGCGATCAGCGCGCAACCGGGGATAACCCGGTCACCGTTCTTCGCCTCCCTGACCTCGATCTCGCACAGTCGATTGAGGCGCTCGGCGAATGCAGCGGTGAAGTGTTCGGGCATGTGCTGCACGATCACAATTCCCGGACAGACCCTGGGCAAGGCGGTCAACACCAACTCCAGGGCTTGGGTGCCGCCCGTGGACGTACCGATGGCGACAATGTTCTCGGTGGTGCGCGCCATTGCCTGAGTGCCCGCCGGCAATATGACGTCGGCCGTCAGCCTTGCGGGAGCGCGCTCGCTGGATGGCACCATGCGCTTCATGTTGGCACGGGCGGCGGCCTTGACGGCCCCCGCCAATTCATCGGCACTGTCGGTCAGAAACTGGCGCAGGTTGAGTTGTGGTTTGGTCACAATGCTGACCGCGCCGGCCGCCAGTGCCTGCATGGTCGTGGCCGCGCCCTTCTCGGTCAACGTGGAGCAGATGACCACGGGCGTGGGGCGTTCGGCCATCAACTTCTTGAGGAACGTAATGCCATCCATCCGTGGCATCTCGACGTCCAACACAATCACATCCGGCCATTGCTTGTTCATTTTGTCCATGGCAAACACCGGGTCTGCCGCCGCGCCGATAACCTCAATAGCGGGGTCTTGCCCCAGGGTCGCCGTCAGTACCTGACGTACCACGGCGGAATCATCAATGATCAGCACTTTAATAAGGCTCATGTCGCACGCTCTCCATGAGGGCTGCTGGGGGTTCACTTCAAGGCCAGGTAGTTGAGTTCAATTTCGCCGTTGGCCAGATCGAACACAATCGTTCGATAACCCACGCCTTCCACATGGAAGTGTTGACACCGCAACTGATGCAGATCGAGCAGGCGCATGGCCTGCTCGACGTTGCGCTGGCCGACGTAATCATTGTCCGAGCGCACAAGCCCCGGAAACATGTTCCCGCCGCCAAATACGCTGATCCTGAACTCCGTAGGCAGTGCCTTGATCGACTGTATTCGACCGAGCAGCAATTCAAGCGCCTCATTGCCGTAGCGGCCATCCAGGACACCCGGTTTGGCCACGCCGCGCTGCGGCACCAGGTAGTGACACATGCCCCCCAACAAGCGCCGGGGATGCCAGAACACCAATGCAACACACGACCCCAGCACCGTACGTAGCCGAATCGCACCCGAGCCGAAAAACCACTCGCCAGGGTTCAGGAACACCTCAGTGGACGTTCGGGTTTCAGGCATGTGGCCTCCGGTAGATGGAAGGCGTGACCAGTCGCAGCTGATCGGTGATGCCGTTGAGACTCTCCGAATGGCTGACCAGAAAGTACCCGCCCGGCTTCAGGTGGCTGATCAGTCGCTTGACCACTTGGACTTTGGTGTCGTTGTCAAAATAGATCATCACGTTGCGCAGGAAGATCACATCAAACATCCCCAGTTTCGGCAGCGGATTATTCAGGTTGATCGACTGGAAATCGATCTTGGCCGCCAGCGCCGGGTCGACCATGAAGCAACCGTGGTTGGCGCCGACGCCCTTGAGGCAATACTTGTTCAGCAGCGCCTCGGGGATGCCGCGCGTGCCTTCGATGGGATAGCGCCCAAGGCGGGCCTTGTCCAACACCCGGCTGCTGATGTCCGACGCGACAATCTCCCAGGGCCGGCCGCCGAGATTGTCAGCCAGGACCATCGCCAGGGTGTACGGCTCTTCGCCGGTCGAACAAGCGCCGCTCCATATGCGCAACGGCCCGCTGCCGCGCAGTTCGGGCAACGCAACATCGCGCAGGAAATCAAAATGCTTGGGCTCGCGAAAAAAGTAGGTTTCGTTGGTCGTCAGCATGTCCACCGCCACCTGCAACTCCACGCTGTCCTTCATCAGGACCTTGTAGTAAGCGCCGTAGGTATTGAGCTTGAACACTTGCAGTCGCTTGGCCAGCCGCGTGCTCACCAACTGTTTTTTGGCATCGGACAGGCTGATGCCCGCGATTTGATAAATCAGGTCACGAAACTGCACGAACTCGGCGTCAGAGAGGATCACGTTCATAAGGACATTCCCACAGCACACTCAGGCGATCGAAGGTAGCGAAGACTCAAGGTTGGCCAGCGCATCGACCTGCTCCAGGGACAACACGCGACCGATGTCCAGCAACAGCACAAAACCGCTCTCCAGTTTGCCGATGCCCAGTAAAAAGTCGGCCCTTACATCGGTGCCGAAATTCAACGAGGGCTCGATGTCCTGATCGGCAATTTCCAGTACCTCGCTGACCGCATCGACAATGATGCCCACCGGTTTGCGCTGGGCATTGGCCTGTACCTCGATGATCACAAAGCAGGTCCTTGGGGTCTGCACCGTACGTTCGCCGCGAAAGCGCACCCCCAGGTCGAGCACGGGCACCGCCGCGCCGCGCAGATTAATCACCCCGCGTATGCTGGGCGGCAGCAAGGGCACGCTGGTGATCGGTCCGTACTCAATGATTTCCCGGACGTTGAGCGTGCCCACGGCGAACATCTCCTCCCCCAGCACAAAGGTGAGGTACTGGCTTGGGCTCGAGACCGTCGCATTGCCTGGATTGTCGGTGGGTAGGGCCATGATTCACCTCGGGTCAAATACGTTTTCGTCTTCATCAGGGGCGCTTCGCACCCCAACGCGGGACAAGCCCGCTCGCCACAAAAGCCCTATCTGCCGGGGGTTCAGCGTTGAGCCAGTGTTGTGTAGATACCTATACAGACATCAGGCCGGCCATCTCATCGACACACAACACATGCTCGATCTGCAGGAGCGTGACGAACTCGCCTCGCACCTTGGTCATCCCCCGGATGAAGTCGGTGCGAATATGGTTGCCGAACGCCGGTGGGGGCTTGATATCGATGTCGAGTATCTCGATCACTTCGCTGACCGAGTCCACCACCACCCCCAGGACCTGGGATTCGCCCTCCTTCGCGGCCTCAAGGATGACGATGCAGGTACGACTGCCCAATACCGTCGTGCCCTTGCCAAAGCGTGCCTTGAGGTCCACGACCGGCACCACCGAACCGCGCAGATTGATGACCCCCCGCAGGAACGCCGGCATCATCGGTACGGTGGTCACCTGGTTGTATTCGATGATTTCACGAACACTCAGGGTATTGACCGCGTACATCTCCTGAGCCGCCAGGAAGGTCAGGTACTGCAGGGGTTCATCCACTGGCGGCGCAGGTTCGACAGCGCCCTGCCTGACCGCTGAAGTGCTCATCGGTCAGCTCCCGAAGCGGACGAAACCGCCGTCTGCCGAGCGACTGTCCTGGTCCTGCGTGGACATCGCACGGCTGATCTGGGGCATCGAGACATTGCGCCCGGCACGCTTGGTTTGCACGGTGAAAAACCCCATGAGCTCCTGCAACTGCTCGGCCTGGCCACTCATTTCCTCGGCCGTCGCCGCCAGTTCCTCGGAAGCCGACGCGTTTTGCTGAGTCAGCTGGCTCATCTGCGACATCGCACTGTTGATTTGCTCGGAACCGATGGATTGTTCTTCCGAGGCGGCGGCAATTTCCTGCACCAGGTCGGAGGTCTTGGCAATCGAGGGCACAATCTCGTCCAGCAAGTTGCCCGCGCGTTCAGCCAAGGCCACGCTGTTCTTGGCCACTTCACTGATTTCCTGTGCGGCAATCTGGCTGCGCTCCGCCAGTTTGCGCACTTCGGCCGCGACCACCGCAAAGCCTTTGCCGTGCTCACCGGCGCGCGCCGCTTCGATCGCCGCGTTGAGCGCGAGCAAATTGGTTTGGTAGGCGATGGAGTCGACGATGCCGATTTTTTCGGCGATGGTTTTCATGGCCGCCACGGTGTCCTTCACGGCACGACCGCCTTCCGACGCTTCCTTGTTGGCTTTGCCCGCCATGCCGTCGGTCACCTTGGCATTTTCGGTGTTCTGGGCAATGGACGCCGACATTTGCTCCATCGACGCCGACGTCTGTTCAACCGATGCCGCTTGCTCGGAAGCCGACTGGGCCATGCTTTGGGCGGTGGCCGAGATCTCTTCCGAGGCACTCGACAGCGAGTCCGCCGAGCCGCGCACTTCGCCGATGATTTCCGAGAGTTTTTCCACGGTGCCATTGACCGAGTGCTTCAGCTCCAGGAACTTGCCTTGGTAGTCGCCGGTAATGCTGCGGGTCAGGTCGCCGGCAGACATTGCCGACAGCACGTCCATGGCCTCGGTAATCGGCACGATGATCGCATCCAGGGAACCGTTGATCCCGACGATGATGCGGCGGAAATCGCCCTGATGCCGGGCCGCGTCAGGTCGGGTGTCCAGTTTGCCGATCAGCGCACTGTCACTGATCTGGCTGGTGTCCTCGACAAGGGCCAGGATATTGGCGCGCAGTTGTTCGATGTTTTCGTTGATAAAGGCTTTTTTGCCGGGGAACCGCTCCAGGGGCGCGGACAAATCGCCCTCGCCGAACGCGCGAATACAGGCCATGGCTTTTTTCTTCACGCTGATATGGCCGCTGACCATCTCATTGATACCCTGGCCGATATCACGGTACGAACCTGCGAAGCGCTCGACGTCAATCATGACATCAATGTCACCTTTTTCGTGCTCGCTGGACATGTGCTGCATTTCGTTGATCAGCGCCAGGACGTTGGCGCGCAACAGCTCGATGTTTTCGTTGATAAAGGCTTTTTTGCCGGGGAATTGCTCCAGGGGCGCAGACAGATCACCGTTACCAAAGGAGCGTATGCAGGCCATGGCTTTTTTCTTCACGGCGATGTGGCCGTTGACCATATCGTTGATGCCCTGGGCCATGGAGCGGTAACTGCCATGAAAGCGGCCGGCATCGATCTGGGCGTCGATCTCGCCCTTGTCGTGTTCACTGGACATACGGTTCATGTCCACCATCAGCTCATTCAGGCTCGTGCCCAACTGCTGCATGCTCGCCATCAGGCTGGTGGTGTCACCCGCTTTGAGCGTGACCTTTGCATTCAGCTCGCCCGCCGACAGACGTGCGGCATAGGCTTGCACCACGCCAGGTTCGGCACCGAGCCGGCGCATCAGGTTTCGCCCGAGCAAGGTGCCGACCAGGATGGTTGCGAACAGCGTCAGGCCGCTCACCAACAGGATGATGTAGCGCGCATTATTCTCGATGGCGGTGGCTTGCAATTGGCCTTTACGCCCCAGTTCCAGGTTGTATTCGCGCAAGTCACTGATGGCTGAAAGCACTGTGGTCTGCAACGCTTGGCTCGTCTCAATCAATGTGCGGGCCGAGGCAAGATCACCATCGTCGATAAGCTTGTCGAAACGCGCCTGCAAGGCAGCGAACTCAGCCAGGTGACCACGCAGTTTTTTCAACAGCGACGCATCATGCTCGTCGGAGGTCAACTCGCCCTGATAGCGATCCAGGGTTTTGCCGATTGTGCTGAAGTTCTGTGCCACGCTGTCTGCGTAACTCGGCAGGCTATTTTTTTCCGGTTCATTCAAGCGTTGCCATTGCAAGGCGTGAAGGTCGGTGAAAGCCGCGGCGGCACGGTCGATTTCCAGCAGGCTGGGTACCGTGTTGACGTTGGCATAACTGGCGCTCGTATTGATTTCACCAGCCAGGTACAGGCTGGTGCCACCCAACACGAAGACGCCCAGCACAGCGGTGAAAACCAGCAGCATGATATTTCTGATAACAGTCATGGCGAGGAACTCCTGATGACGCTTCATTAAGTCGATAAAGGGCTCGGGATCGACCGGTGTGGGGCTTCCTTGGCTACTTGTCCTAACAAATTGGGAATATCCAGAATCAGGGCAACGGCCCCACTCCCGAGGATCGTGAATCCGCCCAGTCCATGGGCATCACCAAACACTTTGCCGAGTGGTTTGATCACGGTTTGAAACTCCCCCTGCAAGCGATCAACCACCAGGCCGGCACGCAGGCCTGCGTATTGCACAACGACAACGTTTTCGCGGTTACCTCCAGGCTCTTGCACATCAAACATGTCGCGTAGCCGCAGGATCGGCAGCACATCCCCCCTGAGGTCCAGGTAGCCGGTTCCGGCGCCCGCCTGAGGGGCCAGCTCGATGCACTCCTCGACCATGTTCAGCGGAATGACATAGGACGCCTTGCCCACGCCGATCAGGAAGCCGTCAATGATCGCCAGCGTCAGCGGCAGGCGGATGCGCACCGTCGTGCCCTGCCCCTCTTCGCTCTCGAGGCTGACGCTGCCGCGCAACGCCGTGATATTGCGCTTCACTACGTCCATGCCGACGCCACGACCGGACAGGTTGCTGACCTGGTCAGCGGTGGAGAACCCCGGCTCGAAAATCAAATTCAAAATGTCTTTGTCCGCCGGCTGTTGGCCCTCTCCCACCAAACCACGCTCACGGGCCTTGGCCAGGATCTTGTCCTTGGCCAGGCCGCCGCCGTCGTCGGACACCTCAATCACGATGCTGCCGGATTCGTGATAGGCGTTCAGGCGTACCGTGCCCTGGGCAGGCTTGCCTCGCTGGATGCGCGTCGACGCAGGCTCGATGCCGTGGTCCATGGCATTGCGCACCAAATGGGTCAGCGGGTCGCCGATGCGTTCGACGACGGTCTTGTCCAGCTCGGTCTCACCGCCGCCTATTTGCAGCACGATGTCCTTGCCCAACTCTTTGGAGACGTCCCGCACCACACGCTGGAAACGCGTAAAGGTCGCGCCGATCTGCACCATGCGCAGGGTCAGTGCCGAGTCGCGTACTTCCTCGACCAAGCGCGATAACAGGCTGGTGGCTTCGATCATCTCGCCGATGCCGCTGCGCACCGCCACCAGGTTGGCGCCGGCACCGGCGATGATCAGCTCACCGACCAGGTTGATCAGTTGGTCCAGCTTGGCGGCATCGACCCGAATCAGACTGCCTTCGTTGCTCGCTGCGGCCTTGCCGGCCTTGATCGATGGCGTCGTCGATTCCTGGGCTTCAGGCTCACTGTGCGTCTCGGCGGGCACTTGCTCAGCGTCCTGGGTGACGAGCAAGGCCTGGGCCTCGGTCAGTGTGCCGCAACGCACCAGCAGCTCAAGCAGCCCGGCATTGTCTTCGGGCAGCGCGTCGAGATGGGCGCGACACGCTTGCACCGTGGCATGCGGTGCGAGGATCTGCACAAGCGCGTCATCGCGAACAAAATCAAAGGCACCGTCGATGACCTCCAGGGTGGCGTCGCTGGCCAGTGCGAGTTCAAACCCCAGGTAGTTGGTTTCCGCGTCCATGGCCGCCAGGGGCGGCAAGCCCTCAAACAGGGTGACGGTATGCAGCAAGCGCCCCAGCGTGCTCAGGTAACGCAGGAACGCCAAGGGGTCCATGCCATTGCGCAACACGTCGGGACCAAAGCGCAGCGACAAATGCCAATGGCCCGGACTGCCGGCGTGCTCATCCGCCGCAGACGTCGCTTGAAGGGCCGGCGCTGGGGTCGAGACCGCCGCCTCCAGATACAGCGAAAGCCGCTCAATGAGTGCTTGACCCTGAGCCCGCACCGGTTCATCCAGGCGATCCAGGTTGCCATCCTCGGCCAGCAGGTCGATCAATTGGCCGATATGGTCACGCGCGTCGAGAAACAACGCACTCAGTGCCTCGTCGACACGCACTTCCAGGCTGCGTACCCGATCCAGGACGCTTTCGGCGACGTGGGTGAACTCAACAATCGGCATCAAGCCGAACAAACCGGCCGAGCCTTTGATGGTGTGGGCCACGCGGAACAGGCCGTTGATGGTGTCCAGGTCCTGCGGCGATTTCTCGATCTGCAGCAGCGCATCTTCCATTTGCAACAGAAGCTCGCGACTTTCGGCAATGAAAGTCTGCAGCACGTCATCCATGTTCATGGGCTGGGCCATACGATCACGCTCCGACCGATTGGGTGAAACACGCATTGGCGAAGTAGTCGTCAAGGCCGCTGAGGCGCAATGCTTCGCTCACCGTCGAACTCGGGTTGCTCAGCAACAGCTGGGTGCCCTCCTTGAGCGACTCGCGCTTGATGAGGATCAACAACTGCAAACCGGCACTGTCCAGCTCATCGACATTGGACAAATCCAACTCCAGTTCATGGGCCAGGGGAAACAACGACAACAGCACGTCCTTTTGCTCGGCAGCCGTGTAAATCGTCAGGGGCCCTTCCATGACCTGGATTCGACGTAGCATCGGGACGGAGCTTTTCATGCAAACCTCCTGGCCAGCGGTTGCTGGTCATCGCTATGGCAGGATTAACTTGGAGACGGCAGTCAGCATTTGTGCAGGCTGAAAGGGCTTGACCATCCAGGCCTTGGCGCCGGAGGCCTGGCCTTGCTGTTTCATCGCATCACTGGCTTCCGTGGTCAGCATGATGACCGGCGTAAACTTGTAGGCCGGCAACAGCTTGGCGGCCTTGACGAAGCTGAAACCGTCCATGTTGGGCATGTTCACGTCACTGACAATCAGGTGGATTTTGCGTCCGTCCAGTTTGCTCAGGGCGTCTTTACCATCACAGCCTTCGATCACGTCGTAACCGGCGCCTTTGAGCGTGATGCTCACCACCTGGCGGATGGAGGCCGAATCGTCGACGATCAGAATGGTTTTGCTCATCGGAACAGCTCCTCTAGAAAAAGGTGATTTCGTTGGCATCGGCCTGGGCATGTGCTTTACCACCATGAATGGCGTGTTGCTCGGGCATGGTGTAAGCCGTTGACAGCTCGTGCAGCCAACGGTCGCTGGTCATCGGCGCCAGGTTTTGTCCGCTGAGGCTCAACTCATGGCGTTCGTCCAGCTGCTGCTGCAACTTGTCCAGGTCGCGGGTAATCAAGGTCAACATCTGGCTGACGCGGTCCTGGAACTGCAGGGCAACCAGCACCTGGGCAATCTCGTCGGCGACATTGGCGCTCTGCTGCTGCACGTCATGGCTGCTGCGCACGATGGTCTGGGCGGTCGTACGAAAATGCTCGATGACCTGCGAGACCACACGCTCCGAATCGGCGAGGGTCAGGGTGTCTTGTTCGGCGTGGTGGCGGGACATTTGCACCGTACGGGCGATGGCCGCGTTGACGGTGATCACGGTTTCGCTGATCTTGCGCCCGGTCTCGCCGGACATGCTCGACAACTTGCGCACCTCATCGGCGACCACCGCAAACCCGCGACCCGCCTCGCCGGCGCGCGCAGCTTCGATAGCCGCGTTGAGGGCCAGCAGGTTGGTTTGACTGGCGATGTCACCGACAAACTTGGCCATCTGCTGAAGTTGCTCGGTGAACCCCGAGAGTTGCATGACTTCTTTGAGTTCACTCTCCTTGTTGGTGAGCGCGGCGCGCAGGGCCAGGACGATGGAGTTGAGGTCATGCTGGCCGACTTCCAGCAAGTCGACCAATTGTTGCGAGGCATCTTGACCGCCATTGCTGGACACGCTGTGGCTGATGTTTGAGGACAGCGTGCCAAAACGTTCGCTGAGCTTGAGGATGGAGGTTTCGCTGATCGACCGGGCCGCTTCTATCTGCCGCGACCAGATCGGCAACACACTGACGCACACTTGGGCCAGGCCGTTATCGACGGCCAACGTCGGCGGGATTGCCGGTGCTTGATCGAGTTGCTGTTGCAGGCGGTTCCAGTGCGCCTGGCACCTGCTGTTTGCCCACAGGCCCATGCCGATACACGCCGCAAACAACGCGGCCCCCTCGAGCTGCGACACCATGCTGAAGTTCGCGCTGTAAGCCAGCGCAAGCCCGCCAAGCAGGCCCGCAACGGCAACGGGAAACAACGTCAAAGCAGCGGAAGGGGAAGGTGTCTGTTGGCTCACGGTCTGTCTCCCTGTCAAGGCATGTCGTCACTGCCTGATCGGCAATTCGGCTGCTTGAGAGAGATACTGGCCCATTAATGGCACTGCCACCATCGGAGCATCCCTATTCTGGGGTAGGGATACCGGAAAATCGGGTAGGAAAATTCCTACCTGCGTGCGCTCATTACGAAATACCCAGGGTCATGGCAAAGCGCACAATGTCGGCGGTGGAGGCAAACCCCATCTTTTCCATCAGCCGAGTCTTGTGGGTACTGACCGTCTTGTTGCTGATGACCAACTGCTCGGCGATCTGGTTGACGCTCATGCCGTGCGCCAGCAAACGCAGGATCTGGAACTCGCGATCGGACAAGCTTTCGACAAAGGTCTGCTGCTTCAAACCGCTGCTTTGCAACGCGATCTGTTCTGCCAGCCCAGGGTCCAGGTAACGTTGACCGCTGACCACTCGACGGATCGCGACCAACAGGGTTTCGGGATCGCGGTCCTTGGTGAGGTAGCCGAGCGCACCGGCACGTAATGCCCGTTGCGCGATATGGATTTCGTTATGCATGCTCAACACCAGAATCGGCAGGTTCGGGTACTGGGTATGCAGCCGGGCAATCAGAATCTCGCCGCTGATACCCGGCATATTCATGTCGAGCAGCAACAGGTCGATTTCGACCTGACGCAACAGTTCGATCAGTTGCGTTCCACTCTCGGCTTCGGCCACGACCTGCACGTCGGCGACCAGGGTGAACAACTGCTTGAGTCCTTCGCGCATGATGGTGTGGTCATCGGCGATCAGCATGCGAATCATCAATACATATCCTTGTGCATCGGAATGAACGCCTGGACAGTCGTGCCCTGTCCGGGATGGCTGAAAATGATCACTTTGCCGCCCAGCATCAGGCCGCGCTCACGCATGCCCGCCAAGCCCAAGGTCTTGCGGCCGACGGCATCGGGGTCAAACCCCTTGCCGTTATCCTGGACCTCCAGCAACCAGTGCGTTTCCTGCGGGGTCAGGGTCACGCTGACCTGTGTCGCCTCGGCATAGCGAGCGATATTGGTCAACGACTCCTGCACGATGCGAAATGCGGCGGTAACGTGGGTATCCGGAAGGGTCAAGGGAATTAAAGGCAAGTGCAACACGCAGGGAACCCGGGTCACGGTGACGAATTCGGCGGTCAGCCATTCAAGACCGGACACCAGCCCCAGGTTCAACGCGGACGGGCGCAGGCTGGTGGAGACATCACGCACCACCTGGATCGTCTTATCGGTCAGCGCCATCAACCGCTCGACCTGAGGGGTAAGTTCAGGCGTATCGGCACCGAACTGAAACCTCAACAGCGAGATGCCCATGCGCAGTGCCGTCAGATGCTGGCCCAGTTCGTCATGGATCTCCCTGGCGATCAGCTTGCGTTCCTCTTCCCGCGCCGTTTCCCGGCGGGTCGACAGGTCGCGTAACTGGGCATTGGAATTGGCCAGGCGCCGTTCCGCAGCGCGCAGCTTGGAAATGTCGCGCCCCACGGCCAGTACACTGACGACGCGCTGGCCGTCGAGCTCTGGGACAAAATGGATCAACACCACCTTGGGCGCGTTTTTCAAACCTGACAATAAAAACTCTTGCTCCGTGGCTTTATTCTGCTGAATCACCTGGGCCACCAACTCTCGAAAAAGCTGGGCCTGGGCGTTCAGGGGCGCGACCTTATCCATGGGCATGCCTATCAGCTCCGGCCAGGCCCCGCCGACCCACTTTCTCAACTGCGCATTGACGTAGAGCACCTCCCCGCGAGCACTCAAGCGCGCGACGGCGTCCGGGCTGTTTTCTACCAGTGCGTTGATGTCGTGCTGGCGCTCCAGTTCTTTCTGCCGAGCCCTGGTCAACAGGGTCACATCGCGACAGATCACCAAGACTCGCTGGCCCGCACGCCCCGAATCGGCCACCGGCACCAAGGTAAAGTGCAGGTTGCGCACTTCACTGCGAAGCACCATCCCTTCCTCTGACTCAACCACCCGCCCAACGGCCATGCATTGTTCGTAAAGCGCCTGAATTTTCCCCGCATTCAACCGACCAAATATCGACTCCAGAGCCTCTCCGATGACATCCACATGAGGTTTTCCGAGCGCCTGTGATAACGCCGGATTGACCTCGACACACCGCAGGCCGCCAAGTGGCGTAACCTCCAGCAGGCAGAGCATATCCAAGGTATGGTCGGAAATATCCCGGTAACGGCGCTCGCGTTCCCGAAGTAACGATTCGGACCGCCAGCGTTCAATGGCAATGGCCGCAATGTGACAGGTCTGGCGCACACGCAGCAGGTCGCTCTCGTCCGGCAGAGAATCGGGCGACTGAGACAACTCGAAAGCCCCCAGGATGTGCCCCTGGTTATCCACGATGGGCTCGGACCAGAATGAAGGAAGGCCTTCTGCAAGCGTCACTGGCGAAGACTTGCGTGCCGACGACCCGAAACTTTTTGGCTCTGCAAGCGCGACGCCACAGGAACGGTGGGGCAAGGCCAGTTGAAGGTAGCCCACCAGCAACGCCAGCGTTTCATCTAAAGAAGCCCCCGTGGCCATGCTTTCGAATATGCGCAGACGCGCATCTTCAAGCACTTGCTGCTTACGCAACTCAGTGATGTCGTGGGCCAGCGCCAGCACCCCCGCCACCTCACCTGAAGGGCTGCGCTCGGCCATCAGGCTGACCACACAACTCACATAATCACCACTGGGCGCGACCACCCAGCTATTCAGGAATTGAGCCGTCTCGCCTGTGGAGGCCACGTGACGCAGTTGACTCAGGTAATGGCCGGACTCCTGCGTGGGGCTGGCGCCTATCGCCTCGTCATAAGACATGCCAGTCAAGTGCAGAAACGTCGGGTTGACGTACGTACGCAACAGGTTGCGATCGTAACGAACAATGATGTTGGGTGAATTTTCCGCAAGGGTGAGGAATTTGAGCTCGCTGCCCAGCAAGGTTTCACGAAGCTGCCAGTTCTCGGTGATGTCTTCCAGTTGGGAGACAAAACAAATCGGTTGCCCCTGGTCGTCCCGCACCAGCCCTACGGTCAAACGTACCCAGACAACCTGACCGTCGTGGTGAATGTAGCGTTTATGCAACGTGGCGCCCTGCCGTGCACCGCCCTTCAACTCTTCGATCAACTGCTTGCCCACCTCGCGGTCCTCGGGGTGGGTCAATGCCATGAATGTTGTATTTTTCAGCTGCGCTTCGCTGTAGCCCAGCAGCGTGCAAATCACGTTATTGGCCCGCAGCCAGCGACCGTCAAGCGCGACCAGCGCCAAGCCGGTACCGGACGAATCGAAAATCGATTTAAGGGGGATCTCGGAAAAGCGCTCGGCATTGGCATGAGAAGCCGGGAGTTCCACACCAGGGGTAATCTCAGCAATAAAATAGTCGTCGCGCCACGGCGTTATCGATACACCCAACCGGCTCGCTTCCCTCGTCGTCGCCTCGAAAGACACTCGGGATTTTCCATCGGCCTTTTCAAGCGCCGCATAAAAAAGCCCGTAGTCTTCAGGGCGCAGCAGGGAGAGAAACTCGGCTGCGGCATCAGCAGGTACCCCATGCTGACGCTGCAACACCGAGAACGCAGGGCTCTGCACGACGACCCGGGCAGATCGATCCAGGACAACAACCGCACCCGAAAGGCAGGCAAGCACGCCCTCAAGGGTTTGCAGCACTTCCTTGTCCGCCATTACTACTCCTGCATCGGTCGACGCTTACGATCAGGCCATAAGCCGGCGTAAACACTTCAAAAGGCTTTTAGGTTCGATGACTGAAAATTGAATTACCCGACGAATACGTTCCCTGAACCGGTCATTTGAATGCACCCCCCAAGCAAGGCTCACAAAAACACCTCCATACGGATATCCAAACCAGCGCCTCTGTAGCCTATCGTAGCCTCATTTACGACCTGCGCCAGCCATACCAAAGTTTATAAGCCCAATGAACGCCACGCCTCATTCTTTCGAAGGCAAGATTGCCTTGCAGCCTCTATTTCGGGCTACACGGCGCAACAACTAGTTGGCAAGAAGCATCGAATACTGAACGCCGGATTATTCATCCTTGAGTTATCTAAAGATGCTGGACACACACGATTAATATCGACCGGTCTTTTATACGAAACATGCTCAATAACGATAGATGCACGTGGGGTGTGACATGGCCCATGGGTTATGGCATTGCAACCCCTTGGCCCGCAATCACAATGCCGGTCAGGCAGCCACCCCGCCAACGCCCCGCTGTCCGACTCGTCACCAGCGGACAGCGCAATAGCCGACGCCTTGAAATCAAGCGTAAAACCGAGCATGAAGCGCACAACATAATAAAAATATATGATCTTAAAAAATCGCATAATGACAATGTTTAATAATTAGCTTATTCCAAAAAAGACTTTCCCTCGGGTTTTTTATAGGAATATCTTCACTTCACAGACCGACCCCATGCCTGGCGGAGGACGTACCCCCGACCACCAGGAGCCTGCCTCAGGCTAAATGGACCGATCTCGACATGCCAGACCTCGCCGCCCCGCTCCCCCTCAACAAGTTTCACCTGTCCCTGCTGACCAGCTCCCTGCTGCTCGCCACCGCGCCCTCCTTCACCGAGGCCTCCAGCGGTGATGCCCAGCTCGGCACCGTCACCGTGATCTCCACCGGCCTGCGTGGCCAGGAGCGCACCGTGGCCGACAGCCCGGCGCCGATTGATGTGATCAACAGCGAGCAGTTGCTCAAGACCGGGCGCGCCGAGTTGTCCGAGGCGATTGCCAAGCTGCTGCCATCCTTCAACTTCGGCACCAATATCGCCGGCTACAACTCGGTGACGCGGCCGTTGAGCAACCGCAGCCTCGGCCCGGCCTATACCCTGGTGCTGGTCAACGGCAAACGCCGGCACAACGGCGCCACCGGCCAGCGCGGGTCGATCGACAACAGCGGCGCCAATGCGGTGGACATCGACCTGATCCCGGTCAGTTCGGTGGACCACATCGAGGTGCTTAAAGACAGCGCGGCTGCCCAGTACGGCTCCGATGCGGTGGCCGGGGTGATCAATATCATCCTCAAGACCGGCAACAGCGGCGGGCACCTGGAAACCAGTTACGGCCAGTTGTTTTCCGGCCAGGGTGAAACGATCAAGGTGGCCGGCGACCAGGGTTTCACGCTCGGCGACGGCGGCTTTTTCCACCTCTCCGCAGACGCGCGCAAACGCGGCGAAGCCGCGTGGAACGACAAGGCCGACAGCAGCGTGCGCGCCTTCAACGACCCCGCCAAGGAAGCGGCCTGGGACCGTGTGGCCATCAAGAACGGCGACCCCGACCTGAAGGCCTTCAACCTCGCCTACAACGCCGAACTGCCCCTGGAAGACCTGACGCTCTACTCGTTCTCCACCTACGGCGAGCGCGATGCCGAGGCCGCCAACTACTTCCGCCTGCCGACCGGCCGAGCCGCCGTGCCCGAGGTGTTCCCCGACGGCTACTACCCGCTGAACAACATCAAGGACCGCGACTACCAGCTGCTGTTCGGCGGCAAGGGCCAAGCGGCCGAGTGGAACTGGGACCTGAGCACCACCTACGGACGCAACAACGTCCACCATTCCAGCGACCTGAATATCAACCCGTCCCTGGGCACCGCCTCGCCGACCAGGTTCGACAACCTGGCCACCTTCCGCTTCGAACAGTGGGTGAATAACCTGGACGTCACCCGCCGCTACGACAGCCTGTTCAACCTGACCTCGCCGGTGCAGGTGTCGGCCGGCCTGGAGCATCGCTGGGAACATTTCAGCACCTTCGCCGCAGACCCCGAGGCCTATATCACCGGCACCTACCCGGCGGCATCGGGCGCGCAGGCGGCGGTGACGATTCGCCCGGAGGATGAGGTCAGCCTGATCCGCAACAACTACGCCGGCTACCTGGACCTGGGCTTTGACCTGACCGAGCGCTGGTTTCTCGACGTTGCCGGGCGGATCGAACATTACGATGACGACTCGGGCAACACCTTCGGCCTCAAAGTGAATTCGCGCTACGAACTGACCGACAACGTGGCCGTGCGCGGCACCGTCGGCACCGGCTTCCGTGCGCCGTCCCTGACCCAGATCGGCTACACCGTGGCCGACAACCGAGTGGCTACCGATGTGAACGGCAACGTGGTGCCTGCCGTCACCCGCCTGACCCCGTCGGGCAGCAACCTGGCCAAGGCCTTGGGCGGCGATGACCTCAAACCGGAGAAGTCGCGCAACCTCGGGCTGGGCCTGACCTGGCAGCCGGCACCGCGCACCAGCATCACCGCCGACGCTTATCTCATCGACATCGACGACCGCATCGCCCTGACCAGCAATATCTACGACCAGGGCAACGGCGTGATCAACGGCATCCTCACTGCCCAAGGCGTGCCCTCGGGCACCTGGGTCAACTACTACACCAACGCGTTCGATACCCGCACCCGTGGCCTGGACGTGGTCGCCGACCACACCACACCGCTGGATGCCTGGGGCGATGTGCGCTGGAGCCTGGGTTTCAACTGGAACAAGACCACCATCGAAGGCACCCGGGACACCCCGAGTGCGCTGGCCAACTCCGGCGTCACCCTGGTGGGCCGCGACCGCGAAGGCGATCTCACGCAAGCCTCGCCCAAGACCAAATGGATCCTGGGCGCCAACTGGAAGGTCGAGGACCTGGCAGTGAACCTGCAAACCAGCCGCTACGGTGCGGTCAAGACCCTGGCGGTCAACCCCACCGGCGACCGCAGTTTCGGTGCGAAATGGATCACCGACCTGGACGTCAGCTACACCTTCGTCGACCAGATCACCGTCAGCATCGGCGGTACCAACATCTTCGACGTGCGCCCCGACCGGCACGCCGTCTACAGCAACCTGGGCCTGGCGCCCTACGGTAACCCGCCGTTCTACCCCGGCGGCGGCTACTGGTACACCAAGCTGGCCTACGACTTCTAAGCCAATCGCCATACGAGGGCATCCCATTGAACACCTCCAACTTGATGAGCCGTCTATTGGCCCCTTGCGTCCTGGCATTCAGCCTGGCCGCCTGCTCGCCTTCGGGCAGTGACAGCCAGGCCGGCAAGACCCTGAACATCGCCTTCTTTGGCGACAACACCATCCTGGTCAGCGTCGACCCGTTCCAGGTCTATTGGCTCGAACACCGGGTGCTGCTGCGCAATATCGCCGAGTCCCTCACCGACCAGGACCCGGAAACCGGCAAGATCATTCCCTGGCTGGCGAAAAGCTGGGAAATCAGCGACGACGCATTGACCTACACCTTCCACCTGCGCGACAACGTCACCTTCAGCAACGGCGAGCGCTTCGATGCCAAGGCCGTCAAAACCGCCTTCGACAGCAACAAGGCGCTGGCTACCGAGTTGCCGGCCACCTTCGGCGCGACGTACCTGGCGGGCTTTGATCACGCCGAAGTGCTCGATGAATTTACCGTCAAGCTGGTACTCGCCCAGCCCAACGCGGGCTTCCTGCAGGCGACTTCCACCACCAACCTGGCCATCCTCGCGCCGGCCTCCTACTTGCTGAGCGTCAAGGAGCGTTCGCTCGGCAAGATCATCGGTACCGGCCCGTTCGTATTGGCCAGCTACACCCCGGAAGTCGGCGCGCACCTGACCAAGCGCAAGGGTTACGCCTGGGCGTCGGCGAATATGAAAAACCAGGGCGAAGCACACCTGGATGCGGTGGACGTCACCTACATCCCCGAGGAAAGCGTGCGCAACGGCCTGTTCCTGCAAGGCAAGGCCGACATCCTGTGGCCACGCAACCCGTTCTCGGAAGTCGACCTGAAACTGCTGCAATCCAAGGGCGCGACGATCCAGAGCCGCTCGCTGCCGGGGCCTTCCCTGAACCTGTTTCCCAACACCCGTGGCGGTCGCGTACTGGCCGATAAACAGGTGCGCCTCGCCGTGCAGAAAGCCATCGACCGCAAGAGCTACGCGAGCACCGTCTACAACGCCGAGTTCGCGGTGGTAGACGGCATCTTTGATGTGACCACGCCTTACTTCAAGAGCCAGGGCGCCAAGCTCGCCTATGACCCGGCGGGCGCCGAGCACCTGTTGGACAGTGCCGGCTGGACCAAAGGTGCAGACGGCTACCGACAGAAGGACGGTAAGCGCCTGAGCCTGACCTACAACGTCATGCAGGCCGAGACCGCGGGCGATGTACTGCTTCAGGACCAACTGCGCAAGGTCGGCATTGAGGTAAAACTCAGCGTGGTCACGCGTGCCGAATGGGTCGCCAACAACTCCGCCGGCAACTACGACCTGACGATCAGCTACATGACGCGCGCCGATCCGATCATCCTGCAAACCATCCTTGATCCACGGACTGCCAACAGCTCGACCGTAGCGACGAACATCTTTGAGCCGCACGTGCTTGAACGCGCCAAGGGCCTGTTTGACGCGGGCATCACCGCCACGCAAAGCGCACAACGCGCGACAGCCTACGGCGACCTGCAAGACCTGCTGATCGACGAAGGCTCGGCGTTCCCGGTGTATGAGCGCGTCTGGCAGGCCGCGACATCGCCCAAGGTAAAAAACTTCCGCTGGACCGCCGAGGGCTTTGCCCTGCTGGGTGACATCGAGGTCGGCACGCCATGAGCCGCTACCTGATCGGCCGGGTCGGCCAGGCGCTGCTGGTGCTATGGGGTGCCTATAGCATCACCTACTTCATCCTCTATCTGCTGCCGGGCGATACCTTGTCGATCATGCTCAGTGCGTCGGGCATGGAAGCCGATGCCCTGTCGGTGGAAGACCTGGCCAAGGCGCGCGCCTACTACGGGCTGGATAAAGGCCTGTTCGAGCAATATATCGACCTGCTGCTGGGTGCGCTGCACGGTGATTTCGGGCAGTCGCTGTCGCTCAATCGCCCGGTAGCCGAATTGCTCGCCGAACGCCTTCCCCAGACGCTGTCCCTGGCCGGCCTGGCGATTGTGCTCTCGCTGCTCGGCGGTATCGGCCTGGCTTACCTCACCGCGTATATTCGCTGGCAACCGTTGAAAAAGGCGCTGGCGCGCTTGCCGTCCCTGGGCTTTTCGGTGCCTGTGTTCTGGATGGGCTTGCTGCTGATCCAGGTGTTTGCGTTTGGCCTGGGCTGGTTTCCCGCCACCGGCAGCCGCGGTGTTGAAAGCCTGGTACTGCCGGCGATCACCCTGGCAATTCCCAGTGCAGCGGTGTACGCCCAGGTGCTGCAACGCAGTTTCCAGGGCGTGTGGAAAGAGTCCTATATCGTCACCGCCTACGCCAAGGGCCTGAGCCGAGGCCAGGTGCAGGCCCGTCATGGGTTCAGGAATGCTGCGCTGCCGATCCTCACCCTGATCGGCCTGCAGGTGGGTAACACCGTGTCCGGCGCGGTGCTGGTGGAAACCATCTTTGCCCGCGCCGGCATCGGCCGCCTGGCCCAGGAAGCGGTGTTGCGCCAGGACATTCCGCTGGTGCTGGCCATCGTCGCGGTTTCGGCGGCGGCATTTGTCCTGGTGAACCTGCTGGTGGACCTGCTTTACCCCTGGCTCGACCCGCGCATCTCCCACACGCCCAAGGTGTCCTAGACCATGACGACGCTTACCCGGAAACTGATCCGCAGCGAAACCCTCTGGCGCCGCCGCAGCCCCTTGCAACGCACAACGGCGATACTCCTGCCATTGTTGCGCCGGCCGGGGTTCAGCCTGGCGGTGCTGGTGGTGCTGTTCTCGCTGGTCGCCGCCGTGACGCCGCAGTTGCTGAGCAGTTTCGACCCTTACGCCACCGCGCCCGCCGCCAAACTCAGCGCCCCCAACCTGACCCACTGGTTCGGCACCGACGAGCTGGGCCGCGACCTGTTTACCCGCGTGGTCTACGGCGCCAGCCTGTCGGTTCTGGCCGCCTCCCTGGCCGTCGGCATTGCCTTGGTGGGCGGGCTGGGGCTGGGCATTTTGTCCGGGTTTGCCGGTGGCCGTCTCGATGCGGTGATCATGCGTTTTGTCGATGTGCTGCTCGCCCTGCCCGGCCTGTTGCTGGCCCTGGCGATTGTCACGGCGATCGGCTTCGGTACGGTGCCGGTGGCCATTGCCGTGGGCATCGGCATCATTCCAGGCTTTGCCCGCACCACCCGCGCCGAAGTGCTGCGGGTGAAAACCCTGCCCTATGTCGAAGCCGCACGCCTGGGCGGTGCCAGTTGGGGCCGCACGTTGTTGCGACACATTCTGCCCAACGCCTGGGGCCCGGTAGCCGTGCTGGCAACCCTGGATTTCGGCGCGGCGATCCTCGCCACCGCAGGCTTGAGCTTTCTCGGTTTCGGCGCTGCACCACCGGCGGCGGAATGGGGCACCTTGATCGCCAACGGCCGCCACTTCCTGATCACTGCACCGTGGGTGTCCTTGCTGCCCGGCCTGTTCCTGGTGGCCGTGGTGTTCAGCCTTAACCATATTGCCCGCACGTTCGAGGAGATCCAGCGATGAGCACCCAACCGCTTTTAATCGATGTGCGCCAACTGAGCGTCGACTACCGCTCCGGCGGCCAGCTCAATCCGGCGGTGCGCAGCCTGTCATTGTCACTTACCCAGGGCGAGACCGTGGCGATTGTCGGCGAGTCCGGCTCGGGCAAATCGACGCTGGCTAACGCGATCCTCGGCCTGCTGCCCGAGAATGCGCAGATCAGCGCCGGCGAGCTGTGGGTAGATGGGAACAACCTGACCCACGCCAGCGAACGCCAGAAACGCGCCTTGCGCGGCCGCACCATCGGCCTGGTGCCCCAGGACCCGATGGTCAGCCTCAACCCCACGTTGCGCATTGGCCAGCAAATTGCCGAGGCGCTGGTACTCGCCAGGGGCAAACGCTACCCCGCTGTCGACGCCGACATTGTCGAGCTGCTGCAACAGGTGGGCATCGACAAGCCGGTTCTGCGCGCACGCCAGTACCCCCATGAACTCTCCGGCGGCATGCGCCAGCGCGTGCTGATCGCCATCGCCCTGGCCGGCAACCCACGCCTGATCATCGCCGACGAGCCCACCAGCGCCCTCGACGTGACCGTGCAGCGCAAGATCCTCGACCACTTGCAGCGCCTGGTCAGGGAGCGCGGCATTTCGCTGCTGATCATTACCCACGACCTGGGCGTGGCCCTCGACCGTGCCGACCGCATCCTGGTGATGCAACAGGGTGAAGTGGTAGAGCAAGGTCCGCCACGGCAGATCCTCGCGCACCCCAGCCACGACTACACACGCGCGCTGATCGCCGCCGCCCCGGCCTTCGCCAAGCGGCGTGAACCGTTGCTCCAGCTCGACCTGGGGCATGAGCCGATCCTGAGCCTGCACAACGTCGGCAAGACGTTTGCCCTGCCCAAGGTCAAGGGCGAGGCGTCGACCTTCGTGGCCTTGGAAGATCTGAGCCTGGAGGTGTACCCCGGTCAGACCCTGGCCATCGTCGGCGAGTCCGGCTCGGGCAAGAGCACTGCGCTGCGTATCGCCCTCGGCCTGGAAAAGCCGACACAGGGCCGGGTCTGGTTCGAGCAGCAAGACGTCACCGACCTGAGCTGGCGCGACTTCCGCCCGCTGCGCCAACGCCTGCAACTGGTGCAACAAAACCCCTTCGCCGCGCTGGACCCGCGCTTCACGGTGTTCGACAGCATCGTGGAACCGCTGGTGTCGTTTGGCTTGCTCAAGGGCGCCGCCCTGGAACAGGCGGCGCGCGAATTGATCAGCCGCGTGCACCTGCCGGTGAGCTTTCTGGATCGTCTGCCCCGTGAGCTGTCGGGCGGCCAGTGCCAACGGGTCGCCATCGCCAGGGCCTTGGCGTTGAAACCCGACCTGCTGTTGCTGGATGAACCGGTCAGCGCCCTGGATGTGTCGGTGCAAGCACGCATCCTTGACCTGCTGCAAGAGCTGCAACGGGAGATGGGCATCGCCTATGTGCTGGTGTCCCACGATCTGTCAGTGGTGGCCAACTTCGCCCATGCGGTGCTGGTGCTGCGCAAGGGTCGCGTGGTTGAACAAGGCTCGGTGGCGCACATCTTCAACCAGCCGGCCAGCGACTACACTCGCGAACTGATTGCGGCCATCCCTGGCCGGCAAGTCACGGCAAGCGCCGCCTGAGGTTTACTGCACCGAGCAATCCCGCGCCACAATGCCCTTCTCCTGGGCATACGCGGCGGACTTGGCTTCGATCAACGGACGCAAGGTGGCGCGGTCGGCTTGCAGCCAGTCGGTCACCAGCACCCACTTTTGCCCATCCCACTGCTGCACCCGGGCGGAACCGCCGCCTTCGTGGTCGGCGCAGGACAATGTCAACGGCGCCAACAGCCCTTCGAAGCCCATGGCCTTGAGGCGTGCAGCGTCGATATTCAGGTGTTCGAACGCCCAGCGGGTTTCCTCGCCGTTCAGCGCGCGGTTGCCGAACTTGGCCTGGCCGGTGCGCAGCGCTTCGACGGCAATCGCGGCGTTGATCAGGCCAATGTTGTAGTAGACCTTGCCAAAGTAGCTGGGGTCCTTGAGGTTGCTCTTGCCGGGATCGAGGATGAACTGCTTGAGCTTTTTATGGATCTCGAAGCTGTCGCCACCGGGGAACGGCGCCAGTGCCTGGTAGCCTTTGGCGGCGGTGCCGGCGGGAATCACGTCGGCTTCGGAGCCGGCCCAGACATCACCGATCAGGCGGTCCACGGGGATGCCAAAGCGCACGGCGGTCTTGATGCCGACGGGAGTGGACACGCCCCAGGTGCGCAGGAATACCCAGTCCGGGTTGATCTGCCGCACCTGGCGCCATTGGGTGGACTGCTCGTTGCCGGGGTCGGCCACGGGGATCTGGATGTTATCGAACCCGTATTTTTGCGCCAGCAACTGCATGGCCGCCTGGGTTTCGCGGCCATAGGCGGAGTCGTGATAGACGGTGACGATCTTCTTGCCCTTGAGCTTGTCCAGGCCGCCTTCGCGCTGGGCGATGTAGTTGATGCCCACCGAGGCCTGGCCGTAGTAGTTGAGCAACAACGGGAACGCGTAAGGGAATACGCGGCCATCGGTGGACTCGGTACGCCCGCCGGCGCCGTCGATCAGCGGGATGTGGTCAACGGCGGCACGGTCCATCAGCGCGTAGGAGGCCGGGGTGCTGTGGGTGAAGAAGAACCCGGTGGGCGCGCCGTCCAGGCCACCTTTGTAGCGCTCGTAGCATTCGATGATGCGGTCGGTCTTCCACTCGGTCTCGCATTCCTGCCAGACCAGCTTGACGCCATTCACCCCGCCTTCGACCTCGTTGATGTAGCGAAAGTAATCAATCTCCCCCGCCCACCACGGAATGCCGCTGGAAGCATAGGCGCCGACCCGGTAGGTGGCGAGCGGGATGAACTGTTGATCGTTGGCGGCCTGGGCAACAGGCCCGCCCAAGGCGCCGAGTGCCAGCAGGCTGGCGATGATTGTGCGTTGCAAGACGTTGTGCATGTGTGTGGGTTCTTATGAAAGGTGAGGTTTCCCCTCCCGTTGTCGGGTCAGCGCCAATCGGGTCACAACACAATTCATGCCAAGCGCATAAGCCTTCCTATTCAAGGGATTGCGCTGTACCGGTCACCCTGCACGGCTCGGATAATCGAACACTTTATTGAACCGCTGTTGCGCCACCAACACCGCGCTCGATCGCCAGGCCTGCGGCAAAATAGCGCGTTTTACTTCATGCCTGAACTGCGGCTAAATACCCGCCCTTTTGCGTCGATTGCTTCGATGGCTATGTTCAAACGCGTCAGCCCCTGGATCGCCTGCCTGGCCCTGTTGCTCAACATGCTGGCCATGCCGCTGAGCCGTGCCCTGCAAACGCCGGACATCGGCCTGATGCTCTGGGGCGGATTCTGCTCCGGGGGCGCGTCGCAAGCCCTGCCGCCAGGCTTTGCCAAGCTGATCGACCCATCGCAGTCGGCCCCGGCACCCAGCACCATGAAGCACAGCGATTGCTGCTGTGGTCATGCCGGATTGGCCGCCCTGCCTTCCAGCCATTACCGGCATCTGCTGCCGCGCTATACACCCGATATCGCCCTCGACAACCCGTTGCTGCCAACGTTGCAACCCAAGGTCCGCTGGCCGGACCTCAACCCGCGCGCCTCTCCTCTCGCCTGATCGCCCCGAACCCTGCGTTATCAGCCTTCCACTGCGGAGGCTGGAACATCCTTGAAGTGTTTGGCTATCAGGAAGTATGTCCATGCCTGTTCACTTGACTGCGCCGCGTGCGCAGCGTCACTCCGTGTCCCGTTGCCTGTGGCCGCTGATTTCAGCCGGTCTGTTCGCCCTCAACCCGTTATCTTTGGCCCTTGCCCAAGCCAGCCAAAGCGAAGACTCGGCCCTGACCCTCGGCACCGTCACGGTCCAGGGTGCAAGTGGCGCCAGCGGCCCGTTGAGTACCGCCAGCGTGCTCAGCTCGGTGGATATTCTGGGTGCCGACATCCTCGAAAAAATGCCGGTCAACTACAGCTGGGAACTGTTCAGCCGCGCGCCGGGGGTGATGCTCACCGAATTCAACCAGGGCACCACCTCCGGCAAGATCTCGTTTCGCGGCTTCAACGGCGAAGGTGAAGTGAATGCGGTGAAGCTGCTGATCGATGGCATTCCGAGCAACAGCAACGACGGCAACATGCCGTTTATGGACATGATTTTCCCGTTGGAGCTGGACAGTATCGAAGTGGTGCGCGGCACGAGCGATGCGCGCTACGGCCTGAACAACATCGCCGGCAACGTCAATATGCTCACCCGCACGGGCGGCGACTACACCAGGGCACGCCTGCGTTATGGCAGCTTCAACACCCAGGAAACGCAGTTCGCCAAAGGCATCCAGGGCAGCAATTGGACGCAGAACTACTTCTTCGCCTACCAGAAGGCTGACGGCTACCGCGACCATGCCGAGGCGGACAAATTCTCGCTGTCGGGCAAATGGTTCTACACCCCGGACGACAACAGCTACCGCATCGGCCTGATCGCCCGTCACTACGAAACCGAGGCTCAGGAGCCCGGTTACTTGAGCGAGGACGATGCGCGCCGACATCCGACCATGACCAACAACTACAACGCCGGCGATAAAGGCACGCGGCGCATGAACCAGCTCAGTCTGCATCTCGACACTGAGCTGACCGACACCCTTGCCTGGTCGGCGAAAACCTACGTCAACACGTTCGATGACCGGCGCTGGACCCAGTACTGGCGCACCAGTGCCCAGCAGGAGCGCGACGCCTACGAAACCCAATACGGTGCCCTCACCTCGCTGACCTGGCGCCCGCACGTCAGTTGGTTGTATGACTTCGCCCTGGAGGGCGGCGCCGATACGCAACAGCAACAGAACCAGAGCGAGCGCTACCGCACCCAAAACCGCACGCGCCTGGCGCAAACCCGCGACCAGCAGTTCGACTTCGACACCTACGGCGCCTACGTGCAGGCCGAGATCAAGCCGTTCGAGTCGTTGAAGATCATCCCGGCGTATCGCGTCGACAAGATCCAGGGCAACTTCACCAACGAAATGACCGGCCTGGATTACGACATCAACGACTACGGGCTGATCAGGCAACCCAAGCTCAGCGTGGTGTACTCACCCTGGGACGTGGCCAGCGTGTACGCCAACTGGGGGCGCACGTTCCAGGTCGGCACCGGCGCGGCGGCCTACAAGATTCCGCCCAGGGACACCGACCTGGCGCCGTCCATCAATGACGGCTGGGAAACCGGGATCAAATTCACCCCCGCCGACTGGATCGACGGCCGTGTGGCGTATTGGCAACAGCAAGCCAGTGGCGAAGTCAGCCGCCGGCTCAATGACCCCAGCGGCGAGTCGGACAACGTCGGCGAAACCCGCCGCTGGGGTTACGACGCGCAGTTGAACCTGCACCCGAATGAACGCACCGAGATCTGGCTGGCCTACGCCTGGCAGTACTCGAAAATCCTCCAGCCCAGCGCGACGCTGCCTAACAGCAAGGGCCAGGAAATCGACCACATCCCCCATCACCTGTACAACGCCGGCGTCAGCTTCAAGGCCACGCCGGCCCTGCAACTCACCGCCTGGATGAACGGCCAGACGAACTACTACCTGGAACGCGAGAACACCCAGGGCACTTACGGGGGCTACGTATTGATGAACCTGGGCGCGACGTACCAGGTGACCAAGTCGCTCAGCGTCGACCTGCAACTGAAAAACCTCACCAACCGTTACTACGAGTACGCCTGGTATGACCCGGACGGTGCCAAAGCGTCGCTGCACTCCCCCGGCGACGGACGTGCGTTGTATAGCGGGGTGACGCTGGACTTCTGAATGGGTGAGAGCACACTAGCCCCAACAATCAGACCGACAATAAAGTCGCGCTAACCACGATGCGAAGCGAGCCGCCCTTGATCTTGCTTTAGATCTTGATCTTGACCTTGATCTCAGGCGCCCCGTTAAACCACGCTGGCCGGAATTCGACAGTGATTTGGGGGGTAAACCGGCAGGGATGCCGGTTTAGCCGCCCCGCGCCATGGATGGCGCGTGGCGGCGGCCCCCCAAATCACTGTCGGATTACGGGCACACCGAGCCTGGGCGAGGTGCCGAGT